>CAJTOE010000103.1 GCA_910577805.1 uncultured Oscillospiraceae bacterium | reverse complement strand
GCCTTGAAATCCGGCTGTTCCTGGGCCAGCAGCTCCCGCGCCAGACACACGTTCTTCCGCGCCGTGTATTGGGGGAACAGGTTGAAGGACTGGAACACCATCCCAAAGTGGAGCCGCTTCTTGCGCACCTCGCTCTCCCGCTGGGTGGCGGGGTCGTCCGCGTCGAACAGGGTCTCCCCCTGGACCAGGATGCGCCCCTGGTTGGGGGTCTCCAGAAAGTTCAGGCACCGCAGAAGCGTCGTTTTGCCGCTGCCGGAGGACCCGATGATCGCCAGGGCCTGGCCCTGCTCCAGGGAAAAGCTGATGTCCTCCAGCACCTTGGTGGAGCCAAAGTGCTTTTCAATGTTGTGTACTTCCAAAACAGGCATTTCGGCCCCTCCTTATCGGAAATAATCCAGCTTCTTTTCGACCCAGCCGAACAGCAGAGTCAAGCCGCCGTTGAACACTAAGTAATAAACGCCGGTGAAAAACAGCGGCCAGGTCAGTCCTGAATAGCCGTGGGAGCCTTTCATGAAGGCGTAGCCCGCCCAGATGACCTCCTGGAGGGAGATGATACGGGCCAGGGAGGTGTCCTTCACCAGGGTAATGATCTCGTTGGACATGGGGGGCACGATGCGCTTTATCATTTGCAGAAGCGTGACCTTGAAAAAAATCTGCTGTTTGGTCATGCCCAGCACCAAGCCCGCCTCCTGCTGCCCCACCGGGACAGACTGGATGCCGCCCCGGAAGATTTCGGAGAAGTAGCAGGCGTAGTTGATGATAAACGCGATGGACGCGGCCATAAAACGGCCTGTCTCCCCGCTGGGCCAGGGGCTGGAAGCCATCCACTGGCCTGGGATGTAGAAAAGAATCAAAAGCTGGAGCATCAGCGGAGTCCCCCGGATGACCCAGACCACGGTCCTGGTCAGCAGACTGATGGGCCGGATGCCGCACAGCCACCGCAGCGGTTTGGGCAGGCTCCACTGGAGGAGGAATCGGAAGGGAGTCCAGGTACTCATGGAGCCGAAGGAGATCACCAGCCCCAATGGAAGCGCACCGAGCAGGGTAATGGTAAAGAGCTTTAAAGTCTGGAGAAAGCCCTCGTTCAAGGCCCCCAGGACGGTCATAAACACGATTGTCTCCCACCTTAGTTTACAAATTTATATACGCTGGAAACGCAGAGGAAGGTTTTTCCTCTGCGTTTTCCAAATCGGCCGGGGTGTTCTGCTTACTGCGCCACCAGCTTATCCGCGATGTTATAGGTCTCGGCAATTTCCTGCATGGTGCCGTCGGCATAGCTGGTCTTGAAGAACTCGTTCAGGGCGGCGGCCATATCGGACCCCTTCCGGAAGCCCACGCCGTACTGCTCGGAATTCAGACTGACGGTGAAGGTCAGGTTTTCATAGCCGGTGCCGGGGCCGATCATGGCCTTAGCCATCAGGTAGTCGATGATGGACGCGTCAGAGGTGCCGGAGTTGACCTCCATCAGGGTCGTGGCTTGGTCCTCCACCTCGGTGTAGGTAAAGTTGTGTTCGTCGGCCTGCGCCTGGGCGGCGGAGCCGGACTCCACGGCAAAGGCCAGGTCCTGGACGCTCTCCACGGTCTGGTACTTGTCGGCCACGTCGGCGGGGACAATGACCACCTGGGCGTTGTCAAAGTAGGGGTTGCTGCACTCCATGGCGGCCATGACCTCGTCGTTCAGGGTCATGCCGTTCCACACCACGTCGATGGTCTTGCCGTCCAGCTCAAAGACCTTGTTGGACCAGTCGATGACCTGGAACTTGACCTCTACGCCCAGGCTCTCAGCAAAAGCTTTCGCCAGGTCCGCGTCGAAGCCGATCCACTCGCCGTCGCTGTTCTGGTAGTCCATCGGCTCGAACTCGGTGATGCCCACGATCAGGGTGCCCTTGTTCTGGATGTAGGCCAGGTCGCTGTCGGTGGTGACAATCTCCGTGGAGGAGTCGGCGCCGCCGATGACAGACGAGTTGGACGAATTGGACGGGTTGGGCTGGCTGCTCTGGGGGGTGCTGGTGCCGCCGTTTCCGCAGGCGGTCAGGGTCAGGCACATGGCCGCGGCCATGGCAAGAGACAAAAGTTTTTTCATAAAATCCTCCCGTTTTCATAACACTCGATTCGCAGTAGGTACTTCAGCATTTTAGCGTGCTAATGAGCTGTTGTAAAGACGCAAAATGAAATTTCGACGTTTTTTATAGGTTTTTCGCGGGGTTTAGCGCCGGGTTTGTGGGATATTACAAAAGATTCAGAGTGACAGGCGGTACTGTCACTCTGACGGGCGTTTTATGGGATTTTCTTCTGGGAGACCCATTCGATGAATTGGCTGACCAGCTCCAGCTGGGATTCATCCAGCTTGCGCAGCTGTTCCGATACGTCCCGCCAGCGTTCGTCGGGACGGTGGGATGTACCGACCAGGAATTCGTCCGGCGTGGTCTCCAGGGCGAACGCCAAGCGCATGATTACCTCGGTGGAGGGGATGGATTTTGCGCGTTCGATATTGGACATGTAGGTATTGCTGATATCCGCTCTTTCGCTCACTTCAGCCTGTTTCAGATTTAATTTTTTGCGCCGTTTTGCAATCCGACGGCCAATTTGTTTGTAGTCCAGCTCCATATCACACCTGCCAAGAATACAACTTCTGTATGATATAGATTGTACTTATTTTTTAATCTTCATGAATAATTTAAAAGTATAAAAATCACTTGACGTTTATTTAAATAACACTTATAATTTAAATATCTACTACAAGACGAAATGAGGGAGAAAAATGGACTGCAAAAAATGCTCCGACACCTACCGCGAAATGTACGAAACCCTTCGGGAAAATGTTATTATCGCCTCTAGTTTCCTCGAAAACGACGAGTATGAACTCTGTTGGCGCCGCCTCAAAATGGGCCTCCAAAAAGCGGACCAGATACATATTGCCAAAAATTATCTCCAGTGGTGACTGTGAGGTTTTTTCACCCTCATCCGTCACGGCTTCGCCGTGCCACCTTCCCCCGTGAGGGGGAAGGCTCGAACATTGGCACTCACCCAGCTGCGGAGTAGTATCGACAGGCGCACCGATAAGCCTTCCCCCTAGTGGGGGAAGGTGGCGCCGCCGCAGGCGGTGACGGATGAGGGTGAGGCCAAAAGTCTCCTCAACATCACAAATTACAGGCAGACTTACAAGTCCCCACCCCCACCTTGCGCACCTCCCCCATTTTTGCTACAATACACCTATCAACAAAAAAGGGGGTCCTCCCATGCAGGAAAACAACCGAGACTTGCAGTTCCATATCCAGTGCCGCCCCGGCGACGTGGGCGCCTACTGCATCCTCCCCGGCGACCCTGGCCGCTGTCAGGCCATCGCCCAGCATTTCGACAACCCCGTCCATATCCAAACTAATCGGGAATACACCACCTATACCGGCACCCTCCTGGGCCAGCGGGTGAGCGTGGTCTCCACTGGCATCGGCGGTCCCTCCGCCGCCATCGCCATGGAAGAGCTGTGCAACCTGGGCGTTCATACCTTCATCCGCGTGGGTACCTGCGGCGGCATCAAGCTTGACGTCCAGAGCGGCGATATCGTCGTGGCCTCCGGCGCGGTGCGCATGGAGGGGACCAGCCGGGAATACGCCCCCATCGAATACCCCGCCGTGCCGGACTTCGATGTGACCTGCGCCCTGGTCCAGGCCGCGAAAAACCTGGGCCTCCCCACCCACACCGGCGTGGTCCAGTGCAAGGATTCGTTCTACGGCCAGCACTCCCCCCAGCGTATGCCGGTCCACTCCGAGCTGGTCCAAAAATGGGACGCCTGGAAGCGCCTGGGCGTGCTGGCCTCGGAGATGGAGTCGGCGGCGCTGTTCACCGCAGCGGCCAGCCGGGGCGTGCGGTGCGGCTCGGTGTTCCACGTGATCTGGAACCAGGAACGGGAGCTGGCCGGCCTGGACCAGAAGGAAAGCCACGATACCGCCGCCGCCGTCCGGGTGGGGGTGGAGGCCCTGAAGCTTCTGCTGGCACAGTCATAAGAAAGCGGGTTCTCCCAAAGGAGAACCCGTCTTTTTTAACTGCCCAGATAGGCCTTTTTTACGTCCTCGTTCACCAGAAGCTCCTTGCCGGGGCCGGTGAGCGTGATCTTACCCGTCTCCAGCACGTAGCCCAGATCCGCGGTGTGCAGAGCCATATTGGCGTTCTGCTCAATCAGCAAAACCGTCACGCCCTGCTTGTTGATCTCCCGGATAATATCAAAAATCCCCTTGACCACGATGGGAGCCAGACCCAGGGACGGCTCGTCCATCATGATAATTTTGGGCCGGGACATCAGCGCACGTCCCACCGCAAGCATCTGCTGCTCGCCGCCGGACAGGGTGCCCGCCGCCTGCCAGGACCGCTCCTGGAGCCGGGGGAACAGGTCGTACACCCACTTCAAATCGTCCTCCAGGCTGTCGCTGCGCAGGTACGCGCCGATTTTCAAATTCTCCAGCACCGTCAAATCCGGGAACACCCGCCGTCCCTCCGGCACCAGGGTGATGCCGCGGGAGACGATCTTGTCCGGGGACAGGCCGGTGATGTCCTCCCCCTGGAGATGGATGCGTCCGGAGGCGGGCTTCACCAGTCCGGCAATGGTGCGCAGGGTGGTGGACTTGCCCGCGCCGTTTGCGCCAATCAGGGTGACGATCTGCCGTTCGGGCACCTCGAACGTAATGCCCTTCACCGCCTCGATGCCGCCGTAGCTCACCTTCAGTTCATCAATTTTCAGCATCGTCTGCCACCCCCAAATATGCCTCTATCACTCTGGGATTGTTCTGGACCTCCACCGGTGTGCCCTGGGCGATCAGGCGGCCGAAGTCCAGCACGTAAATGCGGTCGGAAATCTGCATGACCAGGTCCATATGATGCTCGATCATGAAAATGGACAGGTTGTACTCCTCCCGTATCTGTTGGATAAAATCCGTCAGCTCCTGGGTCTCCTGGGGGTTCATGCCCGCGGCAGGCTCGTCCAGCAAAAGCAGCTTGGGCTGTGTCGCCAGGGCGCGGGCAATCTCCAGACGGCGCTGGAGTCCGTAGGGCAGACTGCCGGCCGCCTCGTCCTTCAGGTGCGCCAGGCCCTGCGCCTCCAGCAGCGCCATGGACTCCTCCCGCATCCGCTTCTCCTCCGCCCGGTTCAGGTGGAACATGGTGTTGAAATAATTCTGCTTGGCCCGCATGTGCTTGGCAATGAGTACGTTGTCAAAGACGCTCAGGGCCGAAAACAGCCGGATATTCTGAAAGGTCCGGGCAATGCCCAACTGGGTGATCTTGTCCGGCGTGGGGGAGAGCTTTTTGCCATAAAGTCCCTTGTTTTCCCCGGCGTACTGCTTGTCCATTTTGCCCTGGGGGAAGTTCTCCACCATGGGCTGTCCCAAAAAGTCCACTTTCCCGTTGGTGGGCTCATAGACCCCGGTGATGCAGTTGAAGGCGGTGGTTTTGCCCGCGCCGTTGGGCCCAATCAGGGCCACAATCTCCCCGGTGTTCACGTCCAGGGACAGGTTGTTGACGGCCACCACGCCGCCGAACTGCATGGTCACGTTTTCTGCGTGCAGGATATTTTCGCTCATTGGACTGCCTCCTTCCCTTTCTTCGATTTTTTCGCAAAGAGGTCAGTCAGCTCCCGGTCGCCCATGATGCCCTTGCGGAAGAACAGCACCACAATCATAATGACCACGGAGAACACCACCATCCGGAAGCCGGAGCGCAGGAAGGGCAGCTTTGTGCCGTTTGCCAGCACCACCTCGTTGTCCAGGAAGCGCAGCCACCACTCGGAGCAGGCCACATACAGGAACGTGGCGATGCAGCTTCCGGAGATGGAGCCGATGCCGCCAATGACCACGATGAGCAGGATCTCATAGGTCATGGTCGTAGTGTACACCTTGGCCTGGGCGTTGTTGACGAACATGGCGAACAGCGCGCCGCTGACTCCGGCGAAAAACGCAGAGGTGCAGAAGGAGAGCATTTTGTGCTTGGCCAGGTTGATGCCCATAGCCTCGGCGGCGATCTCGTCCTCCCGGATGGCCTTGAAGGCCCGGCCGTAGGAGGAGTTAATCAGCATACAAATGATTGCAATGCACACGATAGCCACCAGGAAGGGGAAGAACGTGGACAGCCGCAGGGTGACCTTTCCGCTGGCGTCGGTGAGGTTGAAGCTGGAGAATGTGGGGAAGCTTTTTATCATGTTGGCTCCGTTGGTGACAGGACCCAAGGCCTGCCACTGGAACACGGCCTTTAAAATCTCCGCAAAGCCCAGGGTGGCGATGGCCAGATAGTCGCTCTTCAGCCGCAGCACCGGCAGGCCGATGAAGTAGGCGAACACCGCCGCCACGCATCCCGCCAGCACCATGGCAACGACCACGCCCAGACCCATGCTGATGGCTCCGCCCACGCCCTCGGTGCCGAATACGGCCCCGAACATGTCCTGGAAGGAGAAGTTCACCGCAGAGCCGCCGTAGAGGTAGTACACCGCCGCGCGCTCCGCAATGGGGACGGACAAAATGGCGTAGGTGTACGCGCCTAACAGCATGAAGCCCGCCTGTCCCAGGGAGAACAGGCCCGTAAAGCCGTTGAGCAGGTTCATGGACACCGCCGCCAGGGAGTACACCGCGCCCTTTTTCAGCACAGAGAAGAGCTGGCTGGTGGGCAGCAGCACACTGGGGACGCTCCCCTGGGGCAGAAGCAGGCTGACGTTCTCCAGCAGGACCACCGCCAGCAGCAGAACCAGCGCAGCGATCATGGGGACGGCGGCGCTTTTTTTATTTTTTTCCGGAATCATAAACAGCCCGCCTCCCTTACACTTTGTCGGTGACCTTTTCTCCGAACAGACCGGTGGGCTTGACCACCAAAATCAGAATCAGCAGGGCAAAAGTCCCCGCGTCGGAGAAAACGGTGAATTCGGTACTTTTGATGACATTTTCGCAGATGCCGATGATAAACGCGCCCACCACCGCGCCGGGGATGGAGCCGATGCCGCCCACCACCGCGGCCACGAAGGCCCGCAGGCCGGGCAGCGCACCGGCGGTGGGGGTAATGGCCTGGAAGTTGGTGAAGTAGAGCATGGAGCCTACCGCCGCCAGGGCGGAGCCGATGACGAAGGTGACGGAAATGACGGAGTTGATCTTGATGCCCATGAGCTGGCTGGTCTCAAAGTCCTTGGCCACCGCCCGCATGGCCATACCCACCTTTGTGTGGTTGATGAGCTGGGTCAGGGCCAGCACCAAGGCCAGCACCAGGAAGGGCGTTAAAATGGTCACCCATTTGGTGGAGGTTCCGGCGATTTTCACCGTGTCGGACAGGAAGGGGATGGTGGGGTAGGTCATGGGCTGTCCGCCGGTGATATAGGTTGCGGTGTTCTGAATGAGGTAGCTCACGCCGATGGCGGAGATCATCACCGACATCCGGGGGGCGGCGCGTAAAGGCTTATAGGCCACGCGCTCGATGCAGAAGCCCAGGGCCACGGTCAGCACCAGCACCAGGGGCAGGGACAGATACAGGGGCAGGCTGGCGGACAGATAGATGCCCAGCAGGCCCGCCACCATGAACACATCGCCGTGGGCGAAGTTGATGAGCCGCAGAATACCGTACACCATCGTATAGCCGATGGCGATCAGCGCGTACTGCCCGCCCACGGAGATCCCGGAAATGAGTACAGAAATGGCAAATTCCAAAGCGGGGTCCTCCTTTTTGTAAATTTTTGGGCTGTCTTGAAAAGGGCCGGCCCGGCTCCTTTCAAGGCAGCCCATCGTTAGGATTCCCGGCGGGGCGGCTTGCCCCGCCGGGAAATATCTGGTACTTTAGCCGGCCTGCTGGACGGTCTCCAGCTCCCAGGAGCCGGTGTTGGTGGAGTGCTTGATATACGCGGTGTCGCGCACGGCGTCGCCGATGCTGTCAAAGGCGATGTCGCCGGACACGCCGGTGTAGGTCACGCCGGGCAGCGCGGCCTTGATGGCGGCGGGGTCGGCGGAACCGGCGGCCTTGATGGCCTCCAGGGCCACGTAGTAGGCGTCATAGCCCATGGCGGTCACCGCGGCGATGGTGTCGTTGCCGCCGTTGGCGTCCTTGGCGGAGGAATTGGAGTTGATATACTCCTTGATGCCCGCGTCAAAGTCCGGCGCGCCGCCCTCCTGGTAGAAGGTGGACACATAGAGCTGGATGTCCGTGCCGTTGGCGGCGTCCAGGACCATGTTGTCGTCCAGGGTGTCGGAGCCCAGGAAGGGGGCGGTGATGCCCAGGGACTGGGCCTGGGTGATAATCTGGGTGGCGTAGGCGATGGAGACGGGGGTGAAGATGACGTCCGCGCCCTCGGCCTTGGCCTTGTTCAGGTAGGAGTTGAAGTCGGAGTTATTGGTGGGGAAGGAGTCCTTGATGACCTTGCCGCCGTTGGCGGTAAAGACCTGCTCAAAGAAGGTAATCAGGCCCTGGTCATACTCGTTGCCGGTCTCGCCCAGGCAGTAGGCGGTTTTGGCCTGGAATTTATCCATGGCGAAGTTGGCCAGCACCTGGGCCTGGAAGTTGTCCAGGAAGCAGATGCGGAAATAGTGGTCGTTGCCGGCGGTGACGTTGGGGTTGGTGCAGGTCACGCCGATGGCGGCGATGCCGGCGTCCTTAAAGTTGTCGCTGGCGGCCATGGACACGCCGGAGCCGTAGGAGCCAAGGACGATTGCCACATTCTGGCTGACCAGCTGGGCGGCGGCGGAGGGAGCCTTGTCGGTGGAGGAGCCGTTGTCGGCGGGGACCAGCTGCACGGTGTAGGTCTCGCCGCCGATGTCCACGGTGGGGGTGACGGAGTTAGCGTACTGCATCCCCAGCATTTCCTTCTTGCCGCCGGACGCGGAGTCGCCGGAGGCCGGCTCAAAGACGCCGATTTTGATGACCTTGTCGCCGGTGGAAGGGGCGGGGGTGGTGGTGCTGCTGCCGGGGTTGGAGCCGGAGGGCGTGCCGCTGC
>CAJTOE010000102.1 GCA_910577805.1 uncultured Oscillospiraceae bacterium | reverse complement strand
GCGGCAATCCGAGCGGCGGCGAAGGCCGCGTCCCGCAGCCAGGGCAGGGCCCGATACAGTTCCCGCGCCTTCTGGCCGTCCCGCTCCAGCCGAAGCACCTGAGCGCTGTACCCAGCCGCCACCAAATCCACCGCCGCCGTAGCCCCGGAGGGCACCGCCAGCTTGCCGCCGCCGTTCTCCATCTCGATCAGCGCAGTCAGGGCCAGCATCTGTCCAGGATCCAGCAGCGCCCCGGTCTCGTCTCTGGCCTCCAGCTCAAACCCGCCGTGCCCGCCGGCAAAAGCGGGAATCCCCGGCTCCCACCGGTGTTCCACCGACCACCCCAGCAGATGCAGCACCCGCCGGATGGCCTGGTCCGCCGGGCTGTCCCCTGGCACAGCCGCAGTCAGCCGCCGAACCGGGGTGGGGCAGAACACCGCCCGCCGGGCCGCGTCGGCGGCGTAAGCGGACGGCCCCATCTCCAGACGGACGATCCGTCCCACCCGTCCGGCCCCGGTCCGCCGGAACTCTCCCAGTGTCAGGGCGTGTTCCAAGGCCCGTTCTCTCTGCCCGCCCAGGGGCAGACCATCCGCCCCGAACAGATGCAGAAACAGCCTCTCCCCCATCTGCTCCACAAACAGGGAGGCCGGAATCTCTTTCCTCTCTGCCAGCCAGGCCGCCTGGGCCGCGCACTGCATGGAGTGGGTCAAGCCGGTTCCCCCGGCAGCAGTAATTCCGCTCAATGCCGCCTGGGCCAGCATTTCGGCTCCCGGACCGCCGTGCCAGCCCACAGCCGCCCGGCCCTCCTCTCCCAGCAGGGACCCCAGGGCCACCAGATTCTCCGGACTCAGTTCCTCATCCAGGGTCCCCCGAATCACCCCGCCGTCCCCGAAGCGCAGTTTTCCCCGCGCGGGCACGATACGGCTGGGCCACAGCCTGGTCCCCTCCGCCAGCGTGGCATGTTCCTCCGCCAGGGCGTGTTCTCCCAGCACAGTCCCCTCGTGGAGGGTCGCGCCCCGGCGGACCTCGGCGCCCCGGCATAAAATCGCCCCATACAGGGTCGCCTTTTCCCGCACAGCCGCCCCAGGCCACAGTACGGTCCGCTGGACCAGGCTTCCCGCGCCCACCAGACTCCCGGCCCCCAGCACCGTATGGGGTCCGATCAGCGCCCCCCGCTCCACCTTGGCGCCGGTACCCAGCCAGCAAGGCGGAATCATGCTCGCCCCCTCCGGGACCGGCTGGGAGGGCGGCAGGTCCAGCTTGATTTTTTTATTCAGCGCGTCCGCCGCGCATTGCAGGTAGGCCTTACAGTCCCCCATGTCGCACCAGTAGCCCTCCGGGGCGGTGCCGAATACCTCTTCTTTTTGCCGCAGCAGCAGGGGGAACAAATTTTTTCCAAAATCGAAGGCCCGCCCCTGGGGCACATAGTCCATCGCCCGCCGGGACAGCACATAGATGCCAGTATTCACCTGATTGGTGACCACCTGACCCCAGCCGGGTTTCTCCACAAAGCCCTGGACCCGTCCCTGTCTGCCGGTCAGCACCAGGCCGTATTCCAGGGGTGCGGGGTGCCGGTACAGGGCCAGGGTCGCGGCGGCGCGCTTCTCCTGGTGGAACTGGATCAGCTGCGTCAAATTCAAATCGCACACAGCGTCGCCGCTGATCACCAGAAAATCTTCCTCCCCCAGCTGCTCCATGCAGTTCTTCACGCTCCCGGCGGTGCCAAGAGGTTCTTCCTCTATAAAATAGGACAGCCGGACGCCCAGGCCCGCTCCGTCCCGAAAATATTCCATAACACTCTGGGGCCGGTAGCACAGGGTCACGCAGATGTCGGTGAACCCATGCCGGCGCAGCAGGGCAATGATGTGTTCCATCACCGGCTTGTCAAACAGGGGCACCATAGGCTTGGGCAGACCCAGGGACATAGGCCGCAGCCGCCGTCCCTCCCCGCCGGCCATGATTACAGCTTTCATTTGACACACACTCCTTCTGCCGCGTTGCCGCAGCATTCCTGGCATTCAGTATTTCCAATTCCTGCACGGGTCCATACGCGTTTTGCATAAAAAACTCCCAATATATTTTCTGTAAAAAATATGTTTTTCCGGCGAATAACCACTTGTACAACAAAAAGGAATGTGATATACTCCGTATACAAAAATTAACAAAGACGGAATTTCTCTTATGAACATTCAAATTTTTGGAATTTCCAAGTGTTTTGACACGAAAAAAGCCCAGCGCTGGTTCAAGGAGCGCCGCATCCCGTTCCAGTACATCGACCTGAAGAAGTACGGCATCAGCCGGGGCGAGCTGTCCAGTGTGGTGAAGGCCGCGGGGCTGGAGGCCGTCATCAACGCCTCCCACCCGGACGCGGTCCTGCTGGACTACCTGGCCTATGACCAGGACAAGCTGGAAAAGCTTCTGGAAAACAGCGCGCTGCTTCGCACTCCCATTGTCCGTAACGGCCGTCAGGCCGCAGTCGGCTACGCCCCGGATATCTGGGCGGGCTGGAAATAAAAAGGAGATGGTAGGATGGCAAAGGGACCCCGTCAAAAGCTGAAGCTACTCCTCCTGGCGCAGCTTCTTTTGGAGCAGAGCGACGAGGAGCATCCCCTGTCCACTGGTACGCTGATTGCCAATCTGGAGCGCCAGGGCGTCTGCGCCGAGCGCAAGAGCATCTATTCTGACATGGAGTACCTGACCCTGGCGGGATTGGACGTGCAGCTGCGCCGGGACGGTCCTCACCGGGGCTGGTTCATCGGGGCGCGTTCGTTCCAGCTCCCGGAGCTGAAGCTCCTGGTGGACGCGGTGCAGTCCTCCCGGTTTTTGACCCAGCGCAAGAGCGGCGAGCTGATCCGCAAGCTGGAGCGTCTGGCCAGCACCCACCAGGCCCAGGAGCTTCAGCGCCAGGTGTACGTCAGCGGACGGGTCAAGACCATGAACGAGAGCATTTACTACCATGTAGACCAGCTCCACACCTCCATTCACAGCCGCCAGAGCATCACCTTCCGGTATTTCGACTACGATTTCCGCCGCCGCAAGGTCTACCGCCACAACGGAAAGACCTACCGGGTCCGGCCCTACGGCCTGATCTGGAACAGCGAGAATTACTATCTGGTGGCCCTGGACGAGGACAGCGGCCAGATACGCCACTACCGGGTGGACAAAATGAGCGCCATCACCCTGACCGGCGAGACCTTCCCGCTGCGCAAGGAGGATTTCGACCTGGCGTCTTACGGCCAGAAGCATTTTGGGATGTACCACGGCTCCGAGCTTACGGTCACGCTCCGGGCGGAGAACCGGATGTCCGGCGTGATTTTTGACCGCTTTGGCATGGACATTATTGCTGTCCCCGACGGCCCGGACCATTTTACCATAAAGCTCCCGCTGGTCATGAGCCCGCAGTTTTTCGGCTGGCTGTTCGGCCTGGAGGGCGGCGTCCAGCTCATCGCCCCGCCGGAGGCAGTGCAGGCCTATCAGGCCCGTCTGGCCGCGGCGGCGGCCCAGTACCCATAACACACGGAAGCACACGCACGCAGAAAGGAGGTGCAGCGTATGAGACATATTCTGATTGCCGACAGCGACCCTTCTGTACGTACGCTGGTGGGTGACCACGCCCGTTCCGAGGGCTATTTAGTTGCCGAGGCCGAGGACGGCGATACAGCCGTCACCATGCACCAGCAGAATCCCTTTGATTTTGTCTTACTCTCCGCCCAGCTGTCCGGCCGGGACGGATTTTCCGCCTGTCAGGTCATCCGCAGCTTTTCGCCGGTGCCCATAATGCTGGCCTCCAGCTCCGGCGGGACCCAGGAATCCATTCGCGCCCTGGAGCTGGGTGCAGACGATTTTGTCCAAAAGCCCCTGGAGCCCAAGGAGGTGCTGCTGCGCATCTCCGCCATCCTCAAGCGGAGCAGCGGCCATCCCCGGCAGTTGATCTCCGGCGGCATTACGGTGGACCTCACCGCCCGCCGGACCATGGTGGACGGCGTTTCCATTTCGCTTACCCCGAAGGAATTTGACCTGTTGTCTCTGTTGATGTCCCAGCCGGACGTAGCCCTGTCCCGGCGGCGGCTTTTGGAGGCAGTCTGGGGCGGGGAGCTGAACCGCGGCACCCGGACTCTGGACACCCATATCAAGCAGATCCGCCGCGCGATCACGCCATACAGCGGACGCATCGTCACCCTGCGCGGGGTGGGATATCGTTTTGATAGTGAGTAAACCCGGTGACGCAGTTATGGACTACAGCAGAATCAAGGAACTGCGCATCGACAGTGATACGACACAGCAGGAGCTGGCCCAATATCTCCACGTGACGCGCAGCGCGTACAGCAACTACGAAAACGGGCTACGCGAAATTCCCATTGAGGTGTTGTCCGGTCTGGCGGACTTTTATCAGACCAGCCTGGATTATCTGCTCAAACGCACAGACGAGCGCAGCGCATACCCAAAATGTACAAACAAACCCGAAAAATAGTGCAGCCCTAAAGCTACACCCTCATCCGTCACGCTTCGCGTGCCACCTTCCCCCGTGAGGGGGAAGCCCAAGGGCCGCACAATCTTTCTTTCAAACCAAAAACCAGGGGCGGCCCCATAGGCCGCCCCTGGTTTTATACTCTCAAAATTCCGCATTGCCCACCGTCCGGGGATGCAGTTCCACATCCCGGATGTTGGAAACGCCTGTCAAATACATGACCATACGCTCGAAGCCCAAGCCGAACCCGGCGTGGCGGCAGGAGCCGTACCGGCGCAAATCGCAGTACCACCAGTAATCCTTGGGGTCCATACCCAGCTCCTGAATCCGTCCCTCCAGCAGCTCCAGCCGTTCTTCACGCTGGGAGCCGCCGATGATCTCTCCGATGCCGGGCACCAGGCAGTCCGCCGCCGCCACAGTCTTTCCATCGTCGTTCATGCGCATATAGAACGCCTTGATTTCCTTGGGGTAGTCGGTCACAAACACGGGCCGCTGGAAAATCTGCTCGGTGAGATACCGCTCATGCTCGGTCTGCAAATCGCAGCCCCACTCCACTTTAAAGTCGAACTTATCGTTGTTCTTCTTCAAAAGCTCCACCGCTTCGGTGTAGCTCACCCGGCCAAAGGCGGAGCTTGCCACATGCTCCAGCCGGGCTTTCAGGCCCTTGTCCACGAAGGAGTTGAAGAACTCAATCTCGTCCGGACAACGCTGCATCACATAGCGGATAATATACTTAATCATATCCTCCGCGGTGTCCATGTAATCGTTCAGGTCAGCAAAGGCCATTTCCGGCTCGATCATCCAGAACTCGGCGGCGTGGCGCTGGGTGTTGGAGTTCTCGGCCCGGAAGGTCGGTCCAAAGGTGTACACATTCCCGAAGGCCATAGCGAAGTTCTCTGCGTTGAGCTGACCGGAGACGGTCAAACTGGCCCGTTTGCCAAAGAAATCCTGGCTGTAATCCACCTGCCCATCCTGGGTTTTGGGCGGGTCCTGCATGTTCAGGGTGGTCACCTGGAACATTTCCCCCGCGCCCTCACAGTCGGAAGCGGTAATAATGGGGGTGTGGACATACACAAAGCCCCGGTCCTGGAAGAAGCAGTGGACGGCGTGGGCGGCGGCGGAGCGCACACGGAACACAGCGGAGAACAGATTTGTCCGGGGCCGCAGGTGCTGAATGGTGCGCAGGTACTCGATGCTGTGGCGTTTTTTCTGCAAGGGGTAGTTGGGGGTAGAAGGCCCTTCCACCTGGATGGACTGGGCTTTCACCTCCAAGGGCTGCTTGGCCTCAGGGGTCAGCACCACCTGGCCGGTGACAATCAGGGCCGCGCCCACGTTCTGGGCGGCGATTTCCTTATAGTTGTCCAAGGCGCCGGCGTCCATGACCACCTGCAAATTTTTAAAGCAGGAGCCATCGTTAAGCTCGATAAAGCCGAAGGTTTTCATATCCCGAATCGTCCTGGCCCAACCGCAGAGGGTAACTGTCTGCCCGCCCAGGCGGTCCTGGTCGGCGAAGATGGCCGCAATCGCAATGCGATCCATAGAAACATCACTCCAAAAATCTGAAATATCTAGTATTATAACGCTTGGCCCGGATTTTTACAAGGATTTTTTATTTTGCTTTATCATTCACGATGAGGGTGAAAAAACCCACTTGACAACCTGCCAACATTCATGTATAATCCAATCAAAACATATGAACAACTGCTCATGTGTTATCGAGAAAGGAGGCGCTTATGGA
Organism: uncultured Oscillospiraceae bacterium; assembly: GCA_910577805.1. GTDB lineage: Bacteria > Bacillota > Clostridia > Oscillospirales > Oscillospiraceae > Lawsonibacter. Next base: position 2,827 of record CAJTOE010000102.1, on the reverse strand, counting down.
CCATCTGGACTGCTGCCAGGAAACCCAAACCCACCCCAGCCGCATTGAGACTGTCAAGAAACTGCTTCCCGCAGACGAAGTGCTGTACGATTTAGCGGAGCTGTTCAAAATCTTCGGAGACAGCACCCGCATTAAACTGCTGTACGCGCTGTACGAATCGGAGCTTTGCGTGTGCGACCTGGCCGACGTGCTGGGGCTGACACAAAGCGCAGTATCCCACCAGCTCCGGCTGCTGAAATCCAGCAAGCTGGTAAAATTCCGCCGGGAGGGCAAAACTGTGTTCTACTCCCTGGCCGACGACCATGTCGTGCGCATTCTCAGCCAGGGGATGGAGCATCTGGAGGAGTGACGTATGAGCTTCTGGGACTGCATCGCCATCGCCTACGACGCTGCCGAATGGCTCAACCGGACCGCTGTGACGGAAATGATCTGCCAGACCGCGCACCGCACGCCCCAAGGGGTTTACGCGCTGGACTGCGCGGCAGGAACCGGGTCTCTGTCCCTGGCGATGGCCCCCAGCGCCCGGCAGGTGCTGTGTACCGACCTCTCCAAATTCATGCTGCGGCAGGCGCAGAAGAAAGCGAACGCACGCGGCCTGTCCAATCTCCGGTTTGAAGTGCGTGATCTGACCGCTCTGCCGGAGCCGGACAACACATTTGACCTGACGGCGGCGGGCAACGTACTGCATCTGCTGCCGGAACCGGACCGTGCGGTGCGGGAGCTGTTACGGGTGACCCGTCCCGGCGGTCAGGTGCTTCTGCCCACCTTCCTGCTGGGGGACGCGAGCGGTCTGCGCACCGCCCTGAAGCTCTATCATCTGCTGGGCTTTCGCGCCCGAAGAAATTTCACCGCAGAGAGCTACCGTAGCTTTTTAGAGGGGCTTGAAGGGACCCTCACCGAATTTTTGGTCCTTCCTGGACATATCCCGGTGGGATACGGGGTATTGTCCAAGCCGCTTTAAAATTCAACTTTAAAATTTGAGAGGAGCATTTTTATGAAAAAGACCTACAAGCTGATTGACCTGGACTGTGCCAACTGCGCCGCGAAGATGGAAACCGCCATTCAAAAAATCGACGGCGTGACCAGCGCCACCGTGAGCTTCATGAGCCAGAAAATGACGGTAGAGGGGGACGACGCCCGGTTCGACGCCATCATGAAGGAGGTCGTAAAAGTCTGCCGCAAGGTGGAGCCGGACTGTGAAATTGTCCTGAAATAACGGGGAGGAGGGCCATTTATGACCAAAAAGCAAAAAAAGATGCTCTACCGCATTCTCATCAGCTTTGCGCTGTTTGTATGCGCTCTGCTGCTGCCTGTGGAAGGTTTTCTTCGTCTGCCGTTCTTTCTGGTCCCCTACGCCATAGTGGGCTGGGACGTGATTTGGAAAGCGGTCCGGAACATCGCCAACGGCCAGGTGTTCGACGAAAATTTCCTGATGGCGGTAGCGACGCTGGGCGCTTTCGGCTGCGGGGAGTACCCGGAGGGCGTAGCGGTCCTGCTGTTCTATCAGGTGGGCGAGCTGTTCCAGAGCGTAGCGGTCAGCCGGAGCCGCCAATCTATTGCTGATCTGATGGACATACGCCCCGACTACGCCAACGTGGAGCGGGACGGCCAGCTGGTCCAGGTGGACCCGGAGGAAATTGCGGTGGGCGATACCATCGTGGTCAAGGCCGGGGAGCGCGTCCCTCTGGACGGCGTAGTGTCTCAGGGCAGCTCGGCGCTGGACACCGCTGCCCTCACCGGCGAATCTCTGCCCCGCGACGTGGCCCAGGGCGATCAGGTGATTTCCGGGTGCGTGAATCTGTCGGGACTGCTCCATGTACAGGTCTCGAAACCCTTTGGGGAATCTACAGTTGCCCGGATTCTGGACCTGGTCGAAAACTCCAGCGAAAAAAAAGCCCAGGCGGAGCATTTTATTACCAAATTCGCCCGGTACTATACCCCCATCGTCGTCTTTGCCGCCCTGGCGCTGGCGGTCCTCCCCTCTCTGCTCACGGGCGGACAGTGGGGCGTGTGGGTGCCCCGCGCGCTGAACTTCCTGGTGGTGTCCTGCCCCTGTGCCCTGGTGATTTCCATTCCCCTGAGCTTTTTCGGCGGCATCGGCGGCGCGTCCAAGCAGGGTATCCTGGTCAAGGGCAGCAATTATCTGGAGGCGCTGGCCCAGGCGGGCATCGTAGTCTTTGACAAGACCGGCACGCTGACCCAGGGCAAATTCACGGTGACCCGGACGGAGGGCGACGTGCTGGAGTGGGCCGCTCTGGCGGAGCAGTTCAGCACCCATCCCATCTCCCGTTCCATCCTGACCGCCTGGGGCGGACAGCCCGCACCGGAGCGGGTCCGGGATGTGGAAGAAATTGCCGGACACGGAGTCCGGGCGGTGGTGGACGGCCGGTTGGTCCTGGCCGGGAGCCGGAAGCTGATGGCGCGGGAGAACATCTCCATGCCCGCCGTCCAGGAGCAGGCCGGAACGACCGTCTATGTGGCGGTGGACGGCCAATATCAGGGCTGTCTGGTGATTTCGGACCGGCCCAAGGCCAGCTCCGCCCAGGCCCTCCGGGAGCTGAAGGCCTGCGGGGTGCGCCAGACCGTGATGCTCACCGGCGACGCCCAGGGCGCGGCCCAGCATGTCGCCCAGGAACTGGGGCTGGACCAGTTCCACGCCCAACTCCTTCCGGCGGATAAAGTGGAGCGTGTGGAGGAGCTTCTTCGGACCAAGCAGCCCAAGGAGCAGCTCGTTTTTGTCGGCGACGGCATCAACGACGCGCCGGTGCTGTCCCGTGCGGACATCGGAGTCGCCATGGGGGCGTTAGGCTCCGACGCGGCCATCGAG
>CAJTOE010000101.1 GCA_910577805.1 uncultured Oscillospiraceae bacterium | reverse complement strand
TAATGGCTGGTGCCGGACTGGAGGGCTTTCCGGTCGTGCATCATGCACTCCACGGTGTAAGTCTCCTCCGCGCCGTTGAATTTTTCTTTGTCCGTCTTGCGGCCCTTGACCACAGGCATCGCCAGCACGTTTTCCAAAAAGTCCGCATAGACGTTGAGCATCTGCATCGTCTCTTCTCTGGCCTCCTGGGCGTCGGCGTGCATGGTGTGGCCCTCCTGCCACAAAAACTCCCGGTGGCGCAGGAAGGGCCGGCTGGTCTTTTCCCAGCGCAGCACGGAACACCACTGGTTGTACAGCTTGGGCAGGTCCCGGTGGGAGTGAATCACGTTTTTATAGTGCTCACAGAACAGCGTCTCCGAGGTGGGGCGGATGCAGTACCGCTCCTCCAGCTTTTCGCTGCCGCCCATGGTCACCCAGGCGCACTCAGGCGCAAAGCCCTCCACATGGTCCTTCTCCTTCTGGAGCAGGCTTTCCGGAATGAGCATAGGCAGGTACACGTTCTCGTGGCCGGTGGCCTTGAAGCGCTTATCCATCTCGTGCTGGATATTCTCCCAGATGGCGTAACCGTAGGGGCGGTAGATGAACATACCCTTGATGGAGGAGTAGTCGATCAGCTCCGCCTTTTTGCACACGTCGGTGTACCACTGGGCGAAATCCACCTCCATATCGGTGATCTGCTCCACCTGTTTCTTGCCGGAATTTTGAGCCATAATAATCCATCCTTTTCCAAGTTGTTGGGGGTTGTTGTTAGAATTCATTGTAGGGGCATTTTGTGTAAAAGTCAAGACTTCAGGGGGGCACCCTCATCCGTCACGGCTTCGCCGTGCCACCTTCCCCCGTCAAGGGGGAAGGCCTGGGTGCGGAGATAGAGGTTAGTCTATATCAAAGCGGCCTGCGGCCACCCGTTGTCTGCATTGCAGCCCTTTGCCGGTCTGGTGCAGAGTGAACTGTGGGGCCCGACCCTCTGGGCGGGCCATTCCACTGAGAGTTTCAGTCCCCTCCAAAGCCTTCCCCCTAACGGGGGAAGGTGGCGCCGCCGTAGGCGGTGACGGATGAGGGTGAAACCGAAGTGCTCCTCTACTCAACACATCGAAGCGTATCCCGGATCGTCTGCGCAAACGCGTCCAGCCGCTGGTCCACGCCGGGCCGCTGCACTGCCTGGCCTGGGTCGTTGGCGGTCTCCAGCAGGGCGAACCGGGGCGGCAGATAAAACGATTTATTCATATTCATCGCGGCGATCAACTGCCGGGCCAGGATATCCCCGCCCGAATAGCCGGAGACCACCACCGCAAACAGCGCCTTGTCATAAAACCGCGTCTGCCGGAACAGCGCTGTCAGACGGTTGATGCACGCGGTCAGGTTGGCGGAGAGCGCGTCGTTGTAGTTGGGGCAGAGCATCACAATTCCGTCGCACCGGCGCACAGCGGGATACACCTCTTGCTGCATCAGACCGCCGTAAAAACAGCCGCCCTTCTCACCGAAGTGCAGGCACAGCGTATAGGGACACCCGGAGCAGTCGGACAGCGTTCCGTTGCGCAGGCCGATTTCCGTCACAGTGAATCCCTCGCCAAGCTGGACCCGGACCTTCTCCCACAGCGCCATCGTGTTGGAGGTGTGGTGGCTGGAGGCGTGCAGGACCAACAGCTCCGGGTCCTTTTTGGGACAAAAATCCACAAAGAGCCGGGAAATCAAATCCTCCACCGCCGCCTGATAGGCCCCCTCCAGGTCCGTGTGCAGATTCTGGGCCTGGATGCGGAAATTTTCCAGCGTCCCGGTGGCCTCCACCAGGGGCCGGCCCACCAGCGCACACCCGGCCTGATTCACGGTAAAGGCCAGCTCGGCGGCGGTGGACTTGGTGAAAAGCTCACCGGGGCCGTCCACCAGGATACCCGCCGCAGACCCCTCCAACAGCGTTTGGTCCTGACGCAGGCGGGCAAGCATCTTGATATACTCAAAACTCAGCCCCGTCTCGTCCAGCCCCACGGCAAACAGCAGTTTTTGCCCCCGTAAATCCTGCAGTTCTTCCGCGGTCTGATAGACTCGTATCTCCCGGCCTGTCAAAGCCCGGTCCAAAACCGTCTCCAAACGCGGGCCTGCTCCGGCGGGCCGGATCACATGCAGCGTCATTACAAAATCTCCTGCAAGTGGTCCGCCGCTGCCCGAATGTGGCCGAACAGTGTTTCGGGGATTTGGGGCAGAAGCTCCGTCTCCAGCCCGGCGGGGGTATAGCGGTTCTTGACTCCCATAAAAATGCCGTCCAGGAACACAGAGCCGCAGTGCCATTCCCCCCGGAGGGTCAGCAGCAGGGACAGCGCCCCGGAGGAAAGCGCGGGAGCCACGTAGGGCTTGAAGCCGATTTCCCGCATTTTCAGGTTGGCCGTCACAGTCAGCATGGTCAGCTCTTGGGACAGCGCGTCGTCATAGTGTTCCAGAGAATTGGCGATCGTCAGCCCGGTGCCGTGGGGACCGAAGGACCGGCCCTCGGTCAGGAAGGACGCAAATTTGCTGTCCCGCTTGGCGAAGTAGGCCGCTCTGGCGTTCATCACCCCCAGCCCGAAGCCCTGGACCTGTTCCGGCCGCAGGCCCTGGCCGTCCCAGTTCCCGTTGCCGTCCTTGTTGCTCTCCAGATAGGCGGTTTTTGCCAGAGGGTCCACCGGGTCGGACACCGCGCACCACAGGCCCTGGAAGTTGGCTTTCCGGGCCATTTTCGCGTAATGCTTCACGATACCGGCGTTGGCCTCGAACTGGGCCATACGCACGTCCTTCACCCCGGACCCCACCGGCGGGATGCCCTTGGAGGCCACAAAGACGAACATGTCGCAGTCAAACAGATTTTCCGGCTGGACCACCTCCACCTCCGGGAACGCGTCGTAGCTCCAGGGCAGGTTGATCTGGCCCATCTCGAACTCCCAGCGGCCGGTGATCTGGCTGGACAGGTCGCAGATGCCGATTTTGGAGATCACGTCCCCGCCCAGCAGCTTCAGGCCGGTGAGCAGGGTAGAGCCTACGTCGCCGATGGCCAGAATATGCACCCGCTTCTTCGCGGGGGAGGACTTCCAATCCAGGATGCTTTCCCAGCCGGGACGGTTCGTGTTGACCGCAGTGAGTTTCCCGGCCTTGAGGGCGTTTGCGGGGACCTCCTCCAGAGGGAAGTCCGGCAGGCGGGACGCGTCCAGCACCTCCAGGCCGTGGGGGACGGCGAGCTGGCCTGGGTGGGTCACCCGGAAGGAACCCCGGCCTAACATGGGGTCGCCCTGGATGGGGTAAAAAATGCGGTCATGGCGCTCGATGTAGTTTGACATAGCTTCAAATCCTCCTTTTGAAAAAACCCCGTATTCTGCAAATACGGGGTTTGGGAACTTTACAAAATAGATTAAAATTTATTTCTGTCCGCCCTTCAGAGCCTTCATGCGCTCGCCGTGGTCCAAAATGCGCTTACGCAGCCGTAAATTCTCCGGGGTACACTCCAGCAGCTCGTCATCGGCCAGGAACTCCAGGCACTGTTCCAGGGACATCTGCCGGGGCGTAACCAACCGCAGAGCGTCATCCGAACCGGAGGCCCGCATGTTGGTCAGCTGCTTCTTCTTGCACACGTTGACGGAGATGTCCTCCAGCTTGGGGGACACGCCTACGATCATACCCGCGTACACCGGAGTGCCCGCGCCGATGAACAGAGAGCCGCGCTCCTGGGCGTTGAACAGGCCGTAAGTCACGGCCTCGCCGGTCTCAAAGGCGACCAGGGAGCCGGTATTCCGGCGCTGGATATCCCCCTTCATGGGGACATAGCTGTCAAAGACGGAGGCCATAATGCCCTCGCCCTTGGTGTCGGTCAAAAACTCGTTCCGGTAGCCGAACAGGCCTCTGGAGGGAACCAAAAATTCCAGCTTCGTCCGGCTGCCCACAGGGTTCATGGACAGGAACTCGCCCTTCCGTGCCCCCAGCTTTTCCATCACCGCGCCCACGCAGTCGGCGGGCACGTCCACCACTAACCGTTCCACAGGCTCGCACTTTTTGCCGTCGATCTCCTGGAACAGCACCCGGGGCGGGGACACCTGAAGCTCGTAGCCCTCCCGGCGCATGGTCTCGATCAGAATGGACAGGGACATCTCGCCCCGGCCGGCCACGTTGAAGGAGTCGGTGGCGTCCTCCACCTCGGTCACCCGCAGGGACACATCCTTCATGGTCTCCCGGAACAGCCGCTCCCGGATCTGCCGGGAGGTGACGAATTTTCCCTCCCGCCCGGCGAAGGGGGAGTCGTTGACGGAAAAGGTCATTTCAATGGTAGGGGCGGAGATTTTCACAAACTCGATAGGCTCCACGCAGGAGGGCACGCAGATCGTGTCTCCGATGGTGATTTCCCCGATGCCGCTCATGGCAATGATATTGCCCGCCGAAGCCTCGGTCACCGGGACCTTGTTCAGGCCCTCGTACTCATACAGCGTGGTGGCCTTGGCTTTCTTGGGGGCCTCACCGGCGTTGTGGTAGTTGCACACCACGATTTCCTGGTTCTGCTTAATAGTTCCCCGCTCGATGCGGCCCACGGCGATGCGGCCCACGAACTCGTTGTAGTCGATGGAGGACACCAGCATCTGGAAGGGAGCTTCCACATCCGCCTCCGGGGCGGGGATATACTCCAAAATCGCCTCAAACAGGGGCTGCAAATCGCTGCCCGCCACGTCCGGCTGGACCGAAGCGGTGCCCTGACGGCCGGAGCAGAAGAGCATGGGGCTGTCCAGCTGCTCGTCGGAGGCGTCCAAATCCAGCAGCAGCTCCAGCACCTCGTCCACTACCTCGTAGACCCGCTGGTCGGGCCGGTCGATCTTGTTGACGACCACGATCACCCGATGGCCCAGCTCCAGGGCCTTGCTCAGGACAAAACGGGTCTGGGGCATGGGACCCTCGGCGGCGTCCACCAGCAGAATGACTCCGTTGACCATTTTCAGGATACGCTCCACCTCGCCGCCGAAGTCGGCGTGGCCGGGGGTATCCACGATATTGATTTTCACATCACCGTACTGCACGGCGGTATTTTTAGCCAAAATCGTAATTCCACGCTCCCGTTCCAGGTCGTTGGAATCCATCACCCGCTCTACCACGGCCTGGTTCTCCCGGTACACGCCGCTCTGCTTGAGCAGCTGGTCCACCAGGGTGGTCTTGCCGTGGTCTACGTGGGCGATAATGGCTACATTTCTCAGCTTTTCGTTGCGCACTGTTCTCCGCTCCTTGTATCTTCAACAATTTTACAGACAAGTATTATACCCCCTCGGTCCGCAAAGCGCAATCCTTTTCGCAAAAAATCTTTGATTTGTGGGAGAAGTGAACTGTGGGACCCGACCCCCTGGGCGGGTCATGTTCCACAGACTTCTGCTTCCCTCCAAAGCCCTGCCTCCCCAAAATAAAACAAACTTTTCAAAAAAGCTCTTGACAAATTCGAACTGATATTGTATTATTCATTTAGAACATTCGTTTTTCATTCTTCGGTCCGTTTTTTCGGACTGTCGAACCGCTATACTATAGATGCGATTGACCCCCCCTGAATCGCAAAAAACTGCAACGAAAGGTGGAGCCCCATGACAACGACGACATCCAATATCATCGACCTGGCGGAATACCGCCGCAAGCTGGCGCAGACCCAGGCCCCAGACCAAGAGCTGGACCAGGACTGCCCGCTGGACTGGGTCCCGGAGGCCTCTCCCCTCCCGCCCCATCCCCGGTACAGCGCTCTCCTGCGCCGCCGGGGTCTGGCGCTGGACCACCTCGCCAGCATCGGGATGCTGCTCATGACCCTGGCATTCACCCTTCGGATTTTGATTTTTTGATGCAAAAAACCGGCCTGATTATCACTCAGGCCGGTTTTTTCGTATTTTTTCAGCGTTGCCCACCGCCAGCAGGACCAGACCCGCCGCCAGGGTCGCCAAAAAGACGAGCCGGTTCAGCCAGGGGATGTTCCCCGTATGGTACTCCGGCAGCAAAAAGGCGCACAGACCGTTAAAGGCCGGCGTAGCCAGGGCCGCGAGTATCACAACGGCTCCGGCCTTCACCCAGGCCCCGCCGGGGACCCAGCGCAGACAGCCGTAGCAGGCCCACAGGAAAACCACCCCCAGCGCCGCCAGAGGATACGCCGCCCGAAACAGCCAGTCCCCTCCCGTGAACGCCCAAATTACCGTCAGCAGCAGGAACACCCACCCGGAGGTCAGCGCCACGCACAGAGTTATCGCGTGCTTTCCGTAATGCCGCCAAGCCGCCCACCAGCTCCAGGGCAGAGCCAGACTGACCGCCGTGATTGCCAGCCCGGCCATCAGCCAATGGCCTCCGGCGTAGTTCCAGCAGGCCGTCAGGAGCAGAAGCAGACAAGCCGACGCGGCACCCAGGCTGGTGGAAACACGTTCCCGGCGGACAAGCCAGGGCAGATTTGTCAGGCAGAAGGACAGGGCTATCCCCGCCAGCACGATCCAGAACCAATCCAGGCTGTGGAACACGACCCAGTCCACGATCAGGCAGACCGGCAGGGCAATGACATAGCCCGCCAGACACAGCCGCCGGAGGGCGGACCCCACTGCCCGCTGCACCGCTGCCGCCCGCTCCTGAGCGTGTTTCTGGTCGTCGTCGCAGGCGGTGAAAAATTCGTGTTCTGAAATGTGCAGCTCCCGGCAGATGGCGGGGACCAGAGACACATCCGGATAGGACAGGTTCCGTTCCCACTTGCTCACGCTGGACTCGGTCAGGAACAGACGCACCGCCAGCTCCTTCTGGGTCAACCCGGCCTCCAGCCTCTTTTGGCGGATATACGCGCCAAAGGTTTTTTCTTCGTCCATAGGGCACCTCCCAAATTTTGTGGTGGCTTCACTCTAGCCCCTGGACGGAAAAAAGTCAAGAAATCCGGCGGTTTTTCCCACTCGACTGTCAGTCGAGTCCGGAATTTGCTGCAATCAGGCCCTTCAGCGCCTCCAGCTCCTGCTGGATCTCCTCCCGGCTCATGTCCTCCTCGTCGTAGGACCACGGGGAAAACTCCTGGGCCTTTTGACAGATTGCCTGGGCCTGCTCCAAATCCCGCGTGCCGTCCAGGCCCAGCGCCAGACACCGGCCCAGCCCGATATAGCACATCGGCGTGACCTCGTCCTCGCCGCTCTTTTCATATAACTTATACCAGAACGCGGCTTTCTCCGGGGCCTGCTCCTCCAGCAGACGGCCCAGCATATACTGGGCATTGAAGCTCCCCTCGGCGGCGCTCTTCTGATACCACTCCAGCGCCTTTTCCATGTCCCGCTCCACGCCCCGGCCCATCTCATAGGCCCGGCCCAGGCAGAACAGACAGCCCGCGTCCTCCATTTGAGCGCCCTTTTCAAACCAGCTCAGGGCGGCAGTTTCGTCCCGCTCCACCCCAATGCCCTGCTGCAAGCAGCGGCCCACCATGGCGATGCCCCGGACGTCCTCCCGGTCCGCCGCCTGCTGGTAGCGCTGGCAGGCCCGCTCCGGGTCCTTCTCCGACCCCCAGCCGTTCTCCAGGCACCAGCCCGCGTTGCACATGGCGTTGGGGTCCCCGGCGTCCGCGCCCTTTTCGTACCAGGCCAGAGCCTGGACCCAGTCCCGCTCCACACCGATGGCCTTTTCGTAGCACCAGCCCAGGTTGCACATGGACCGGGCGTTGTTGGCCTGCGCGCCCTGCTGATACCAATAAAAAGCCTGACCGCCGTCCTGCTCCACGCCCCGGCCGTGCTCATAGCACCAGCCCAGGTTGCACATGGCGTTGGGGTTCCCGGCCTGGGCGCCCTTCTGATACCAGTTTACCGCGTTTTTCCAGCTCTGCCGGACCCCCTGGCCCTTTTCGTACAGATAGCCCAGATTACACATGGCCCGGCCATAGCCCGCCTGGGCGCTCTTCCTGTACCACTGGACCGCCAGCATGAGATCCTGCTCCCGGCCCCGGCCCGTCTCGCAGCACCAGGCCAGGTTGCACATACCCCGCGGACTGCCCTCCTGGGCGCTGCGCTCGTACCAGAGCACCGCCTCCTCCAGGTCCTTTTCCACGCCCTCGCCCATCTCACAGCACAGGCCGTAGTCCACCATGCACCGGGCGCTCCCGGCCTCCGCGCCTCTATGATACCAATACGCGGCGTTCTCCAGGCTCCGCTCCACGCCCCGGCCGAACTCGTAGCACCAGCCGATATTTCCCATGGCGCGGGGGAACCCCCGTTTCGCGGCCTCCTCGTAGTACCGGGCCGCTTCCTCCCAGTTCTGCTCCACGCCGCTTCCGATCTCATAGCACCAGCCCAGGGAACACAGGCACCGGGGCGCATTCAGCTCCGCGCCCCGCCGGTACCAGTACACGGCCTGCTCCAGGTCCTTTTCCACGCCCTGGCCGTTGTCGTAGCACCAGGCCAGATTGCCCATGGCCCAGGGGCTTCCCTGGTCCGAGGCCAGCCGGTAGAGCCGCACGGCCTCCTCCCAGCTCTGGTCCACGCCTTCCCCTTCCTCGTAGCACAGCCCCAGGGCGCAGGTGCAGTCCCCGTTGCCCTCCTCGCTGCCCTGGCGGTACAGCTCCACCGCCCGCTGGGGGTCGCTGCCCTCCCCCTGGAAGTACCGGGCCATATTAAATACCGCGTCCAAATCGCCGCCCTCCGCGGCTTTGGTGTAGTAGTGGATCGCTTTTTCCATGTCCCGGCCCATGTCGCCCCGCTCATAGCACAGCCCCAGGTTGAAGCAGGAGGTCACGTCGTCCAGCTCCGCGCCCCGCTCCCACAGCTCCATGGCGCGGGCCGGGTCCGCCTCGCAGGCCTCCCCCCGGATTACCATCTGGCCCGCCTCACAGGCGGCGGGACCGTAGTTCATCTCCAGGGCCTTCAAGTACAGCTCCAGGGCTTGTTCCGGGTCCTGCTCCACGCCTAATCCCCGCTGGAGGCAGTGGGCCAGCTGATACACCCCCCGCGGAAAATTCTGCTCCGCCGCCGCAGTGTACCAGCCCACCGCCGCCTCCAGGTCCTGGGGCACAAACTTGCCGTGCTCCAGCAGCCAGCGGCCGTCGTCCGGATACAGAACCACCAGCACATAGCAGCCCAGCAGGTCCGGGATTCCCAGCTTCTTAAGCT
>CAJTOE010000100.1 GCA_910577805.1 uncultured Oscillospiraceae bacterium | reverse complement strand
TCAATACAGGCGCTCAAAATCGTAGCGCCCTATTTGAAACTGTTGTGCCGCAGGTTTAAGTCCTGCCTGAGTGAATAGGAGGTGGGGAAAAATCTAAATTTTGAGGCCCTTGGATTTTCGTTATCCAAGGGCCTCTGAGGTCTTGAAATCTCTCGGTTTTTTCACCAAAAATCTTTTTTGACCTCTTTTTCTGGTACGGCTGAAGGGATTCGAACCCCCGACCTACTGGTTCGTAGCCAGTCACTCTATCCAGCTGAGCTACAGCCGCATTTTTTTGGTCCCTCTCAGGACCTCACTTACTATAGCACAGCTTCGCCGAAAAAGCAAGAGGAAATTGCATCGTTTTCCAAAAAAATTTTATTTTCCCATCAAGCCGTCCGGATGCTCCTCCGGCTGGAGCTTGTACAGCACCTGCAAAATCACCGGAGTCAGAATCGCGGAGGCCAAAATCAGCATAATCACAGCCGGGAAAAACGCCGCGTTCATCAGCCCTACTGCCAGGCCCTTCTGGGCCACGATCAAGGCGACCTCACCGCGGTTCATCATGCCCACGCCCACCTTCAGGGAGTCCCCAGGGGTGAAGCGGCACAGCAGGGCGGTGCCGCCGCAGCCGATGATCTTTGACAGCAGGCCCACCACCAGGAACACCAACGAAAATACCAGGATGGAGGCGTTAAAGGCGCTCACGTCGGTGCTCAGGCCCACGGAGGCGAAAAACACCGGCCCAAAAATCGTGTAGGAGCTGATATCCAGCCGCCGTTCGATGTAGCTGGAATCCTTGAGCTTGGACAGCACCAGACCGGCCATATACGCGCCGGTGATGTCGGCCACGCCAAAGAGCGCTTCGGCGATATAGGCCATCATGAGGCAGAAGGCCAGCCCCAGAATGGGCAGGCGGCGGGTGTGGGGGTGGCGCAGGTCCATGCGCTCAAAGAGCTGGAACACCAAAAAGCCCACGGTCAGAGCAAAGACGAAAAACAGCACCGTGTCCAGAATCACGTCCGTGATGGAGGTGGAGGGGTCCTTGAAGCCGGTGATGACCGTCAGGACCACGATACCCAGCACGTCGTCAATGATGGCAGCGGACAAAATCGTCGTGCCGACTTTCCCCTTCAAGTGGCCCAGCTCCCGCAGGGCCTGGACCGTGATGGTGACGGAGGTGGCTGTCAGCACACAGCCCAGAAACAGCGCCCGCATAAAGGAATCACTGCCTACGCCGTCGATGCCGTAGTAGACGGCGTACAGCCCCGTTCCCGCCAGCAAGGGGACGACCACACCGCACAGAGCGACCATCAGGGCCACCGGGCCGCTTTTGATGATCTCGTCAATGTTGGAATCCAGTCCCGCGCCGAACATCAGCAGCACCACGCCCAGCTCCGCCATCTGGGCCAGGAAGTCCGAGGGCTGGACCAGGTTCAGCAGGCAGGGCCCCACCAGGAGTCCAGCCAAAATCTCGCCCGCCACTTGGGGGGCGTTCAGCTTTCGGGCCAGCAGGCCCAGGTATTTACCGGCAACCAGGATGATAGCCAGGTCCCGGAACATCACAAAGCTTTCCATACTATACTTCTCTCCTTCTCTCCTTCTCTCCGAACATTGGAAATCATAGCGCCATTGCGGAGAAAAGTCAACCAGCATTTGATTCAGATTGTGTTTAGATTTGGGAAGAAGTGCGGTTTATGGGGATTTCACCCTCATCCGTCTGGCCTGCGGCCAGCCTCCCTACCCCCTCTGGCCTGCGGCCATCTCCCCCCCTGTCAGGGGGAAGGCTCGAACAATGGCACTTACTGAACTGCACAGTAGTCTCGATCGTCGCACCGATAAGCCTTCCCCCTTGACGGGGGAAGGTGGCGCCGCCGCAGGCGGTGACGGATGAGGGTGAAACCCACGTCTACTTTACGAATTGAAATCATCCGAAAACTCACACTTGACAAATATGCAACGCAATGTTATACTGAAACAGTCAACAACGCGTAATACATCAAGGAGGGACACAGCATGGTACCACAGCTATCCGACGCAGAGCTTGAAATCATGAAAATCGTTTGGGGAAACCCGGAGGAGGTGACGCTGTTCCCATACATCCTGGAGGGGCTGGCCGCAAGAGGCAGACCGTGTCAAAAAAACACATTGATCGTACTGCTGTCGCGTCTGATGAAAAAGGGCTTTTTGCACGCAAAAAAAACCGGCCGGCGGAACGAATACACCGTCCTGATTTCCGAGGCGGAGTACCAGACGGCCCAGACCCAGTGCTTCCTGGACAAAATCTATGAGGGGAGTGCGGCGGGGCTGGTGTCCAACCTGATTATGGGCGACCTGCTGGCGGAGGAGGAGTACGAGGAACTGAAGCGCCTGCTGGAGAAAGGGACCGGACCGGGATGAATACAGTATGGACGCTCTTTCTCTCCATGTCCCTGTCCGGGGGACTGCTCATACTGGTGCTTTTTGGGGGAAAGCGCATCTGGCGGGACAAAATCAGCCGTCAATGGCAGTATTACGTCTGGCTCATTGCAGTCCTGCGCCTGCTGCTCCCCTTCGCGCCGGAACCGAACCTGCTGGGGACCGCCTACAGGGCGGTTCAGCAAGCCGCCGTCCAAACCATTCCCACACCAGCCCCGGCCCCGGCTCCAGCCCCGCAGCCAACCCTTCCCCGGACAGAACAGGCCCCGATATTCAGCGCCTCCAGCCAGCCGCCCCAGACTTCAGCCGCACCCCGTCCCCTTGCGGACCTTGCGTCCCTGGCGGCCGGCAATCTCTGGCTGCTCTGGCTGTGCGGCGCGCTGGGACTGCTGCTCCGAAAAATCACCATCTATCAGAGCTTTATGCGCTATATCAAGGCCGGGCTGACCCCGGTTTTCGACCTGGAGCGGCTGGACCAGCTGGCAATCACCGCGGCTCAGGCCGGAGTGCGGAGGCCGGTGGAGCTGTGCGTCAATCCGCTGGTTTCGTCGCCGATGCTGATCGGCTTTTTCCACCCGTGCATTGTCCTGCCCAGGGCGGATTACTCCGCGCAGGAGTTTCAATATATCGCCCTGCATGAGCTGACGCACCATAAGCGGCGGGATATATGCTACAAATGGTTCGTCCAAATCACCGTCTGTCTGCACTGGTTTAATCCCCTGGTATATCTGATGAGCCGGGAAATCAACCGGGCCTGTGAGTTTTCCTGTGATGAAGCGGTTCTTACGAAAATGGGGTGCGCCAGTGCCCGCGGCTACGGACAGACCTTGCTGGACGCGATGGCCTCCGTGGGCCGTTATCGGGAAAGCCTGGGGGCTGTCACCCTGAGCGAAAACAAACAGCTTTTAAAAGAAAGGTTAGGTGCGATCATGAAGTTTCACAAGCCGTCAATCGGCGGCCGGCTTTTGACTGCCGTATTGACTATGTGCGTGGTTTTAGGCGCGGCCTTCGTCGGCCCCTATACAATGTGCAATGCAGTCGGAAACACCTATGCGGCCGGTGTTTCCAAGGCTTCACCCCAAATGGATACCTTGGAGCTGAAGGGAAAAACCTATTATCAGGTCGCAAACGAGGCCCAGCTCAGAGCGATTGGCACGGGCCAGTACGGCATGGATCTGAATTATATGCAGCAGGCGGATATTTATCTGTCCGCAAATGACTGGGTCCCCATCGGAACATGGGACGACCCTTTTACAGGGTCCTATAACGGCAACGGCTTTGAGATCATAGGCCTCACGATGACCGACCCGGACGCAGAGATCATCGGACTGTTTGGGGTTACGAAAAACGCGCATATTTACAACATTACCCTGCGGGACTATGACATCACGCGGGCGGGGAAAAATGCCGCTCAAAAATCGATTGGAGCAATCCTTGCGATTGGACAAGGGAGCCGTTCCTATGACAATTTTGTCTATCCCAAAGAAACAACCGTGACGTTCCCCTGGCTGAATGAAGCGGCGCAAAAGGCATGGCTTACAAAGTTCTATGCGGATGGTGACTTTGCTTCCTTCTCGCTCGCGGTACGCTGGCTGGACAAAAATTCTCCTCTGTTTCGTGAGCTTGCTGAAAAAGCATATGCGGATGAAAAAATAGCTTTTTTCTCCATTTTGACGGATTGCATGGAAGAAGCGGAGCTGGAGTTTTGGCTGGAGCGGGCGTTGGAAGATGCTAGCTGGGCATTCCAATCCATGCTCTATAATAGGCTGAACAAGTACGATGAATTTGAGGCGCAGAAAGAGGAACAGGAAAAGGAATGGGCCGAAGCGCAGAGGAAGGAATATCAGGCGGTTGGGGTGATGTTCGACGGCAAAAATTACTACTACCAGGGAAAGCTGGTCAACGTTTTTCTGGACGAACGGGCCAACCACTCCTTCTACACGCTGAATACAAACCCGGCGGGGACCATCAACATCAAAATTATCCGCGATAAACAGGACAACATCACAGGGGCCGCCTACATGACGCAGGAGGAGGTAACAAGCCTGTTTGGCGACGATTTGTACGATGGCTGTGAAGTGTTTTCTGTGGACCTGGAACGCGCGGCGGCTGGAGAAACCGTGTTGCTGGGGGAGTACACGCTGGCCTACGGGGATGAAATCGAGTATGCGATTTATGCCGGAAAAGGGGCTGAAATGAAAGTGTTTTTCGCCCAGGACGGCCAGAGCGACCCAGTCTATTGGTCTGTGCATAACGTGCGCCAGAGGGGGGAGCTGCTGGAGTGCGCGGCGGATTGGACCATGGAACCCCCTGCGGCGAAGCCCGGAACATACCAGTTGTACCTTCAGGCTCCGAACGGTCCGCTGGAGGATGTCATGGGGTATGTGATGATCGAACACGCGGACGCGTTCTGAAGCTGTCCGGAAATAGAACCAGCCTGCGGCCTTTCTGCAAGGGCCGCAGGCTGGGCTGCTTATGTGGTAAAGCAGAGGAAGCTTGCGGTTTTTTCCAAAAAAATCACACTGCTTCCACACCGGCCAGCGCCTGTTCCAAATCAGCAATAATATCCTTTGCGTCCTCGATGCCCACAGAGAAGCGCACCAGATCGGGGGCCACTCCAGCGGCCCGCAGCTCCTCATCGTTCATCTGCCGGTGCGTGGAGGAGGCGGGATGCAGGACGCAGGTCTTTGCGTCGGCCACGTGGGTGGCGATCGAAGCCAGCTTCAGCCCGGCCATGAAGCGCTCCGCCGCGGCACGGCCGCCCTTCACCCCAAAGACCACCACGCCGCAGGTGCCGTTGGGCATATACTTTTTGGCCCGCTCGTGGTAGGTGTCGCCGGGCAGTCCGGCGTACTGGACCCAGGCGATCTTTTCGTGGCCCTGGAGATATTCCGCCACCTTCTGGGCGTTCTCACAGTGCTGTTTCATCCGCAGAGGCAGGGTTTCCAGGCCGATATTCAGCAGGAAGCAGTTGTGCGGGGAGGGAATGGAACCCAAGTCCCGCATGAGCTGGACCGTAGCTTTTGTGATAAAAGCCCCCTCCAGGCCGAAGCGCTCGGTGTAGGTAACGCCATGGTAGCTCTCGTCGGGGGTGGTCAGGCCGGGGAACTTGTCCTTATGGGCGTTCCAGTCAAACCGGCCGCTGTCCACGATGGCTCCGCCGACGGTGAGGGCGTGGCCGTCCATATATTTTGTGGTGGAGTGGGTGACGATGTCACAGCCCCACTGGAAGGGCTGGCAGTTCACCGGCGTGGCAAAGGTATTGTCCACAATCAGGGGAACGCCGTGGGCGTGGGCGGCTTTCGCAAACTTTTCAAAGTCCAGCACTTTCAGGGCCGGGTTGGCGATCGTCTCTCCAAACACGGCCTTGGTGTTGGGCCGGAAGGCGGCGTTCAGCTCCTCCTCGGAGCAGTCCGGGTCCACGAACGTGAACTCGATCCCCATACGCTTCATGGTCACAGCGAACAGATTGTAGGTGCCGCCGTAGATGGCGGTGGAGGAGACGACGTGGTCCCCGCAGCCGGCAATATTAAACACGGCGTAGAAGTTGGCCGCCTGGCCGGAGGAAAGCAGCATAGCCGCCGTGCCGCCTTCCAGGGCGCAGATTTTGGCGGCGACGGTGTCGTTGGTGGGGTTTTGCAGGCGGGTATAGAAATAACCGCTGGCCTCCAGATCGAACAGAGCGCCCATATCCTGGCTGGTTTCGTAGCGGAAGGTGGTGGACTGGACGATGGGGAAGTTCCTAGGCTCTCCGTTGCCGGGGCGGTAGCCCGCGTGGAGGCAGTCGGTTGCCATCTGATAGCTGCTCATGGAGCATTCCTTCTTTCCTTCATAGATGGTCTGTATTTTACCAGACTTTTGGGCGGTTGACAAGTGTGTCATAATAGAAGAAGCGACAGAAAAGGGAGTTCATTTCTATGAAGCACATCTTTGTAATCGACGACGATCTGCCCATCGGCAATCTTCTGGAGGAGGCCCTGACCCGTGAGGGCTACCGGGTCTCACGGGCCTACTCCGGCACCGAAGCTCTGCTGGCGCTGTCCCGGAGCCGCCCGGACCTGGTGCTTCTGGACCTGATGCTGCCGGGGCTGTCCGGGGAGGAGGTCCTGCCCCGGCTGGCCGGAGTGCCGGTGATCGTGCTCAGTGCCAAGGCGGACCCGGAGCATAAGGCTGACCTTCTGCTGGGGGGCGCGGCGGACTATGTCACAAAACCGTTCTCTCTGCGGGAACTGCTGGCCCGTATCGCGCTGCGTTTGCGGGAGAGCGAAAACGCCCGGCCCGGCGGGGTGCTGGCCCACGGCCCGCTCCGGCTGGAGGAGGAGGCCCGCTGTGTCTTTGTCCACGGCCAGAGCATCCGTCTGACCCGGACGGAGTACGCCATTTTGAAGCTGCTTCTCTCCAACCCCGCCCAGGTGGTCACCAAGTCCCGCCTGCTGGAGGAGATTGCCCAGGACACCCCCGACTGCACGGAAAGCTCTCTGAAAACGCACATGAGCCATTTACGCAAAAAGCTCCGGGAGGCCGGGGCGGGGGACTGCATCGAAGCGGTGTGGGGCATCGGCTTTACGCTGAAAATCGCGGAGCAGGGGGCGGTTCACCCCCCAAAAACTTGACGAAATCTCAACTCTTTTCGTAACCGCTTTCTCAACTCTTTGGGGGTAGAATCCTGACAAAGCAACGTTAGGAGGCTGATTTTATGGAATATGTACTCACCGCCCAGGGCTTGAGCAAGCATTACGGCACGTTCAAGGCGCTGGATCATCTGACCATGCACGTGCCGAAGGGGGCCATTTACGGTCTTGTAGGCAAAAACGGCGCGGGAAAAACCACGCTGCTCCGGCTGCTCTGCGGGCTCCAGACCCCTACCGCCGGGGACTACACCCTCTACGGCGTGGGGAGCCGGGACCGGCAGATCAACCAGGTCCGCCGCCGGATGGGCGCGGTGGTGGAAACGCCGTCCATCTACCTGGACCTGACCGCGCGGGACAATCTCCGGGAGCAGTTCCGGGTATTAGGGATGCCGTCGGAGGAGGGCGTCCAACCGCTCTTAAAGCTGGTGGGCCTGGAGGACACGGGCAAAAAGAAAGCCCGTCACTTCTCCCTGGGCATGAAGCAGCGGCTGGGCATCGCCGTAGCCCTGGCGGGGAACCCGGATTTTCTGGTGCTGGACGAGCCGGTGAACGGTCTGGACCCCCAGGGCATCATTGAGATACGGGAGCTGATTTTACGGCTGAACCAGGAGCGGCGCATCACCGTCCTGATTTCCAGCCACATCCTGGACGAGCTGAGCCGTCTGGCGACCCACTACGGCTTTCTGGACGGGGGCCGGATCGTCAAGGAGGTCAGTGCCCATGAGCTGAACGCGGCCTGCCGCAAGTGCCTGCGGGTGGAGGTCACCGACACCCGTGCCCTGGCCCGCGTGCTGGGGGAGCTGGAACTGGACTACAAAATCCTGTCCGACGGCCAGGCGGACGTATTCGGACAGCTCAATCTGTCCCGGCTGGTCAAGGCGCTGGAGGCCGAGGGCTGTGAGCTGCTGTCCGCCCACGAGCGGGACGAGAGCCTGGAAAGCTATTTCGTCAACCTGGTGGGAGGTGGCACACATGACTAATCTGCTGTCAGCCAACCTGCTGCGGCTGAAAAAAAGCTTCCTCTTCTGGGGGACGATGGCTCTCAGCCTTGGGTTTGGCGGGTTTATGAGCGTGAACCGGTTCCTGGAACATCAAGCCTACGGCTATGCAGTCTCCATGGACTCCGTCTTTTTTGGCTGGGCTGTGGTAATCGGTTTGGTAATGGCTATCTTCATCCCTCTGTTTTTCGGGACGGAGTACAGTGACGGCACGATACGCAATAAAATCGTTGCCGGACACCGGCGGCTGCACGTCTATTTTGCCAACCTGGCCGTCAGCTTCTTTGCGGCGGTGTGCTTCAATGCGGCCTATATGCTCTCGTCCGCGCTGGCGGGCCTTCCGCTGATTGGCTGGCTGAGCGTCGATCTCATAACAGCTCTGCTCCATGTACTGGGCGGGCTGGCCACAACCGCGGCGTTTTGTGCCATATACACGCTGACCGTCATGCTGTTCCACCGAAAAGCGTCAGCGGCGGTCCTCTCCATGCTGACGGTGATGCTGCTGTTTGGGGCCGCGCTTGTTGTGGACGGCAGGCTCCAGGCCCCGCCGGAAATTGTGGACTATTCTATCAGCGCCAACGGGGAGATCAAAGACCAGATGGAGCCAAACCCCCGCTATCTCCAGGGGGCGGAGCGGGAGCTTTATGAATTTGTCTACGACCTGCTGCCTGCGGGACAGTCCGTCCAGTACGGCAATCTCGCCGCCAGCCACCCGGCGCGGATGATTCTATGCGCATTGGGCATCCTGGCGGGCTTCACTGCCGCCGGGGTCTGTCTGTTCTGCAAAAAAGACTTGAACTGAGGGGGCGGCAGTATGAGCAATTTATGGTCCGCGCATCTTTTACGCCTGCGCCGGAGCAGGACATTTTGGATTTCTATGGGAATTATGGCCGCCTCAGGCGCACTGGAGGCCCTATTGGGCTATGGCGCTATGGTGGAGCTTCTCCGCAGCGGCGTGGAGGATGCGTTCGTCAGCCTGGATTCCCGGTACGTGCTGTTTCACTTTATAGCCGGCCTGCTTCTGTCGGTGTTCTGCGCCCTGTTTACCGGCGCGGAGTACAGCGATGGCGCCATGCGCCGCAAGCTGGCGGCAGGGCACAGCCGGGCGGTGGTCTACCTGTCCCATCTGGCTCTGAGCGTTATGGTGGGGGTG
>CAJTOE010000099.1 GCA_910577805.1 uncultured Oscillospiraceae bacterium | reverse complement strand
GGGAGGGACCCAGCCCGTCCCGCCACAACCACATTTTTTCATATGGAGGTGCTCTTTCGTGGCACAGAAAGTAACTGGATATGTAAAGCTTCAGATCCCCGCCGGCAAGGCGACTCCCGCCCCCCCGGTAGGCCCTGCCCTGGGCCAGCACGGCGTGAACATCGCCGCCTTCACCAAGGAATTCAATGAGCGGACCAAGGGTGACGCGGGCCTTATCATCCCCGTGGTCATCACTGTCTATTCCGACCGCTCCTTTACCTTCATCACCAAGACTCCCCCCGCGGCCGTTCTGATCAAGAAGGCCTGCAACATCGAGACGGCCTCCGGTGTGCCCAACAAGAACAAGGTGGCCACCATCAGCAAGGAGGACGTGCGCAAGATCGCGGAGACCAAGATGCCCGACCTGAACGCCGCCAGCATCGAGGCCGCCATGAGCATGATCGCCGGCACCGCCCGTTCCATGGGCATCGTGGTCGGCGAGTAAGGAGGGATTTGGAATGTTTAGAGGCAAAAAATACCAGGAGAGCGCCAAGCAGATCGACAAGGGCGCTCTGTACGATACCAACGAGGCCATGGAGCTGGTGGTCAAGACCGCTCCCGCCAAGTTCGACGAGACCGTCGAGCTGCACGTGAAGCTGGGCGTTGACTCCCGTCACGCCGACCAGCAGGTCCGCGGCGCCATCGTCCTGCCCCACGGCACCGGCAAGACCCAGCGGGTGCTGGTGTTCGCCAAGGCCGCCAAGGCGGACGAGGCCAAGGCCGCCGGTGCGGACTTCGTGGGCGAAATGGACCTGGTGGAGAAGATCCAGAAGGAAAACTGGTTCGACTTCGACGTGGTCGTGGCTACCCCCGACATGATGGGCGTGGTAGGCCGTCTGGGTAAGGTCCTGGGCCCCAAGGGCCTGATGCCCTCCCCCAAGGCCGGCACCGTCACCATGGACGTGACCAAGGCCGTCAACGAGATCAAGGCCGGTAAAGTGGAGTACCGTCTGGACAAGACCAACATCATCCACTGCCCCATCGGCAAGGTCTCCTTCGGCGCGGAGAAGCTGTCTGAAAACTTCTCCGCTCTGATGGGCGCGATCATCAAGGCCAAGCCCGCCGCCGCCAAGGGCCAGTATATCAAGAGCTGCACCGTGGCTTCCACCATGGGCCCCGGCGTGAAGATCAACGGCGCAAAGCTGGTCTGAGTTCTGCATATCATCATATTACAAAGAGGTCCCGCAGTTTTCCTGCGGGACCTCTCTTTTCCTGCCTGGTTTTACGCCTGCGCCAAATCGGACGACACCTGCCGGATGGCCTGCTGCATCTGCTGGGCCGAGCTGTCCAGAGCCGTGCGCTCCGTCTGGCTCAGGGGGATTTCCAGAATCTTTTCCAGGCCGTTCTTCCCCACGATGGCCGGGACGCTCAGGGCCAGCTTCTCCAGGCCGTATTCCCCCTCCAGGACGGCGGACACCGGCAGTACCGCGTGTTCGTCCTTCACGATGCACTCCGCGATACGCCCCACCGCCATGGCAATGCCGTAGTAGGTCGCGCCCTTCCGGCGGATGATCGCGTCCGCGCTGCCCTGCACCTCCCGGTACAGCCGGTCCATATCCTGGGGGTTCAGGGCCTTGCCCCGCAGGCGGCAAAAATCCTGGAGGTCCAAACCGGACACGTTGGCCCCGCTCCACACTGCAAGCTCACTGTCTCCATGCTCGCCCACGATAAAGGCGTGGACGTTGCGGCTGTCCACCCCCAACTCCTCGCCCAAAAGCTGCTTGAGCCGCGCCGTATCCAGCACGGTCCCGGAGCCGATCACCCGTTCCCGCGGGTAGCCGGATAACTCCTTGGACAGGTAGGTCAGCACGTCCACCGGGTTGGAGACGATGAGCAAAATACCCTCAAACTTCCGGCTGGTGATTTCGTGCAAAATGCTCTTCAAGATGGCGGCGTTGCGCCCGATCAGCTCCAGGCGGGTCTCGCCGGGCTTCTGGTTCACGCCGGCGGTGACGACCACCAGACCGCAGCCAGCCACGTCGTTGTAGGTCCCGGCGGTGATTTCCATGGACGCGCCGTAGGGCAGGCCGTCGCTCAGGTCCATGGCCTCGCCCTCCGCCTTCTCCCGGTTCGCGTCCACCAGGACCAGGTGGGAAAACAGACCCTGCTGCAAAAAACGAAAGGCGATGGACGCGCCCACAAAGCCGCAGCCGATCACCGCCGCTTTTCTGTAATTGACGGACATTCAGAATATTCCTCCTTATTTTCGGATTGACGAAAGAACTGTTATAGTAGTTCCAAATCGGGGTAATCTTATACATCCGCCCTGACGTATAAACCATCCCCCTTTTTCGCAAACTTTGGAAAAAAGGGGATGGTTTTTATGAGTCTCATTGCCTGCACCGACCCCTGCGTCTACCAGCAGGACGGCCTGTGTGTTCTGGCCCGCGCCGCCTCCGGCGGAGGCAGCGGTCTGAGCCGGTGCGTCAATTTTGTTCCGCGCTCACAGCAGAGCGGCCAGCGCCTCCCGGATGTTGGACACCCGGATGACCTCCAGGCCCGGCGGGATACTCAGCTTACCGTGGACCCGCTTGGGGATCAGGCATTTGGTGAAGCCCAGACGGGCGATCTCGCTTAACCGCTGGCCCAGGGCGTTGACCGAGCGCAGCTCTCCGGTGAGGCCCACCTCCCCCACAGCGGCCAGGTCTGAGGGCACAGGCTTGTCCCGGAAGCTGGAGGCCAGAGCGATGGCCGCTGCCAGGTCCGCCGCAGGCTCCTCCAGCCGCAGGCCGCCAATTACGTTGAAGTAGGCGTCACAGCCGCCGGTCATCAGCCCGCCCCGCTTCTCCATCACCGCCAGCAATAGCATGGCCCGGTTGTGGTCCAGACCGTTGCTCACCCGGCGGGGTGTACCGTAGGCGCTGGGCACCACAAGAGCCTGTATCTCCGCCAGCACCGGGCGTATGCCCTCCATCACGCAGGTGACGCAGGTACCGGGGGTATCCTTGGGACGGCCGGACAACAGCGCCTCGGAGGGGTTCGGGACCTCCGCCAGGCCCACGTCCTCCATCTCAAATACGCCAATCTCGTTGGTTGCGCCGAACCGGTTTTTTGCCGCCCGCAAAATGCGGTAGGCCATCTGCCGCTCCCCCTCGAAATACAGCACGCAGTCCACCATATGCTCCAGCACCTTGGGACCGGCAATGGACCCCTCTTTGTTGACGTGGCCCACGACGAAAATAGTCACGCCCTCCCCCTTGGCCAGCTGCATCAGCGCCATGGTACACTCCTTCACCTGACTGATGCTGCCGGGAGACGCGGTCACGTCCCCATGGTAGAGGGTCTGGATGGAGTCCACGATCAGGATGTCCGGGTTCAGACTGTGGACCGCGTCCAGCACGTTTTCCAAGTTCGTCTCGGACAGCAGACGCAGGCCCTCTCCCCGGACCTTCAGACGCTCCGCCCGCAGCTTGATCTGCCGCTCGGACTCCTCGCCGGATACATACAGCACCGACGCAAACCGGCACAGGCTGTCGCAGATTTGGAGCATGAGGGTGGATTTGCCGATGCCCGGCGCGCCGCCCACCAGCACCAGGGAACCCCGCACCGCGCCGCCGCCCAGCACCCGGTCCAGCTCGCCCATGCCGGTGGAGAAGCGAAGCTCCTGGGTCACGTCCACCTCGGCCATGGTCTTGGGCTGGTTCAGGGGGATGCTGCGCATGGCAGAGGAGGACCCGCCGCCCCGGCGGGCCGGGGCACGCTCCGGAGGACGCTCCACGACCGTGTTCCAGGCCCCGCAGGCGGAGCATTTGCCCTGCCACTTGGGGGTCTCGTTGCCGCATTCTGTGCAGTAGAAAAGTGTTTTGGCTTTCATAGGAAACTCCTTGACAAAATAGGATGGGGCTTCTATAATATTAGGAGAAGGACGCTCTCCCTGGTTCCAGCAGGAAGACGGCCAACTTTACAAGTTTATAGCTTGAAATTGCCGCTTCTTTACTTTTACCGGTGGGGGGCGGTTATTTCTTTATATTCATGCCCAAAGAAACAGCCGCAATCATGAGCATAAGTAATGCAATGACCTCTGTTACGCTCATGGGCTTTCCTCCTTTCGGAGTTGGCCGCGTCCTTCTCCCCCTGACTATACCACGAATCCCCAGGAAACGCAATCCTGCCTGCGGTAAAACCTGTGCAAAAGGGGCGCCGCAAAACAAACTGGCATAACCCAACACCCTGTCCCATACAATGGAACAAAACCATGGAGAAAGGGTGGGACTTATGGCCTACGACGACAGCCGCCTTCCGGCGGACGCGGCGCACCACATCTTGCTGGAGGGCCGGGAACAGCTCTCCGTCTCCGGCGTGGAGGACGTGGAGAGCTTTGACGAAAACCTGATCGTGATGCTCACCGTCCGGGGCACGCTGGTGGTCCGGGGAGAGGACCTGCACATCGAAAAGCTGTCCCTGGACGGCGGCGACCTGCGGGTGGAGGGGATGGTGGAGTCCCTGTCCTACGAGGAGTCCGAACGGAGCCGGGGCGGCTTCCTGTCCCGGCTGCTGGGCGGTTGAGCCCGGAAATCGCCGCCCAGGGGGCGGCTTTTTTCCAGGCGGTGGGCTTAGGCCTGTGCGCCGGGCTGGTCTACGACCTGTTCCGTATCCTCCGCGTCCGGGTAAAACTGCCCCTGCTTGGCCCGCTGCTGGACCTGCTGTTCTGGGTGCTGCTCACCGCCGCCCTCTTTATCTGGTCCCAGGGCGCCTGGGGCGGGGAGGTGCGGTGGTATGGCGCGGCCTTCCTGTTCGGCGGCGGGGTCCTCTACTTCTGGCTGGCCAGCCCCTGGCTTTTAAAGCTTGGCTACTTTTTGGCCGATATCGCCGCCTTTCTTTGGCGGATATTCACATATCCCCTGGTCCTGCTGGGAAGGTTTGCAAAAAAAATCAAAATTTTTCTCAAAAACACCTTTCATTCCTGGGCGAAATGGTATAGAATAAATCAGATAACTGAGGAGACGGAGCGCTCGGCCCGCCGCAGGGCGGTCCGGGAGGAAGGAGGCCGTGCCCATGCGGTTCAAACAAGCAGGCTTTTTGACCAAGCTGGTGATCGTGGTGCTGCTCATCTACATGGCCACCTCTCTGCTGGACCTGCGGGGGCAGATCCGGGACGCCGAGCAGACCAGAGCCGCGCTGGAGGAGCAGGTGAAGCAGAAGCAGCTGGAAAACCAGCAGCTTTCCGCCGCCATCGAAAACAGCGACGACCCTGACATGCTGGAGCGGGTCGCCCGCGAAAAGGGCTATGTGAAGTCCAACGAGACGATCTATGTGAACATAGCCAGCTAGCGCCGCCTCAGGGGGAAATTTACAAGGAGGATATATCAGTCGCTTATGGAGTTTGGTGTTGGGTCCATCTTGGATGGAAAAGTAACGGGGATCACGAAATTCGGCGCCTTCGTGGCGTTGCCGGAGGGGCGCTCCGGCCTGGTCCACATCTCGGAGATCGCGTACTCCTACGTCAGTGAGGTTTCGGAATACCTCAAGGAGGGGCAGGCGATCAAGGTAAAGGTCATCGGCATCGACCAGAACAACCGGATCAATCTTTCGATCAAGCAGGTCGCGCCTCCACCCGCCCGGAATGGCGGCGGCGGACATGGAGGAGGCGGCAAGGACCGCCCCCAGCGCACTGGAGGCAGCCGCGGCAGCAGCTTTGTGCCCCGGCCCGCTCCCCCCAAGGAACCCGCCGATTTTGAAGACCGGCTGAAGCAGTTTATGCAGTCGTCTGACAGCAAGCTGTCTGAGCTGCGGTACATAGAGAAAAAGGGCGGCTCCCGCCGGGGCAACCGCCGGTAATCAGGCGCCTGTTCAAAGCCGTGCGGCTCACCCTGCCGCACGGTTTTGCCCTGCTGTCCCAAAAAGAAAGCCCCCGCCGGATCGTCTCAGGCGGGGACCAGGAGTGGGGATATTACGCTACCAGGTATACTGGTTGAGCTGCAAGGTTAATATACCATATATTTACAATTACGTCAACGGGTGTAACCTTGGTTGTTTTGTCGAACCGCCCGGTCCTGCACCCAACTGCACCCAAAAAGGAGACTGCTATGCTCATTGTCAACGGTACCGTACACCCCATCGACGCGCCGGACATCCCCAACGGCTTTGTGGACGTCCGGGAGGGAAAGATCTGGCGGGTCGGCTTTATGGAACAGTGCCCCAGCGACTGGGAGGGGGAGGTCCTGGACGCCAATCAGGGCCACATCCTGCCCGGCTTCATCGACGCACACTGCCACCTGGGCATGTTCGGGGATTCCCTGGGCTTTGAGGGGGACGACGGCAACGAGTCCACCGACCCCTGCACCCCCCACCTGCGGGCCATCGACGCAATCAATCCCCTGGACCGCTGCTTTCAGGAGGCCCGCGCCGCCGGAGTCACCACGGTCATGACCGGCCCCGGCTCCGCCAACCCCATCAGCGGCCAGTTTGCCGCCCTGAAAACCAACGGGACCTGGGTGGATACCATGCTGCGTAAGGCCCCCGCCGCCATGAAGCTGGCGCTGGGAGAAAACCCCAAGTGCGTCTACAACGAGCGCCACGAGACTCCCGTCACCCGGATGGCCACCGCCGCCATCCTGCGGGAGAATCTGGCAAAGGCCGCCGAGTACCGGGACAAGCTCCGGGACGAGGAGGAGGACAGCCCGGACTACGACGCCAAGCTGGAGGCCCTGCTTCCCGTGCTGGACGGGACCCTGCCGGTCCACATCCACGCCCACCGGGCGGACGACATCGCCACCGGCGTGCGCATTTGTAAAGAGTTTCAGCTCAACTACGTGATCGTTCACGGGACGGAGGGGCATTTGATCGCGGACCTGCTGGCCCAGGAGAAGGCGGCGGTCATCACCGGCCCCTGCCTGGGGGACCGCTCCAAGCCGGAGCTGGCCAACATGACTTTGGAAAATCCGGCAAAGCTGCTCCGGGCCGGGGTGAAAATCGCCATCTGCACCGACCACCCGGAGGTCCCCATCCAATATCTGCCCCTGTGCGCCGCCCTGGGGGTCCGGGGCGGGCTGACCCCGGAGGAGGCTTTAGCCGCCATTACCCTTTGGCCGGCGGAGCTGTGCGGCATCGCGGACCGGGTGGGTTCCCTGACCCAGGGGAAGGACGCGGACCTTGTAATCACCAGCGGCCACCCGCTGGACTGGCTGAGCCGGGTGACGGCGGTGATTATGGACGGAGAAAAAATCACAGAATAAAAAGAGAGGATACGCCAGATCATGCAAATCGACCCGAAGCAATACACCGGCCGGCCCACGGATGAACGCATCCCGGCGGAGCTGGCCGTCTACGACAAGCTGGACGAGCTTGGTATTTCCTATGTCCGGGTGGACCACGAACACGCGGACACCATCGAATTCTGCCATGAGGTGGAAAAGGTGCTGGGCAGCGCCATCTGCAAGAACCTGTTTTTGTGCAACCGCCGGCAGACGGATTTTTATTTGCTCATGATGCCGGGGGACAAGCCCTTCAAAACCAAGGACCTGTCCCCCCTGCTGGGCTGTTCCCGGCTGTCCTTCGCCAGCCCGGACCATATGCGGGACTATCTGAATACCGTCCCCGGCTCCGTCTCCGCCCTGGAGCTGCTCTTTGACACGGAACAAAAGGTCCGCCTGGTCATTGACAAGGCCCTGCTGGAGGACACGTATATCAGCGGCCACCCGGCGATCAGCACCTCTACCCTCCGTTTAAAACGGGAGGATTTATTGCGTTTTGTAGAGGCCGTGGGCCACACTCCCACGGTCATTGACCTGCCGGACCCCAGAAATTCCCTTTCTTTTTCGGAGGAATTATGATACAATATAAGAACATAATCCTCATCGGGATGCCAGGTTCCGGCAAAAGCACCGTGGGGGTGCTGCTGGCAAAGGCCATGGGCTTCGCGTTTCTGGACACGGACCTGACCATCCAGCACCGGGAGGGCGCCCTGCTCCAGGACCTGGTGGACCGTCTGGGCGTGGACGGTTTTCTGGACGCGGAGGAGGCCGCTGTGCGCTCCGTCTCCCCCACCGGGTATGTGATCTCCCCCGGCGGCAGCGTGGTCTGCCGGGAGGGCGCGATGCGGCACCTGAAACGCCTGGGGCCGGTGATCTATCTGCGGGTCCCCCTGGAGGAGCTGACCCGCCGGGTGCAGAATATCTCCACCAGGGGCATCGCCATGCGCCCCGGTGAGACCTTGGCGAGCATCATGGCGTACCGTGCCCCCCTCTACGAGCAGTGGGCCGACAAAATTTTAGATTGTCCTCCGGGCCAGAGCCTGGAGGAGACCGTGGCCCAGGTCCTGGGCCAGATCAAGGAGGAAACAGTGTGACATTTCAAGAGCTGGGACTTATCCCCCCAATCCTGGCCGCGCTCCGGGAGCAGGGCTATACCGCCCCTTCCCCCATTCAGGAGAAGGCCATCCCCCCCGCCCTCCAGGGCCGGGACCTGCTGGGCTGCGCCCAGACGGGCACAGGGAAAACCTGCGCCTTCTCCGCCCCCATTTTGCAGCGTCTTTCCGCCGCCCCGGAGAAAAAGCACCCCCTGCGCGCCCTGATCCTGACCCCCACCCGTGAGCTGGCGATTCAAATTCAGGAAAATCTGGCGGCCTACGGAAAGCACCTCCCCTTGCGCAGCGCCGTGATTTTCGGCGGCGTGGGCCAGAACCCCCAGGTGGAGGCCCTGAAACGGGGGGTGGATGTGCTGGTGGCTACCCCAGGGCGCTTGATGGACCTGTACCAGCAAAAGCTGCTGGACCTGTCCAAAATCCAGATTTTGGTGCTGGACGAGGCGGACCGGATGCTGGACATGGGCTTTATTCACGACGTCAAGAAGATTTTGAAGTGGCTCCCGCCCAAAAAGCAGACCATGCTCTTTTCCGCTACTATGCCCCCGGAGATCGCCGAGCTGGTGGATTCCCTGCTGAAGCAGCCGGCACGGGTGGCGGTGAATCCGGTGTCCTCCCCGGTGGAGGCCATCCGCCAGAGCATCTATTTTGTGGACAAGGCCAACAAGACCAAGCTGCTGGCCCATCTGGTCCAGGAGCGCCAGGTCAAAAACGCCCTGGTCTTTACCCGCACCAAGCATGGAGCCAATAAAGTGGCCCGCGACCTGGAAAAAATGGGCATCACCGCCGCCGCCATCCACGGCAACAAGAGCCAGACCGCCCGCCAGCAGGCCCTGGCCGGCTTCAAGGCCGGAAAACTGCGCTGTCTGGTGGCTACCGACATCGCCGCCCGCGGGTTGGATATCGAGGAGCTGTCCCACGTGTTCAACTACAACCTGCCGGAGGTGCCAGAGACCTACGTACACCGGATCGGGCGGACCGGCCGGGCGGGCCGGGGCGGCGAGGCCATCGCTTTCTGTGATTTTTCCGAAAAGCCCCTGCTGAAGGACATCGAAAAGCTGACCGGAAAGCGCATCCATCTGGTGGAGCGCCACCCCTTCCCCATGCAGGTCTTTACGGCCCCCGCCAAAAATCAGGAGGACCAG
>CAJTOE010000098.1 GCA_910577805.1 uncultured Oscillospiraceae bacterium | reverse complement strand
GGCGGCTGCGGTCCGGTCCCTCCTTGGGACAGCGCTCCAGCAGCAGGTCGCCGCAGGCGTTGACGAACCCGGCCTCCGTCTCGCTGACCACCCCGTCCACCGCCGCGAACAGCAGCAGGATCAGGGTGAGCTGGTCCACGAACCGGCGGGCCAGGCTGGTGCCCTTACGCTGGTCGTACTGGACCAGGGACGGGAAAAAGACCGGAGCCTGGAACAGGTCGAAGTCCGCCACGCCGCTGGCCAGCTCCCAGTACAGGACGCTGGGGTGGGGCGCGCCCTTGGAGTAGATGGCGTTGTAAAATTCCACGTGGGCGGGGGTGATGGCGCTGGCGTTGTCCGCCTGCCACACGCCCAGGGCGCACTGACGCATATAGCCGTCGATCTGGCGGCTGAACTCCATACGCAAGGTGGGGTCAGGAATGAGCTTGCGGAAGGCGGTGACGATCTCGTTGTACTGCTTGTGGACCTCCGCCGCCGTGATGGTGGTTGCCATAGGACTCGCCTCCGGTCTGAATCATTTCGCAGATTTTCTCCATTCTATCCGGTTCCATTATAGAAGAAAAATCCGGACAGGTCAAGAAATTTGCGTAAGGGGGGGATTTCACCCTCATCCGTCACGCTTCGCGTGCCACCTTCCCCCGTCGAGGGGGAAGGCTCGGACACTGGCACTTGCATGACTGCACAGTAGTATCGGTAGACGTACCGATAAGCCTTCCCCCCTGGCGGGGGAAGGCCGACTCCCCCTGTCAGGGGGAGATGGCCGCAGGCCAGAGGGGGTAGGGAGGCGCCGCCGCAGGCGGTGACGGATGAGGGGGAGGACAAGATGAACGTGGGTGTCACCCCCAAAGAGACCTGGTTGCCCAACTAAGAGCAAACAATAGGGGGAGTATACATAAAAATCGCCGAAAAACAATTATTTCGCTAATTTCCGTTGACGGGACTTGAAAATCGGGTTACAATATAGGGCATACTGTGAAAAAACGGAGGATAATATGTATGGCTTCCAAGCAAGCGCCCCCCAGAAGAAACGAAGTAATCCGCTGTGAAAACTGCGGTGAAGATTATTCTGTTACCTATAAGCGCTGCCCCTTCTGCGACGAGCGGCCCGGCCGGGGCAGCCGTCCTGTCCCCAGCGGACGCCGGGTGGCGAATGGAGGCCGTCGCGGCGGTGTGAACCCCCTCCAGATGGCCGGCCTGGTCATCTCTCTGATTTTGATTATTGCCGCTATGGTCATCGTGTTCCGGGCCGTGGAGCCTCTGCTCCGGCCCCGCCAGCCCGGCAGCGCCAGCTCCGGCGGTTCCACCTCCACCTCCAGCAGCACCGGCAGCTCCACGCCCAGCGGCAGCCAGACCAAGCCTGACAGCAGCTCCGGTGTCAGCAAGAAGTTCCCCATCCAGGTGCCCGCCCTGCCGGACTTCCCCGGAAACGGCACGACCCCCGGCGGCACCACCTCGCCCTCCGGCGGGCAGATCGGCCCCGGCAGCGTGGTGCAGGTCACCGGCGCGAACGGCGGCTTGAACATCCGCTCCGGCCCCGGCACCAACTACAGCCCGGTGGCCAGCGTGAACAACGGAAACAAGCTCACCGTGGTAGAGGACGCGGGCAACAACTTCTATAAGGTCACCTTCTCCACAGGCGGCGGCAAGCAGCAGACCGGCTACGTCTCCAAGGACTTTGTGGTCTACTCCAGCGGTCCCACCGGAAGCGGCACCGGGACTGCGTCTCCGGACAATAAGCCGTCCGGCACCACGACCCCGGATAACACCACGACCACACCGCCCTCCACCAGCTCCTCCTACCGCCAGGGGGCACAGCTGACCGTTATCAATGCCGGAAATGGCCTGAACGTCCGCTCCGGCCCCGGCACCACCTATTCGGCTATCGCCACGGTGTTGAATGGAAATACGCTCACCTTCCAGTCCGACGCCGGGAACGGCTGGATTCAGATCACCTTCCGGGCGTCGGGAGGCGCGATCACGACCGGTTACGTGCGCAGCGACTACGTCAGCGCCGCCGGATAACTGCAAAAAACAAGCCTTGCCAGTTGGCAAGGCTTGTTTTTTTGGAATCAGCCCGGAGGCCAGGTCATATCCCGGCCTGCCAGTACGTGGAAATGCAGGTGGGGGACGCTTTGTCCGGCCTGTTCCCCGATGTTGGAAACGACACGGTAGCTCTCCAGGCCAAGTTCTTTGGTGAGCTTGGAAATGACCGAGAAGATGTGCGCAGCGACGGCGTTGTTGTCCTCGGTGATCTCAGCCACGGAGGCGAGGTGGGCCTTGGGAATGACCAGGAAGTGGGTGGGGGCCTGGGGGTCGATGTCGTGGAAGGCCAGGCAGACGGGGTCCTCATAGAGCTTGTTGGAGGGGATATCCCCGGCGGCGATTTTGCAGAATAAGCATTCGGACATACAGCTGGAAACCTCCTTTGTTTCGGTTGAGTCTATTGTACTGCATTTTCTGGGGATTGCAAGGATTTATTTCAAATCGAAGGTCTGGCCATACATCGTGATCGACACAATGTCCTCCGGGTCGATGATTTGTTCCGGCTTGAACACAATCCGCCCCTTCTGGGTGATGTTGCTAAGCTCCCCGAATTTAGTACCAGATATGGCAATGCTTTCTCCGCCTTTGGTTTTCAGAGTCATATTCGCCGCATCCTCCCCCCACTTCCCAGGGGCCGATACCGCATCAAACTGTCCTTCCACTTCATAGCCTACGCTGATGGGGGACAGATAGAAGGAGGTTATGGTGAACGGCTCGCCCTCCAGATAAAATACTTCCCCCTTCAGATAGCTACGCCCGGAGTCCTGGACCGGCAGGTCAATGGAAAAGGACCAATCCCCTGCAACAACGTCCTCCCAGACCCAGCCGTTGTAGCTCCGGAATGTGTTTGCCGAAAAATCAATGTGTTCGCCTGTTAAATAACGGTACTCTACACCTAAATCGAGGGTAAACAGCATGGAAACATGATTGTCCGCCGGGTCGTCGTCCTCCAGCATCTGCCATTGTGCGCTATGCGAATTGGGTGCCTGGCCCGGAATGGAAAAGTTCATGTTTTTAGGCCACAAAATATACTCCTGCTCCCCTAAAACAGTCCCTTCCGGGGCGGTGAAGTCCACCACCATCATCAACGAATACCGGTCGGCCAGCACTTGCTTTACCTCCATCGTCCAACCGTCGTTTGTCACAGAGATGTCCAGCGGGATCGCGGAGCGGGATAAAAGGGGTTCCTGCTCCGCCTCCAGGCCAAAGTATACCCAAAACCGCTGGTCGATACCCGTCACCACCGCGGCGGCGGCACAGGTCAGCAGCATCGCCGCCGCCAGCACAAAGGCCGCGGCTATTTTTGTCATCTGTCTTTTCATCGGTCTGTCCATCCTTTCTTCCCTCAGGAGGCCGTCCAGCATGGCCCGCTCCTGCTCCGGAGTGGGCGCAAGCCC
Source organism: uncultured Oscillospiraceae bacterium (assembly GCA_910577805.1). GTDB lineage: Bacteria > Bacillota > Clostridia > Oscillospirales > Oscillospiraceae > Lawsonibacter. Next base: position 6,061 of record CAJTOE010000098.1, on the reverse strand, counting down.
TTCAAACATCCGGTTAAGCTCCTGTTGTTCCATAGCCGTCCTCCTCTAATCGTAATTTCAAGGTTTTCCGCCCCTGGGCCAGCCGCGCCCGTATAGTCGCAGGCTTTTCGTCCAGCATTTGGGCGATCTCATTGGTGTCGTAGCCCTGATAGTAGTACAGATAGATAGTCAGCCGCTGCTTTTCCGGCAGTCTGGCCACCTGCTCCCACACAAAGCCGTCCTCCGGCTGCTCCCAGACCAGGGTTTCCAGCAGCGAGGCACTTTCCCGCCGGGTGCGCCACCAGTGCCGGAGCTGGTTCCTGCACTCGTTGCGGGCGGTGGTGATGAGCCAGGCCTTTTCATGCTCCGGATCACGAAAGGGCTTGTCGTACTCCATCACCTTGCGAAAGACCGTTTGGGCGGCGTCCTGGGCGTCCGGTACGTTCTTCATCAGCACCAGGCAGATCTGATAGACCATTTTGATGTGCCGCCGGTACAATGCGGCGATCTCCTCACGGGTGCGGATGGACTGCTGCATGAAAACGCCTCCTTTTACTTGCCTCTCTGTCTATTACACAATCGGGAGGGGGAAAATGTGAAGGGAGATGGAAAATTTTTTGGTGGAGCGGGGGGCCCAATCGCAGCAGCCCCAAACCCGCAAAAGCGGGCGGCAGAAAAAATCTGCCGCCCGCCTGTTATTTCCGGAATTGGTTCAATTCTTTGTGATACACATAGCCGATTGCGCCCAGCGTCCGGACCAGCTGCTCCTGGTCCGCGTCCATATCCTCGCATAGAGCCTCCAGGCTGTCGTACCGGTCCCGCAGCTTGGTGTTGACCACGCTGAACAAAATCACAGGGTCTTGCGGAAGCATGGAGCATCCCCCTCTCTTTACAGACCCAGCTTCATGGACACCACATTATCCACGATGGCCAGGGCGTTGTCCACCATCAGCGGGTCCTTGCCGCCGCCCATGGCGCTGTCCGGCTTGCCGCCGCCGGAGCCTCCGGCAATGGCACACACCTGCTTGATAATATCCCCGGCCTTCACGCCGCTGACGATGGCCTGCTTGCCGCACACGCACAGGAACGTGATCTTCTCCTTGGAGACGCAGGCCAGCACCGCCACGATGTTGGGTTCTTTGTCCCGCAGGATGTCGCCCATCTGGCGCAGGCGGTTGGAGTCCGCGTCGGGGACGGTGGCGGTGACCACACGCAGGGGGCCTACCTCGTGGGTGCCGAAGAGCAGACGGTCCGTCTCTCCCGCCGCCTGCTGGGCACGGAGCTTTTCCAGGCTCTGGTGCAGGCGCTTCATCTCCGCAAGGGTGGCCTCCGCCTTTTCCCGCAGCTCGCCGGGCTTGGCCTTGAGTACCGCGGCGGCCTGGAACAGCATGTTCTGGTTGCGGTTCATGGTCTCCAGAGAGGCCTTGCCGGTGGTGGCCTCGATGCGGCGCACGCCGGAGGCCACGGAAAATTCGCTGCTGATGTGGAACACGCCCACCTTGGCGGTGTTGTTCAGGTGGGTGCCGCCGCAGAACTCCACGGAGTAGCCCTCGCCCATATCCACCACCCGGACCACGTCGCCGTACTTCTCGCTGAACAGGGCGATAGCGCCCCGCTCCTTGGCCTGCTCGATGGGCATTTCCTCGGTAACGATGTCATAGCCCTCCAGAATGGCCTCGTTGACCATGGCGCTGACCTGAGACAGCTCCTCGGCGGTCATGGCGGAGAAGTGGGTGAAGTCGAAGCGCAGGCGGTCTGGCTCCACCAGGGAGCCGGACTGGTGGACGTGGTCCCCCAGCACCGTGCGCAACGCCTTATCCAGCAGGTGGGTGGCGGAGTGGGCGCGCATGATGGCCTTGCGGCGGTCCGGGTCGATGTGGGTGCGGACGGCGTCGCCCACCTTCAGCGTGCCCTCCACCAGCTTGCCGGAGTGCATATATTTGCCGCCCTTGTTCTTCTGCACGTCCGTCACTTCAAAGAGCAGGCCGTCCGCCCCGCTGCGGGCGATGGTCCCGTGGTCGGCCACCTGACCGCCCATCTCGGCGTAAAACGGGGTTTTGTCCAGGACAACAATCCCCTCCACGCCGGGCATCAGCACCTCGGCCGGTTCGTTCTCCACCACCAGGGCTACGACCTTGGCGTCCAGGACAGCGTGCTCGGTGTAGCCCACGAACTGGGTCTCCGGCACGTCCTTGCCGAACTCCACGCCGGTCCAGCCCAGGTCGCCCAGGGCCTCACGGGCTTTTCTGGCCCGCTGGCGCTGCTCCTCCATCCGCTTCTGGAAATCCTCCTGGTCCAGGGTCATGCCCTGCTCCTCCACCATCTCCAGCGTCAGGTCCAGGGGGAAGCCGTAGGTGTCGTACAGCTTGAAGGCGTCCGCGCCGGAGAAGGTTTTTTCGCCCTTGGACTGGTGCTCCGCCAGCATTTCTCCAAAAATGCGCAGTCCGCCGTCGATAGTTTTGGCGAAATTCTCCTCCTCCACCCGGATGAGCTTGGTAATGAACTTCTGCCGCTCCCGCAGCTCCGGATAGTGGCCCTCGTTCTCCCGGATGACCGTGCCGCACACCTGATACAGGAAAGGCTCGTTGACCCCCAGCAGCTTGCCGTGGCGTGCGGCCCGGCGCAGCAGGCGGCGCAGCACGTAGCCCCGGCCCTCGTTGGAGGGCTGGACCCCGTCGCAGATCATAAAAACGGCGGAGCGGATGTGGTCGGTGATGACCCGCAGGGATACGTCCTTCTCGTGGCTCTGGCCGTAGTGCGCGCCGGTGATTTCCGAGACCTTATGGGTGATGTGCATGACCGTGTCCACGTCGAACAGGGAATCCACCCCCTGGCACACGCAGGCCAGCCGCTCCAGGCCCATGCCGGTGTCGATGTTCTTCTGCTTCAGCTCCGTGTAGTTGCCCTGGCCGTCGTTGTCGAACTGGGAGAACACGTTGTTCCAGACCTCGATATACCGGTCGCACTCACAGCCCACGGTGCAGTCCGGACTGCCGCAGCCGAATTTCTCGCCCCGGTCGTAGTAGATTTCGGAGCAAGGGCCGCAGGGGCCGGAGCCGTGCTCCCAGAAGTTATCCGCCTTGCCGAAGCGGAAAATGCGCTCCGGAGCGATGCCGATTTCTTTGTTCCAGATCGCAAAGGCCTCGTCGTCGTCCTCGTAGATGGACGGGTAGAGCCGGTCGGGGTCCAGGCCCACCCACTCCGGGGAGGTCAGGAATTCCCAGGACCAGGCGATGGCTTCATGCTTGAAGTAGTCTCCGAAGGAGAAATTGCCCAGCATCTCAAAGTAGGTGCCGTGGCGGGCGGTTTTGCCGATGTTCTCGATGTCGCCGGTGCGGATGCACTTCTGGCAGGTGCAGATACGGTGGCGGGGAGGCTCCTTTTCGCCGGTGAAGTAGGGCTTCATGGGGGCCATGCCGGAGTTGATGAGCAGAAGGGACGGATCGTCCTGGGGGATCAGGGAAAAGCTGGGCAGACGCAGGTGGTCCTTGCTCTCGAAGAATTTCAGAAACATTTCGCGCAGCTCGTTCAAGCCGAAGGGTTTGGGTTCGTGCATGGGTATTACCTCCAAGTAATTAATTAAGTTCTTTTGGTTAACGCGTTTATCGAACGCTCACCTGAAAGCCAATCAGCTCCAGTTCGGTGCTGAACGCAATCCGGTAGAGCATGTCGTCCTTTTCGTGCTTCACATAAAAGACCGCTGTGGCGTACTCCTCGCCGGAGTCCTTGAGCTTTTGTCCGGTGGTCATTTGGTCGGTCTCCTTCTGGTAAGCCCCGGCCTCGGCCAGGAGCGCTTCCATATAGGACTGGATATCCGCCGGACTGGTGGTCTCCTGGCCGTCGGCGCGCATAGCGTCGTAAACGTCCTGCCACTGGCTCTCATTGAGCTGCTGGACGATCTCACGGCCCTTTTCCAGGAGCGTGTCCTCCTCCATCCCCTCCGGGAGCGGCTTGCCGGAGCAGCCGGCCAAAAGCAGCAGGCACACAAGCGCCAGGATACACAAGCTTTTTTTTCGCAAATTTTTCCCTCCTTACATAAAAACCGCCCCTGACCAAGCGTCAGGGGCGGAAAATTCCACGGTACCACCCTGATTATCCCCCAGAGAAAAAGGGGGGCGTCTCACGTCATCCGGTCACGGGGATGGGCCGTCCCGGTCGTCCCGGTCCGCTGTTGGAGTGGCCTGCGCGGCGGCTGTACCGAGGGCTTGCACTCTCCCCTCTCGCTGAAAGGCTCCTGTCCGCGCTTTGTTCCGTCTTTGCGTTTCCAGCCCTATTTTAACACACTTTCCGCGGTTGTCAAGAAAATTTGTGCCCAAAAGTATACCCCATTTTTCTCTCTTCCCTCTTGACTTGGAGTATACTCCAGGTGTTAGATTGTAGGCAGAGACATATTTACCTGGAAGATTTGTGAAATTTTTAAAGAGGAGCAAGGAAAAGCCATGAAATACCGTACATTAGGACGCACCGGCCTTTCAGTCAGTGAGATTGGCATGGGCTGTGAGGGCTTTGTGGAAAAGCCCTATGAGTTCGTCAAGCAATTTGTGGACCGGATGGAGGAGGCTGGAATCAACTGCATCGACCTGTACGCCCCCCATCCGGCCAGGACATTGGAGGATTTGGAAGCCAGCCTGGCCTACGAGACTGCCTCGGAGGAAGAAAAGGACTATGCCGCCGCTTTTGCCGCACTGCCGAAAATAAGCTGGCAGGGGCACTGTATGTACTGCGGACACTGTGCCCCATGCCCCCAGGGCATCAGTGTGGCAAGCGTGACGAAGTTTTATAATCTGGCCCGTGCCCAGGGCGGCGTGCCGGAGACGGTCCGGGAGCATTACGCCCTGCTGTCCCACAAGGCGGACGAGTGCGTGGCCTGCGGGGCGTGTGAGACGCGGTGCCCCTTTGGAGTGCCCATTATCGAAAATATGAAACAGGCTGCTGCGCTGTTCGGGGAGGGATAGGCTGTGACCATTGCCGAGGCCAGCCGGACATATGGCCTGTCCGCCGACACGCTGCGCTACTATGAGCGTGTCGGGCTGATTCCCCGCGTTCCCCGGACCAAGAGCGGGATTCGGGATTACGACGAGGCGTCCTGCAAATGGATTGAGCTGATGAAGTGTATGCGTGCCGCCGGGGTGCAGATCGAGGCGCTGGTGGAGTATGTGCGGCTGTACCAGCTGGGGGACTCCACCAGAGAGGCCCGGAAGGCCCTGCTGGTGGAACAGCGGGAGCAGCTCCGGGCACGAATGGAGGAGATGCGGCAGTCTTTGGAGCGGCTGGATTATAAGATTTCGATTTATGAGGCGCAGAGTGAGTTTTAGCGCGGGCTTTGCAAAACAGCAGACACGTTTGTGTCTGCTGTTTTGCTGTGCAGGGCATATTTGCGGTAATTTGGCAAACGGCGGAAGCCAAAATACTGCTCTGCCGTTCAAACCTCTGGACTTTTTCTCTCATTTCCGGTAAACTATAGAAAGAAGCAGGAGGGGTGAAATGAGCCAGACAGAAAAAATGATTCTATCGCTTCTATGCGGTGCCCAGGATAAAAGCTTTTTGTTTGCGGACCTTCAAACAATCCTTTCGCGTTTGGGGTTTCAATGCCGTATCAAAGGGGACCATTTTATTTAAAGCAGGGCGGATATTGAGGAGATTATCAATATCCAGCCAGCCGGAAAGCTGGCAAAACCGTATCAGGTCAAACAAGTCCGTAATTTGATTCTCCAATATCGGTTAGGAGGAAGCTTGCATGAAATATGAAATCATTTTATACTGGAGCGAAGAGGACAACGCCTATATCGCCGAAATGCCGGAGCTGGCCGGATGTATGGCAGACGGTCCCACCGCTGCGGATGCCCTGCACTGCATCGAGCAAATCGCGCAGGAGTGGATCGAAACGGCGCAGGAGCTGGGCCGTCCCATCCCTAAGCCCAAGGGCCGCCTGCGCTACGCATGATATCAAAACATAAGGAGCTTAAGTTTGAAACGAAGTAGCCAGGGAGGCAGTCCGAAAAAGGGCACAACAATAAGAGCCCCGAATAGCGGCTCAAAAAAACGGATTGCGAGAAGCATTAGCCAGAGTCAGCGGCTAAAT
>CAJTOE010000097.1 GCA_910577805.1 uncultured Oscillospiraceae bacterium | reverse complement strand
TCCGCACCGTAGGCCCTCATCAACTGCCGGCGCTCCACGCTCATGGTTTCCGGCATGGTGATGATGAGGCGGTAGCCACGGGCCGCCGCTACGGAGGCCAGACCGATTCCGGTGTTGCCGGAGGTTGGCTCGATAATGGTAGAACCGGGTTTCAGCCTGCCGCTGGCCTCGGCCTCATCAAGCATCGCCTTGGCGATGCGGTCTTTTACCGATCCGGCGGGATTGAAATACTCCAGCTTCACCAAGAGGCGGGCGTTCAACCCTGCGTCCTGTTCAATATGCGTCAACTCCAGCAGAGGCGTTTTACCGATCAGCTGGTCGGCGGATGTGTAGATGTTGGACATGACAGATGCCTCCTTATTTTTGCGCTACGGCGGCGAAGCCCTTCTCCAGGTCGGCAATGATATCGTCGATATGCTCGGTGCCGATGGAAAGGCGGATCGTGTTGGGTTTGATGCCCTGATCCAGCAGCTCCTCGGGGGAAAGCTGGGAGTGGGTGGTGGTGGCCGGGTGAATCACCAGGGACTTTACATCCGCCACATTGGCCAGAAGAGAGAAAATTTCCAGGCTGTCAATAAATTTGTGGGCTTCTGCCTGCCCGCCCTTGATGTCAAAGGTGAAAATAGACCCGCCGCCGTTGGGGAAATAGCGCTCGTACAGGACGTGGTCGGGATGGCCGGGCAGGCTGGGGTGGTTGACCCGTTCCACCTGCGGATGGCCTGCCAAAAAGTCTACCACTTTTTTGGTGTTTTCCGCATGGCGTTCCAGCCGCAGGGACAGCGTCTCCACGCCCTGGAGGAGCAGAAACGCGTTGAAGGGGGAGATGGCCGCTCCGGTGTCCCGGAGAAGGATGGCCCGGATATAGGTGACAAATGCGGCGGGCCCGGCGGCCTCCACAAAGCTCACTCCGTGATAGCTGGGGTTTGACTCCGAAATGGGGGCGTATCTGCCGGAAGCTTTCCAGTCGAATCTGCCGCTGTCCACGATCACGCCGCCTAACGAAGTGCCGTGGCCGCCGATGAACTTGGTGGCCGAGTGGACCACGATGTCTGCGCCATGCTCAATGGGGCGGATGAGATAGGGCGTACCGAAGGTGTTGTCAATGACCAGAGGCAGGCCGTGGGCGTGGGCGGTCTGGGCAATGGCGTCGATGTCTGGGATGTCGCTGTTGGGATTGCCCAGGGTTTCCAGATAGACGGCCTTGGTGTTGGGCCGGATGGCAGCGGCGACAGCCTTCAGGTCGTGGGCGTCCACAAAGGTGGTCTCTACTCCGAACTGGGGCAGGGTATGGGCCAGCAGATTGTAGGTGCCGCCATAGATGGTTTTTTGTGCCACGATATGGTCCCCCGCCTGGGCCAGAGCCTGGATGGTGTAAGAAATGGCCGCCGCGCCGGAGGCCACAGCCAGCGCCGCCGCACCGCCCTCCAGGGCCGCGATGCGCGTTTCCAGCACCTCCTGGGTGGAGTTGGTCAGCCGGCCGTAGATATTGCCGGAATCCTCCAGGCCAAACCGGGCGGCGGCGTGGGCGGAATCCCGGAACACATAGCTGGTGGTCTGGTAGATGGGGACCGCACGGGCGCCGGTGGCAGGGTCGGGCTGCTCCTGGCCCGCGTGGAGCTGTAAGGTCTCGAAACGATAGTGCATGGGAAAAACCCCTTTCTCTCTTTGTTTGGTACAAGTATACTCCTATAAACCTACTTTGTCAATAGGAATATGCGGGCTATTGAAATCCTATCAACCTTGTGGTATGATAGGAGAAAAAGGAGGGCTGTTTATGATGATTTCCACAAAGGGCAGATATGCGCTGCGGTTTCTGGTGGACGTGGCGGAGCATCAGGAGGGCGGCTATGTTCCGCTGCGGGATGTGGCGCTGCGGCAGGGTATTTCGGAAAAATATCTGGAGCTGGTGGTGAAGGAGCTGGTCAAGGGCGGGCTGCTCCTGGCCGCGCGGGGGAAGGGCGGCGGCTACCGGCTCAACCGCCCTCTGGAGGAGTACAGCATAAAATCCATCCTGGAGCGGATGGAGGGGCCGCTGGCCCCCGTCGCCTGTCTGGAGCCGGGCCGGGAGGCCTGCTCCCGCAGAGAAAGCTGCCGGACCCTTTCGCTCTGGACAGGCTTGGACCAGGTGATCTCCGACTATCTGGCGCAGTTCACCCTTGCGGATTTAACGGTCACAGATGTGCAATAGGGCCTTTTGCTGGAGCAGCTTCCAGTGGAATGGCTTTTTGGTTCGTAAAGTGGCGAAGCCGAAGGGCCGCTCTACTTTACGAATCAAAGATTTTGAAAATTTTTCTTGACGGAGCCTGAAAGAGCTGTTATAATCGGAATCTGCGGTGGTAGGGGCGTTATGCCCTTTTATTTACCCGATGAAAACCCACGTCCAATGTGGGAGAGGAGGGCGCCGGTATGCTGGAGGATTTGACCCGGTTTGAAAAAGTAGTTGGAGCCAAGCAGGTGAAGCGCGCCCTGAACGGCGGCCGGGCCCGCAAGGTCTATATGGCCCTGGACGCGGACCCCAGGCTTTTGCAGCCCCTGGTCCAGCAGGCGGTGAACCAGCGGGTCCCACTGGAGCAGGTAAGCTCCATGCGGGCCCTGGGTGAGGCCTGCGGCATCGCCGTAGGAGCCGCCATCGCCGCCCTGGTATGAAAAATTCCCCATTTTTTGGTTTTGGCAGAATAAAACCTGGTTTTTTCTGTTAAAATAAATATCGTCCCGTATCTCCGGGAGCGAACATTGAGAAAGGAGGAAACCCATGCCTACATTTAATCAGCTGGTCCGGAAAGGCCGCGAGAAGGTGACCGATAAGTCCACCTCCCCCGCTTTGCAGCATGGCCTGAACACCCTGAAGAGCCGTGAGACCGATCTGCCGTCCCCTCAGAAGAGAGGTGTCTGCACCGCCGTTCGTACTTCCACCCCCAAGAAGCCGAACTCCGCGCTGCGTAAGATCGCCCGTGTCAAGCTCACCAACGGTTACGAGGTCACCGCCTATATCCCCGGCGTCGGCCACAACCTTCAGGAGCACTCCGTGGTCATGATCCGCGGCGGCCGTGTCAAGGACCTGCCCGGCGTGCGTTACCACATTATCCGCGGCACTCTGGATACCCAGGGCGTCTCCGGCCGGATGCAGGCCCGTTCCAAGTACGGCGCCAAGCGGCCCAAGGCCGGCAAGAAGTAAGCTCGCTTGCTTCACCTAACTTTGCATTGTGCGTTTCGCGCAAGGCACCCACAAGCCTTGCCCGGCGTTTATTCATATTTTTTGGGTAGACCTCGGACAGGCATTACACAAAGCGCTTCGCCGCTTTGAGTACCTATGATTTCTAATTTCATAAGAAGGAGGGAAGCAAAGTGCCCAGAAGAGGAAATGTGCCCAAGCGGGAGGTTCTGCCCGATCCGCTTTACAACTCTGTCCTGGTTACCAAGCTTACCAACAGCATCATGCTGGATGGCAAGAAGGGTGTGGCCCAGAAGGTGGTCTACGGCGCCTTTGACATCATCAAAGACAAGACCGGCAAGGACCCTATGGAGGTCTACACCCAGGCCCTTGAAAACATCATGCCTTCCCTGGAGGTCAAGGCCCGCCGCGTGGGCGGCGCCACCTACCAGGTGCCTATCGAGGTCCGCCCCGAACGGCGGCAGACCCTGGGCCTGCGCTGGCTGACCACCTACGCCCGCAACCGGGGCGAAAAAACCATGCGGGAGCGTCTGGCCGGCGAGATCATGGACGCGGCAAACAATTTGGGCTCCGCCGTGAAAAAGCGCGAGGATACCCACAAGATGGCCGAGTCCAACAAGGCGTTCGCCCACTACCGCTGGTAATTTAGAAGGAGACAGAGTATGCCAAGAAAAGTTTCTCTGGAAAAAACCAGAAATATCGGTATCATGGCCCATATCGACGCCGGTAAGACCACCACCACCGAGCGCATCCTGTTTTATACGGGCGTGAACTACAAGATCGGCGAGACCCACGAGGGTACCGCCACCATGGACTGGATGGCCCAGGAGCAGGAGCGTGGTATCACCATCACCTCCGCCGCTACCACCTGCTTCTGGCAGGGTTCCGCCAATCAGTTCGATTCCCACCGCATCAACATCATCGACACCCCCGGCCACGTGGACTTTACCGTGGAGGTGGAGCGCTCCCTGCGCGTGCTGGACGGCTCTGTGACCGTCATGTGCGCCAAGGGCGGCGTGGAGCCTCAGTCCGAGACCGTGTGGCGTCAGGCGGACCACTACCGGGTCCCCCGCATGATCTATGTCAACAAGATGGACATCATGGGCGCGGACTTCTTCAACGTCCTGAACATGATCCACGACCGCCTGAAGGCCAACGCCGTGCCCATCCAGCTCCCCATCGGAGCAGAGGATACGTTTAAGGGCATCATCGACCTGGTGGAGATGAAGGCCGACGTCTACTACGACGAAATGGGCAAGGACATGCGCGTGGAGGATATCCCCGAGGACATGATGGACCTGGCCCAGGAGTACCGCACCAAGCTGGTGGACGCCTGCGCCGATATCGACGAGGAGATCATGATGCTGGCCCTGGAGGACCAGCCCGTCCCCTCCGAGATGCTCCGCAAGGCTTTGCGCAAGGGCACCATCGACAACCTGGTCGTCCCCGTGGTCTGCGGCACCTCTTACCGCAACAAGGGCGTGCAGAAGCTGCTGGACGCCATCGTGGACTTCATGCCCTCCCCCCTGGATATCCCCGCCATCAAGGGCGTCAACCCGGAGACCGAGGAAGAGGATGAGCGTCCCGCCGACGACTCCGCCCCCTTCTCCGCCCTGGCCTTTAAGATTGCCACCGACCCCTATGTGGGCCGTCTGTCCTTTATCCGCGTATATTCCGGCGTGCTGTCCACCGGTACCTCCGTGCTGAACAGCACCAAGAACCAGCGGGAGCGCATCGGCCGCATCCTTCAGATGCACGCCAACCACCGGGAGGATATTGAGCAGGTCTACTCCGGCGACATCGCCGCCGTCATCGGCCTGAAGAACTCCACCACCGGCGATACGCTGTGTGATGAAAAGCACCCCATCATTCTGGAGTCCATGGAGTTCCCCGAACCCGTTATCCGGGTGGCCATTGAGCCTAAGACCAAGGCCGGTCAGGAAAAGATGGGCCTGGCCCTGGTGAAGCTGGCCGAGGAGGACCCCACCTTCAAGACCTACACCGACGAGGAGACCGGCCAGACCATCATCGCCGGTATGGGCGAGCTCCACCTGGAGATCATCGTGGACCGCCTGCTGCGCGAGTACAAGGTGGAGGCCAACGTGGGCGCACCCCAGGTGGCCTACAAAGAGACCATCAAGAAGTCGGTGGAGCAGGACACCAAATATGCACGCCAGTCCGGCGGTAAGGGCCAGTACGGCCACTGCCGCATCACTGTGGAGCCTAACGAGTCCGGCAAGGGCTATGAGTTCCTCAACGAGATCACCGGCGGCGTGATTCCCAAGGAATATATCCCCGCCATCGACCAGGGCATCCAGGGCGCTATGCAGGCCGGCGTGCTGGCCGGCTACCCGGTGGTGGACGTGAAGGTCCACCTGACCTTCGGCTCCTACCACGAGGTGGACTCCTCGGAGATGGCCTTTAAGATCGCCGGTTCTATGGCGTTCAAGGACGCCTGCCGGAAGGCCAACGCCTGCCTGCTGGAGCCTATCATGAAGGTCTCTGTAATTGTCCCGGAGGACTATATGGGCGATGTTATCGGCGACCTGAACAGCCGCCGCGGACAGATTCAGGGTATGGAAGCCCGCCCCGGCGCCCAGCAGATCGACGCGCTGGTGCCCCTGTCCGAAATGTTCGGCTATGCAACCGACCTGCGCTCCCGCACCCAGGGCCGCGGCCAGTATTCTATGGAGCCCCACAGCTATGTGGAGATCCCCAAGAATATCGCCGATAAGATCATCGCCCAGCGGGGCCACAGCGAAGACTGACTATTTTTCCAGCAAAGGCTGGAAATTCGGGGTTGAAATTGTGTGAAGAATAGGCTACAATAGGTCTTGATAATGCACAAACCCGATTTTATAAGAAATGAAGGATTCATAAGGAGGAAATTCCAATGGCTAAGGCAAAATTTGAGCGTAACAAGCCCCATGTCAACATCGGCACCATCGGCCACGTGGACCACGGCAAGACCACTCTGACCGCGGCAATCACCAAGTATCTGGCTATGCAGGGCAAGGCCCAGTTCGAGGACTACGCCAGCATCGACAAGGCTCCTGAGGAGAAGGAGCGCGGCATCACCATCAACACCGCCCACGTGGAGTATGAGACCGACGCCCGTCACTATGCCCACGTTGACTGCCCCGGCCACGCCGACTATATCAAGAACATGATTACCGGCGCTGCCCAGATGGACGGCGCGATCCTGGTCATCGCCGGCACCGACGGCCCCATGGCCCAGACCAAGGAGCACATCCTGCTGGCCCGTCAGGTGGGCGTGCCCGCCATCGTGGTGTTCCTGAACAAGTGCGACCAGGTGGACGACGAGGAGCTGCTGGAGCTGGTGGAGATGGAGGTCCGTGAGACCCTGTCCTTCTACGAGTTCCCCGGCGACGACATCCCCATCGTCAAGGGCTCCGCGCTGAACGCCCTGATTTCCGAGTCCAACGACGTGAACGCCCCTGAGTTCGCCTGCATCAAGGAGCTGATGGACGCCGTTGACAGCTATATCCCCACTCCCGACCGTAAGGCCGACCAGCCCTTCCTGATGCCTGTCGAGGACGTGTTCACCATCTCTGGCCGCGGCACCGTCGCCACCGGCCGTGTGGAGCGCGGCCAGCTGAAGGCCGGCGAGGAAGTGGAGATCGTGGGTCTGACCGACGAGAAGCGCAAGACCGTCGTCACCTCCATGGAGATGTTCCGCAAGACTCTGGACTATATCGAGGCCGGCGACAACGCGGGCTGCCTGCTGCGCGGCGTGGCCAAGACCGACATCGAGCGCGGCCAGGTTCTGTCCAAGCCCGGCTCCATCCATCCCCACACCAAGTTCATCGGCCAGGTGTACGTCCTGTCCAAGGACGAGGGCGGCCGTCACACCCCCTTCTTTGACAACTACCGTCCCCAGTTCTACTTCCGTACCACCGACGTGACCGGCGTCATCACTCTGCCTGAGGGCACCGAGATGTGCATGCCCGGCGACAACGTGGACATGAAGGTCGAGCTGATCACCCCCATCGCCATCGAGAAGGGCCTGCGTTTCGCTATCCGTGAGGGTGGCCGTACCGTGGGTTCCGGCGTTGTCATCGACGTGACCGAGGACTGATTTCTTAGATTACTGCCAATAGGAGAAGCGGACCGCTTGCGGTCCGCTTCTTTTTTTTACCCTCATCCGTCTGGCCTCCGGCCAGCCACTTTCCCCCGTGAGGGGGAAGGCTTTGGAGGTGACTGGAAGTCTCTGCGACATGGCCCGCCCAGGGGGTCGGGCCCCACAGTCCACTCCTGTATTTGTCAGAATTCGTAGCTGGAGACGTCGTAAAGATAATGGAGGTCGCCGCTGACAAAGTTCAGAATATTTCCATCCCGGACATAGCTGGGAATAAGGGGCTCCACACCTACGCGTCCGTACTCGTCCGTGTAGAAGGCGGCGATGGTTATGGTGTCACCCTGCGGTATGTCAAGGGCCAGCTCTCCAAACAGGAAGGTGTACTCTGAATCCGGTTCGGTCAGAAGGCCCCGCACTTGACCGGCAATGATGCCTTTCCCCGCTATCCAATCGGAGTAGCATACGAACTTTTGATTTTGGAACAGTGCAACATAGAGCGTTTCTGTGGGTATGTCCGGTGTGCAGACGGTGAAGGTTTCTGTGTCAAAATGGAACAGGCCGTCAGCTCCAACCGTTTTGCCTGCCAACTCACTATATCTGTTGAACTCCGGCCGGTAGGGCTGGAGGCTGTCCCAATAGAGGCCGGTGTAGGTGTCCAGCAGCTGGGTCTGGCGGGTGCCGTCAACGAGAAAGACCACCGATATGTTGATGCTGTCGGTCAGCTCACAGGTGACTTCTTTGGTAAACGTCATATGTTCGTCCGGCGAGACCGGGAATTCTTCCACCCCATTGCCGGTGTCTATCAAAAACAGGACCTCCATGCCCTCCGTGAGGGTCTTTGGAACCACCTGCACCAGGAATGCAGCGGTATTGTCGGGCGGGCTGGTGCGAAGCAGTTTTGTGCTGTGATCGGCGGTCAGGTGGTTCTGGGCGCTCAAAATCTCCTCGATCCGGTAAGTGAGTACGTTGGTCTGGTTCGTCAACTGGGTGTATATGTGGTTGTACTGGGTGGACAAATGCTGAACCTGGGTCTGAATGTCCTGAACCTGAGCATTGAGAGAGATTACCGAGATTAGAGCCGCGCCGCACAGCACAGCCAGACCGCCGGTCAGCCATTTGCTCCGCGGAGAAGCCTTGGAGGGCTGATAGCGGGCAAGCACGTCCTCCAGCAGTTTTTCCTGATTTTCGGAATTTTCTTCCACACCCAGCAGCCAGCCTATCGACACAGAAAACAGGCGGCTCAGAGAAATCAGCTTTTCGATTTCGGGCAGGGACGTGTCCGACTCCCATTTGTATATGGACTGCCGGGATACCCCCAGCTTTTCCCCCAGCGCCTCCTGGGATAGGCCCAGTTCTTTGCGCTTGGCGGCGATGCGCTGTCCGGTCGTCATAATAAATTCTCCTTTCTAATCCTCAAAGTGATATTGCTCTAAGTCCAAGAGGCCGCTGTTCCAAAACCCTTCGTTCCACTGCACCAGAGAGAGGATGCGTACATAGGCAGGCGTCAAAGGCTTGACGCCCTGCCGTCCATATTCGTCGGTAAAGAGGGCGGCAATGACAAGCGTGTCATTTTCCTGAAGTGTGAGGTCCTGCTCTGACAGGTGGTAGATGTTATCAAAATTGGGGCTGTCCAGCCAACATACCAGCGTCTGGTTGTGGAAAAGTCCAACACGCAGCTCCTTCACAGCGGGAGACGGACCGAATTCCAGGGAGGCTTCGTCCACAGGCTGGATGCAAAATGTGTTTTCCGGGATATGGACTTGGGTTGGCTGGTATGGTTCGCTGTTCCATTGGACCCAGTTATGATGCTGGCTGGGGGAATAGCCGCACTCCTGAAGTGAGAGGGCGGGCAGACTTTTCTGATAGAGGTCGTAATAACACTTCAAATCCTGGGTATACATTCTGCCGCCGTCGCTCCGGAACATGACCTGAATCACCATGTAGTCCCCCAACTGGGCGGTAAGCTCCATCCGGTAGGTCTGGCGGGGTCCTGCCATGGCTTCCAGCATAGTGGCGTTAGACACCCGGTCACTGGCCACACCGAAAAAGATGTTTGCATTGGGGTAGTCTTTTTCCAGCTCCGGCTTGAAGGTGGCCCAGACGGTAAAGGTAACGCTGTTTTGGGCGAGGTCAAAGCCGGAGATTTCTACGCTGCAATTTGAGAGATAATCGGGCTGTCTGTCCAGGGCGGGGAGCAGGCTGTCCAACTGCCGCCGGACGGTGCCGAAGCTGGCGTTGAGGATGTCGTACTGTTTTTGGATGTGGGTCACCTGGGCGTGGAGTGCCAGAACGGAGACCAGGGCCGCGGCGCACAATACAGCCAGACCGCCAGTCAGCCACTTGCTCCAGAGGGAGAGCTTGGGGGGCTGATACCGGGCCAATACGTCCTCCAGCAGTTTTTCCTGATTTTCGGAATTTTCTTCCACACCCAGCAGCCAGCCTATCGACACAGAAAACAGGCGGCTCAGAGAAATCAGCTTT
>CAJTOE010000096.1 GCA_910577805.1 uncultured Oscillospiraceae bacterium | reverse complement strand
CCGGGAATTTGCCCCGGATGTGGAGATTCTGGACACCTACGAGGGGAAGGCCGTCAAAATCTACCCCGACCGTCTGGCCAGCATGAACCTGACCGACGGCATGGTCTACTACTACACCCTGGACGGCCAGGGCCGCATTGACCGCATGGTCCTCAAGGAGGCCACCGGCGACGCGTACCAGTACGGCATCCTGACCGACATCAACGACCAGAGCGACGGTTTGACCATTCTGGTCAACTACACCATGTTCCTGGACGGCCAGTATGTGCGCTATGTCTCCCAGAACAAAAAGTTCCCCGTGGAGCGCACCGGCCCCTTCTACCTCAAGGGCACCGCCACTGAGCCGAAGGACTTCTGCCTGCTGAAAAAGGTCCCCGCTGGGGCGAAGGTCGTGGACAACACCGCCATCACCTACGGCAACGAGACCTATCTGATTGCCGAAAACGTGATCGTCTACGAGCACCTGGACGGCCGGTATATCCAGTCCACCCTGGCCCGCGTCCAGGAGGAGGGCTATAAGCTGACCTTCTGGTATGATAAATCCCCCGCCGAGGGCGGCCGGGTCCGCATGGTTTTGGCGGAGTAACAAATAATTTCACCCCTGCCCCAGATTTTCGTTGTCATTTGCCCGGAAAAACGCTATAATGGAGGTAACCTAACCAAGGCAGGAGTGATTTCATGAGCAGCTATGTGATTTCCGTCAGCCGGGAATTTGGCAGCGGCGGCCGGGTCATCGGCAAGCAGCTGGCCGCAAAGCTGGGCATCCCGTGCTATGACCGTACCATTATTCAAAAGACCTCGGAGAAGAGCGGACTCTCTCCGGACTTCATCGCCAGGGCGGAGGAGCGGGCCCGGAGCCGGTTCCACCTGTCCATCGCGCCCATCGGCATCGGCGCCCCCGCCTTTACCCACCAGGGGGTGCCGGTGAGCCATCAGGCCTTCTTCGCCCAGGCGGAGGTCATTCGGGAGCTGGCCGACGAGGGCCCCTGCGTCATCGTGGGCCGGTGCAGCGACTACATTTTGGGGGACCGGCCGGAGTGCCTGAAGGTCTTTGTCCACGCCCCCCTGGAGCAGCGGGTCAAGCGCTGTGTGGAGGAGTACCACATCCCTCCCACCGGCCTGGAGCAGCGGGTGTCCGGCATGGACCGGGGCCGGGCCAACTACTATAACTACTACACCGGCCACACCTGGGGCGAAATGCGCCGCTATGACCTGACCCTCAATTCCTCCCTGACCGGCATCGACGGAGCGGTGCAGCTCATTGCCAGTCTGGTGGAGAACCGGCAGCGGGGCGTGGACGAGCCGTGAAGCCCCGGATACAAATTTCCGGCCTGGAGGGCCGGATGGAGAGGTACTGCAGCGCGGTCCTCCGGGCGGGGGGCGAGCCGTGCGCGGCCTACAGTCCGGCGCCGGACCCAGGCTGCGCGGGCCTGCTGCTGTGCGGCGGCGGCGACCTGGACCCCGCCCTGTTCGGCCAGGAGGACCGGGGGTCCCACCCGCCGGACCCGGTCCAGGACCGGGCGGAGCTGGCGCTGGTGCGGTACTATCTCCGGGCCGGAAAACCCATTCTGGGCATCTGCCGGGGGATGCAGGTCCTCAATGTGGCCCTGGGCGGGACGCTGATCCAGGACCTGCCTCCGGCCCAGACCCAGAGGCATCTGGGCCAGGGGGACCAGGACCGGATACACCCGATTTCCCTTGCGCCGGGCGGTTTTTTGGAAAAGCTCTACGGAGCGTCCCTCACCGTCAACAGCTGGCACCACCAGGCGGTGGACCGGCTGGGGGAGGGCCTTGTCCCCAGCGCCTGGGCCGCAGAGGGCGTTTTGGAGGCTCTGGAGCTGCGGGACAAGCCGGTATTCGGGGTGCAGTTCCACCCGGAGCGCATGGACCCCGCCCGGACCGGAGACGGGTCCCGTATTTTTACCCTTTGGATGGATTACATGAAATGAATCAAAATCAGAAGAAAAGGAGCAGCGAATGACAAAGCATCGTTTGGGCGCGGCTGGCCGCGCTTTGGCACTGTATTTGGTTTTTATCCTGGCAGCGGTCCCCGCCTACGCGGCGGACGCGCCCCGGCAGGAGCCTGTCTCCACGCAGACCCAGGAGGCGGCGCAGGAGACGGCCCAGATTCAGGACCCAGGCGCCCTGGATGTGCTGGTGAACAAGCGGAACCAGCTCCCGAAAAATTTCGTTCCCAAACTCAAGGCCCTGCCTTCGGCATACGGCGGGCTGTCCATGACCCCGGAGGCCGGAAGCGCCTTTGTGGAGATGGCCAAGGCCGCCGCCAAGGAGGGATTTTCTCTGCGGGTGGTGTCGGGCTACCGGTCCTACAGCAAGCAGACCACCCTGTATCAGAGCTATAAGCGCCAGTACGGCGAGGCCACCGCAGACACCTTTTCCGCCCGGCCCGGCTTCTCGGAGCACCAGACCGGCCTGGCGGCGGACATCAACACCGCAAGCCTCCGGGCGCACTTCGAGCGCACGGATACCTACCGCTGGCTGGTGGAGCACTGCTGGGACTACGGCTTCATCCTGCGCTACCCGGAGGGTAAGGAGGAGGTCACCGGCTACTGCTTTGAGCCTTGGCACTACCGGTATGTGGGGGTGGAGACGGCCCTGGCCGTGAAGGAGAGCGGCCTGACCTTTGATGAGTACATGGAGCAGACCAGCAGCCAGCCCATCACCCGTGCCCAGCTGGCGGACCAGCTCTACCAGCTCACCGGCGGCAATGCCCGCTCTCCGCTGCCCGACAGCTATAAGGATTTGCAGCAGGGGGCCGACTATCTGCCCGGCGTGGCCTGGGCCTTGGAACAGAAGCTGATGGCCGGGGTAGGCACGGGCAAGTTCGACCCGGAGGGGGCCGTGAGCCAGTCCTATCTGGCGGTGGTCCTGTACCGTCTGGCGGAGCCGGAGGGGGAGAGTCCCCGGACGGCCCTGAGCTGGGCGGTGGAAGCGGAGCTGATGGGCCTTCCGGAGGATGAAGAAGCCCCGGTGACCCAGCGGGAGCTGGCCCGCACCCTGGCCCGGCTGGAGCAGGCCTTGAACCCGGAGGAGGAGGTCCCCCCGGAGGAGGGGCAGAACGGACAGGAGTCCACAGACCAGCTGCCCCAGGAGGGGAGCAAAACCGAACAGGCCGCACAGAAGGTATAAGAAACGCCGCGCCCCCGGTCCACAGACCGGGGGCCTCTCCCTATATGTTGATGCGCAGGCGAAGCTGCAAGCGGTCTGCAATTCTGGCGATGAATTCGGAGTTGGTGGGCTTTTTGCGCTGGCAGGAGCCGGGCTGGCCGAAGTATTTTTGCAGCGCGGCAGGGTCGCCGTGTTCCCAGACGGTTTTGATGGCGTGACGGATGGAGCGTTCCACCCGCTGGGCGGTGGAGTGGCAGCGCTTGGCCACCGTAGGGTAGAGGACCTTGGTGACGGCCCGCATGATCTCCCCGTCATTCACCGTCAGGATGATGGCCTCGCGCAGGTAGCTGTAGCCGCTGATATGAGGCGGCACGCCGATTTCCAGCAAAATGTTGGTTACAATGGATTCCAGGTCTTGCTTGGGTTGTTTGGGTTCTTCTTCCGGACAGCCCGCGTTGCAAAGCTGCCGGATTCGTTCGCACACCGTCGCCGGACGGCAGGGCTTTGTCATGTAGTGGTTGGCTCCCCTGGACACCGCCAGATCAGCCATGTTCCCCGTGGTCAGGCTGGTGACCACCAGGACTCTCGGCTTGCGCTCCAGCGGCAGGCTGGCCAGTCGCTCCAGGACCTCCACGCCGTCGATGCCGGCCAGGATCATTTCCATCACCACCACGTCTGGCTCCTGGTGCTGGATCAGGTCGATCAGCTCAAAGCCGTTGCCGGTCTGGCCCATCACCTGGATGTCCGGTTCCTCGTGGATCTCCTTGACGAATTCCCTGCGGTATTCCTCCCCAGTGTCCGCAACGAGTACGCGTCGTTTATCCATATTCATCCCCCTTTCTTTGAAATCACGAACAATGTATCACAAACTGACATGATTCGCAAGGAAATGACTGGTATTTTTGGTAGATATTTTTCCCTAAATATCGCAGGATGCGCCAGATTGCGACAGGATTCGACAAATGGACGGCTCTTTATCCCGTGTTTGGAGGGTGTTTTGTCGAATTCCGTCGAGGGAAAGAAAACAGCTCCATGGCGCCTATGACCATCAAAAAGCCCCCGAAGCACTTGCGCAGAAGCTCCACCTCCAGCCCGGTAGCCGCCCAGGCCGCCGCCGCTGCGCAGGCCAGTCCAGCCCCGATGGCGGGCAGCAGCGCGGCCTTTTCCATAAAACCGTTTTTCCAGTGGGAGGGGAGGGCCATCAGCCCGGCGGGCAGGAAGTAAAGCAGATTGATGCCCTGAGCCAGGCGCTGGTCCAGGCCGGCGAAGGCGGTCATATACACCAGCAGCAGGGTGCCGCCCCCCACGCCGAAGCCGGACAGCACGCCGGTGACGGCCCCCGCCAGAAACGCGGTCAGCCATTCTGTCATAAAAAGCACCTCACGCCGCCGTAGAGCAGCAGCAGACCGAAGCCCCGCTTCAGCCAGCCGATGTTCACGCCTTGAAATAATTTTCCTCCGGCGTAGCCCCCAAAAAGGCCTCCGGCCAGGTAGGGCAGTGCGGCCGCCCAGTCCAGCCCGCCCCGGAACAGGTAGATGCCCGCCGACAGGACGCACAGAGGCAGGATCACCGCCACAGAGGTGGCGAAGGCCCGGCGCTGGTCCAGGCCGCACATCCGGGTGAGCAGAGGGACCAGGACGGACCCGCCTCCGCCGCCAAAAAAACCGTTGGCAAGCCCCGCCAAAGCTCCGGCCAGCGCATAGCGCCAGCTTTTTTTGGACATAGAAAAACGCCCCCTTTTCCCGCTAGTGTGCCGGGACAGGGGGCGTTTTATGCGTCAATCATCGTTCAGGGGAGTGGGGGCGGGCTTTCGGTCCGGGTCGGTCTTGGCGTAGGCCTCCCGGAGCTGGTCAAAGGCTCCGTCCTGCTTGGACAGGGTCTGACCTACCTGGTCCAGCTGCTTGCCCGCGCTGGTCAGGGCGGCGTCCAGCTGGCGGCGCAGCGTATTGTACTCCTGGACCATCTGATTGAGCCACTGGTGGGTCTGCTGGCGGACCCGGCGGGCCTGGAGCTTGGCCTCGTCCAGCACGTTCTGTGCCCGGCGGTGGGCCTCCAGCTCCACCCCGGCGGAGCGCTCCTTGACCGCCGCGTAGGCCATCGCGTCCGGCTCCAGCTGCGTCACCCGCAGGTCCAGCTGCTGGACCCGCTGCTGGGCGGCTTCCAGGGCTTTTGTCAGCTCCTGCTCCCGGACCTTGGCTTGCGCCAGCTGGCTTTGCAGCTCCTCCGCCTGGGCCTGGAGGGCTTGGATCTCGTCCTTTTGGGCGGCGGATTCCTCCAGCTCCTTCCGGCTCTGGTCCAGCTGCTCCTGGACGGCCTGGAGCTGCTGTTGATTCGCCAGGGCGGAGCTGGCCAGATAGTCCAGCACATCCTGGCGGTTAAAGCCGCCAAAGGCGGCAGTACGAAATTGATGATCCATGGGGACACCTCGCGTTCCACGTCTAAAGCTTTCTGATTCGTTTCTTAGTTTATCATACTTCCGGCACAATTACAATAGAAATCAAATCTACCAATTTCGATTCGTAATGTCGAATAGGCGGGCGAGGGGAAGCCGGACCTGGAGAAGATAGTTTCATCCGGGGCCATATAGAATCGCACGGGGGATGACGGGCGCGTCCGGGCGGGAAACAAAATCGTCCTCCGGCTGGATTTCGTAGTCAGAAAATACCGCGAAAAACGTGCCGTCGTCCAAAAGAGAGATGGAAATGGACTTTATATCCCGCTTACCGTTGGAAAACTGAATTTCCAGGATAATCTGGTCCTCCCGCAGCTCCGTGGGGAGGTCTGCAATGGAGGTCCCAGGCTCATGCAGGGCTTCCACAGTGTCCTCCGGAATCCAGTCAATTAACAGGTAGTAATATTCACTGGGGTCGTCTCCGTAGGGGACCGTAAAATTTTGGGCGTTCCCGAACTCGTCTCTGGTTTCGGTCCAGTCCTCGAAGCGGATTTTTTGGTTTTTGCAGGAGAACCGGACCTGCTCAATGTCCTTACCGGCCAGATAGAACATCAGCGGGTGTCCGGTCTGACTGCCATCGTTTTGAATAGTCCCGGTCTGCATCAGCACCCCGGCGGAGGTGAGTTCCACATTGGTGCCCTGGGCGTAGGCGGTGACGGCGGGGGCGGCGGTGAAAAGCGGTCCCAGCACCCCGACGCACAACAGCAACAGCACAGCCGCCGCGCTGAACAGCGTGGGGAAGCGTTTTTTTCGTGGGGGCGGTCCGCTGGCGGCTTCTTGGATGTGCCGCAGGGCCAGACCATCCAGAGCGGCTTCGATGTATTCCCGTTTCATGGGTAAAATCCCTCCTTTTGCAGGTTCTGCTTCAGCTTCTGACGAATGCGGGACAGGCGGACTGTGACATTGTGCCGGCTGAGGCCCCAGCGCTCCGCCAGCTCCGGGACGGAATCTCCGAACCAGTACCGCCGGACAAACAGGGTCCGGTCCGACGGCTTCAGGCCGTCCAGGAAGCGGTCCAGGGCCTCGGTCAGCACTTGGGCCTCCAGGGCGGTTTCCGCGGCCTCCGGCCCGGCCAGACAGCCCGCCAGCTCGTCCAGCGCCGCGTCGTAGCTGCTGTCGCGCTTTTGTACCTTGTTGTCCCGGCGCTTTTTCAGCGCCAGATTGCGCACGACCCGGCACAGGTAGCCCAGCAGGGGCTTTGGCTCCTGGGGCGGGATGGTGTTCCAAAGGGCCAGATACGCGTCGTTGACGCATTCCTCCGCGTCCTGGGTGCTGCCGAGGATGTTCCGGGCGGTCCGGGCGCAGAGCGTACCGTATTTGCCGGAAATCTCGGAGATGGCCTGCTCCGAGCGCTGAAAGAACAGTGTGATGATTTGCCCATCGTCCATAGGCGTCTCCTCCTTTCAAAGTGGCTTCACCTATACTCTACCTGTTTGGGATGGAATGTCACATGAGGATGAAATCTAAGGCTGTAAATCGAAAATTGGTGACAATCATCTATAGACAAAAAGCGGACGTTTGTGCTATAATACATACATTCTAATTTTCTCTGTGAAATGGTGGTCGTTTGCTTTGAAAAATAGGACATATCTTTGTATTGACGCAAAATCCTTTTATGCCAGCATAGAGTGTGTGGAGCGCGGTTTGGACCCCCTTACCACCAATCTGGTGGTCGCGGACCTCAGCAGGACCGAGAAAACCATCTGCCTTGCGGTGACGCCCTCCCTGAAAGCCTACGGCATCTCAGGCCGGGCACGTCTGTTCGAGGTGATTCAGCGCGTCCGGGAGGTGAACGCCCAGCGGCGGCTCCATGCACCGGGCCGGGCGTTCTCCGGAGCCTCCTTTGACGATACCGAGCTGCAAAGCAACCCGGCGCTGGAGCTGGATTATATTGTGGCTCCGCCCCGGATGGCGCTTTATATTGAGTATAGCACAAGGATTTACGGCGTGTACCTGAAGTATTTTGCGCCGGAGGACATCTACCCGTACAGCATCGACGAAATATTTCTGGATATTACCGACTATCTGGATTTGTACCATCTCTCCAGACAGGAGCTGGCGAAAAAGCTTATTCTGGATGTGCTTCAAACCACCGGCATCACGACCACCGCAGGAATGGGGACGAACCTCTATTTGAGTAAAGTCGCAATGGATATTGTAGCCAAGCATATCAAGCCGGACAAGGATGGTGTGCGTATCGCCAAGCTGAATGAACGCAGTTACCGCCTCCTGCTCTGGGACCACAAACCGCTGACCGATTTCTGGCGCATCGGGCGGGGCTACGCTCAAAAGCTGGAGCACCGGGGACTTCACACCATGGGGGATATTGCACGCTGTTCTCTGACAAATGAGGCGATGCTGTACCGTCTGTTCGGCGTGAACGCGGAGCTTTTGATCGACCACGCCTGGGGCTATGAGTCCTGCACGCTGGCTGATGTCAAAGCCTATAAGCCCCAGGCCAGCAGCTCCGGGGCCGGGCAGGTCCTGCAATATCCCTACACGTTTGAAAAGGCCAAGCTGGTCCTGCGGGAGATGGCGGAACGGCTTGCGCTCGATCTTCTGAGCCAGCAGCTCATGACGGACCAAATCGTGCTGATTGTAAGCTACGACCGAACGAGCAATACGGCGGGCTACAGGGGGGAGCTGACCGAGGATTACTATGGGCGCAGAGTGCCCAAGCACGCCCACGGCAGCATCAATCTTTCCCGGCTGACCTCCTCCGGCAAGCTGATTGTGAATGCCGCAGTAGAGCTGTACGACCGGATCGTAGACCCTAAGCTGTTGGTCCGCCGGCTGAATATTGTGGCGAACAATACGACCGATGAAAAAGACGCTCCGCAGGACTTTGACCAGCTTGATTTGTTTACGGATTTGGAGTCAAAACGGCGCGAGAAAGAAGCGCTGGCCCGTGAGCGTAGTCTCCAGAAAGCTATGCTTGAAATTCAGCATAAGTACGGCAAAAATGCCATCCTGAAAGCAAACAGTCTCCAGGACGGCGCTACAGCCAGAGACCGCAACCGGCAGATTGGAGGACATCGGGCATGAAACAGACGTTAACAGTCACTCACCGCTATGATGATATCATTGACCTTCCGCATCACACATCTTCGATACACCCCCGGATGCCGGTCCGGGACCGTGCCGCACAGTTTGCGCCCTTTGCTGCCCTTGTCGGGCACAGAGCGGCGATACAGGAGACGGCACGATTGACGGACTGTCGTGTGGAATTGACCGAGGACGAAAAAGCCATATTGGACTTGCGCTTGCGTACGATTTTAGAGCGGAAAGAGGAACGGCCGGAGGTAAGTATATGCTATTTCAAGCCGGACAGAAAAAAGACCGGTGGAGCCTATGTGACTATAACCGGTGTCATAAAAAAGTTTGATGGAATTGCGGGAAATCTTGTTTTAGAAAATGGAGATTGTATTCCGATTGAAGATGTTGTTGCAATAAAAGCTGAGATATAATGTATGACAATGT
Source organism: uncultured Oscillospiraceae bacterium (assembly GCA_910577805.1). Lineage (GTDB taxonomy): Bacteria > Bacillota > Clostridia > Oscillospirales > Oscillospiraceae > Lawsonibacter. The sequence goes on along the minus strand of CAJTOE010000096.1, from coordinate 710 downwards.
GTTTTACGAATTACAGGCTACTATTCTGCGCCTTGAAAACAATGTAAAAATGTGATAACATACAACATGAGGGGTGAGTTAGATGAAAAGAGTTTGGCTCATGGTATTGGGCTTCATCAGCATCATTCTGGTTGGATGCCAAGCGAACCAGCAGGCTGAAATTTCTGGATCAGCCCTTGATGCGTCAGGAAGGAAACATGTTGTTTTGTCATATACCTGGATATTGTCAGCGCAGTTTTGACGATTGGGCAGAGTGTGAAACGTTTCTGGGGTTTTCAATTCCAAATCCTCTGGAAGATTGTTCTTGGCTGGAAAAAGCTACTTATGTCGCAATGCCAATAGGATTTCGAGACGCTTCTCATGTGAAAGTCAGTTGGTATGGGACAAAAACGGGCCATGTGGAGTGGATCAGCGTTCAAGCTGGTTACCGGGACGATCAGATTCGTGTTATGGTAGATGCTACTCTATATGGAGATTCAGCAGACGAAAAACCTTTGGACAGCGGGTGGTCAGCCGAACTGGCAAGGCAAAATTATCCGGCTAATATGAATGACACATCATTGCAAATAACATCACATAGTACAGAAAATCATTTTTCTAATGTGGCGTATCTGGCATATGATAATGTGCTTTATTGTTTTAATATTGTTGGCGAATCTGATGCACAAATACAGGTAGAAAGCACGTTAGAACGGGTGATGGATTCTTTT
>CAJTOE010000095.1 GCA_910577805.1 uncultured Oscillospiraceae bacterium | reverse complement strand
CCGTTGATGCTGTCCCAGACCAGCAGGTCGCCGTTCAGGTCCCAGTCGTCGTAGTCGGGGGCGCGGCCGTCGTGGGGCGCGCCGGAGCGCAGCTTGCCGCCGATGCCCATCAGGAAGGTGGTGGGATGGTCCTTGACGAACAAGTGCTCCCGCTCTTTCGGGGTTTTATCGGGGAACAGGTCCTCCAGCTCCTGGGAGGTGATGAAAGCCACAGCCTGGTCGATGTCAGGCAGGACCTCCAGCTGAGGGAAGGTGCTTTTCAGGACCCGCTGGGTGGAGGCCAGGGCGTGGACGATGGAGGAGACGGTGCTTTTCAGCGTATCCAGATTGCGGTCCCCGGCGGTGATGACCTTTTCCCAGTCCCACTGGTCCACGTAAGCGGAGTGGAGGTTGTCCAGGTCCTCGTCCCGGCGGATGGCGTTCATATCGGTATACAGTCCCTCGCCGGGCTGGAAGCGGTAGCGGTGCAGGGCCAGGCGCTTCCACTTGGCCAGGGAGTGGACCACGGCGGCGGTCTGGTCCACGTTTCGGATTTCAAAGGAAACGGGGCGTTCCACGCCGTTCAGGTCGTCGTTGAGGCCGGAGGAGACGGAGACGAACAGGGGGGCGGACACCCGGCGCAGCCGGAGGGCGCCGCTGAGGCTGTCCTCAAAGAGGTGGTGCAGCAGGCCGATGGCCTTCTGGGTGTCGTACACGCCCAGCAGGGACCGGTAGCCGGCGGGGATTTTGGTGTGTTCCATAGGGGGTTCTCCTTTTGTTTTGGATTTCGCTTTCTATTATAGCCGGATGGGGGTGGAATTGCAATCGCCCACGCCCTATTTTTATCACAAAATGAGATATAAGTCAATATCTCAATTTGAGATGGCAATAATTGAGGTGTATATGTAATTAGGAGGTGACCCCATGCGCCTGCGCGATCTCCGGGAGGACGGCGACTACACCCAGAGCCATCTTGCCCAGCTGCTCAATATCCGGCAGAACACCTATTCCCAGTACGAAAACGGCCAGCGCCAGCTGCCCATTGATGTGCTGATCCGGCTGGCGGAATTTTTTCAGACCTCCACGGATTACATTCTGGAGGTGACGGACGAAAAACGGCCCTATCCCAAGCGGCGCAGAGGCCGGGACGAAAGCGGCCGGTAATCCTGCGGAATGAAATGCGGAGCGGTGAAAATTACCCAAAACGGCATATCTTCCCCGGACCGGCTGGAAAATTTTTGGGCAGAACATGAAACAAATGTTAATTTTTTTGTTTTTACTGGACAAGTCCGCGTGTTTAGAGGTATGATATAATCGTTTCTGTTTACGATTTTTTCGCAGGAGGTATCTCATGCGCCATAAGATGTTTGGCGGCATCCACCCCGCCGCCCGTAAAGAAAGCACCCGCCGGAAGGCCCTGGCCCGGATGGAGAAGGAGCCGGAGTGGGTCATTTTGCCCCTGGACCAGGGCGGCGGCGGGACCGCCGAAGCGCTGGTCCGTCCCGGCGACCGGGTCCTGGTGGGCCAGCCCGTGGCCCAGGGGGAGGGGGACGGCGTTCCCATCCATGCCAGCGTCTCCGGGCGGGTGGCGGCGGTGGAGGACCAGCCCCACCCCTGGGGAGACCATTTCCCCGCGATCGTGCTGCAAAACGACGGCCGTAATACTCTCTCCAGCAAGCTCCCCGGCCCTCTGGCTCTGGACACGGTCACCCGCGCCGAGCTGATCGAGCGGGTCCGGGAATCCGGCATCGTGGACATGGGCGGCAGCGGACTGCCCATCTGGAACCGTCTGGAGGGGGCTGTGGGCCGGGCGGACACTCTGATTATCGACGCCATGGAGTGCGAGCCGTATCTGTCCGCGGACCACCGGCTCATGCTGGACAAGGGCCGTGCGCTGATGCAGACGGTCCGGGTCCTTACCCGTACCCTGGGTCCGGAGCGGGCGGTGATGGTCATTGCCGGAGACAAGCTCAACGCGGTGGAGGCCATGGAGCGCCGTCTTGCCATGCAGGAGAAGGGCCGGGTGGAGCTGCGGACGATGGCAGCCCGGTATCCCCTGGACAGCGAAAAGCAGGTCGTCCAGGCGGTCACCGGCCGGGAGGTTCCCCCGGAGGGCGTGCCGGTGGACGTGGGCTGTCTGGTGCTGAACGTAGCCACGGTGTACGCCATTGGGCAGTCCCTGCTGAAGGGCCTGCCGCTGGTGCGCCGGGCGGTGACCGTATCCGGCGGCGCGGTATCCCGGCCCCGGAATCTGTGGGTGCCCATTGGCACGCCGTTCAACGACCTGCTCAAGGCCTGCGACGGCCTGAAGGAGCCGGCAGCCAAAATCCTGATGGGCGGTCCGCTGCGCGGGGTGCCCCAGGACGACCTGAACGCCCCCGTCCTAAAGACCACGGACGCGCTGGTGTGTCTGGCGGAGTGGGAGCTGCCCAAGCCAGTGCCGGAGACGGTGTGTATCCGCTGCGGCAAATGCGTGGCCTCCTGCCCCATGCACCTGGCCCCGGTGCTGCTCTACCAGGCGGCCCGCAAGCAGGACTGGAGCCGCCTGCCCGCCCTGCACCCCCAGGACTGCATCCAGTGCGGCTGCTGTACCGCCGTGTGTCCGGCCCGCATCCCCCTGGCGCTGCTGGTGCGGACCATGCAAAAGCAGCTTGAGAAGGGAGGCGAGGCCTCGTGAATCCGGTACATGCTCCCCGCCGCGTGGACCCCATGCTTCGGCTGGGGGGAAGCACAAGGGGATTGATGGCGGACGTTCTGGTGGCCCTCACCCCCAATCTGATCATGTCCGCGTTTTTGTTCGGCGTGCGGGTGCTGCTTTTAACAGCTATTTCCATTGCCGCCTGCGTGCTGGCGGAGTTTCTGTACCGCCGGCTGATGGGCAAGGAGCAGACCGTGGGGGACCTGTCCGCCTGTGTCACCGGAGTGCTGCTGGCAATGAGCCTGCCCAGCACCGCCCCCTACTGGGCCCCTGTGGTCGGCGGCGTGTTCGCCATCGTGGTGGTCAAGCAGTTTTACGGCGGGCTGGGCCGCAACTTCATGAACCCGGCCCTCACGGGGCGGATGCTGTTATGCGCCTTTCCCATGATGATGACCAACTGGGCGCCTGCGCTCCAGGGCCTGTCCATCCAGAACACCACGGACGCGGTGACCGCCGCCACCCCTCTGTCCTACCTCCAGCTGGGGCTTCTGCCTCCCCTGGACCACGGCCAGATGCTCCTGGGCCAGCACGGCGGCAGCTTTGGCGAGGTGTCCATTTTCATGGTCCTGCTGGGGGGCGGCTATCTGGTCATGCGCCGGGTGATTTCCGCCAGGATACCCCTGAGCTTTGTAGGGAGCGTGGCTCTTTTGACCTTCCTGTTCCCGGCGGCGGAGGTCCCCCGGCTGGAGTGGATGATTGCCCAGCTTTGCAGCGGCGGACTGATGCTGGGTGCCTTCTTCATGGCGACAGACTGCGCCACCTCTCCGGTCACCCCCCGCGGCCAGCTTATGTTCGGCACAGGCTGCGGCGTGCTGACGGTACTTTTGCGCTATTTCGGCTCCTACCCTGACGGGGTCGGCTGGGCCATCCTGACCATGAATTGCATGGTGTGGCTCCTGGACCGGGCGGGACTGCCCCGGCGGTTCGGCGTGCGCCGTCTGGAGGGGATGCGGGCCGGTCTGGAGCGGACCTTGGGCAATCTGTCTGAAATCAAGCTGGTCCGGCCCGGCCGCCGGCGGGGCGAGGGCGAGCTGCCTGGTGAATCCATCCTGGACCAGTTCTGGGTCTGGTGCTGGTCCATACTGTCCATGGCCTGGATCATTGTGGTGCTGGTTTTTGCCAGCTTTGCCGTCCACCGGTTCACGGACCTGCCCATTGCCCAGCAGGCGGACCGGGAACAGCAGGCGCTGTTGGCCCAGGTGATGCCCCAGGCCGACTTAGGCGCGGAGACCCCCTACCGTGATTCCCGTGCGGTGAGCATCGGCGCGGGCTACCGGGAAATGGAGCTGATCGGCCATTACATTGAGGTACAGGTCAGCGGCTTTGGCGGCATGATAACCATGGTGGTCGGGGTGGACCTGAACGGTGAGGTCACGGGCGTAGCCATTCTGGACCACAAGGAGACCTCCGGCATGGGGACCCGTGCGCTGGACGGGACGTTCCTGAATCAATTTATCGGCCGGTCGGGCACCCTGCACATCACCGGGCACAGCAACACCATCCAGGCGGTGTCCGGGGCGACGATGACCTCACGGGCCATCACCATCGGTGTGAACCGCGCTCTGGCGGTGGCGGCAGATTTAGAGACTGCCGCACCGGAAAAGGACGATTTGAGCTACACCGACAGCGAGGCGTAAGACGTAAGGAGGAATTTTTATGACATCGGTACATCTGGCGGGCGTAGCGCTGATTGCGCTGCTCTCGGAAAATTTCATCCTGGTCAACTGCATGGGCATCGGCACCCACACCAAGGCCTTTGAGGACCCGGTCCAGGCCCGGCGCACGGGTCTTGCCCTGACTCTGGGCATGGTGCTGACCACGTTTTTGTGCTGGCTGGCGGATAACCTGCTGCTCATACCCTTCGGCTGGACCTTCCTGCGCACCTTGACCTTTACGCTGTTGTCGCTGCTGAGCCTGTTTCTGTTGAAGCACGGCCTGCGGCTGTTCATCCCGGAGCTGCACCGGCGGCTGGAGGAGATTTTGCCCGGCGTTTCGTCCAACTGCGCGGTATTAGGCGCGGCATTGCTGGTGTCCCAGCGGGGTTATTCTCTGGGGGCGGCGATGCTGTACGCCCTGTGCGGCGGCGTGGGAGCTACCATCGTTTTAATGAGCTACGCGGGTTTGCGGGAGGAGGTCGGCTTTGAGAGCTGTCCCAAGGCGTTCCAGGGTGCGCCGATTGCGCTGATTACGGCGGGATTGATGGCCCTGGCTTTGGTGGGCTTTTATGGACTGCAAATTGCGTGAAATTTGTCACATATTTGTAACATAGTGGCAATGGGGAAGCCGGCTAATCAATGCTGCTCCGCAGCTGGGGGGACTGCCGCCGTCCTTTTGAGCCTATAAAAAACCGCCGTTTCCGGTTCCGGAAGCGGCGGTTTTGTTCAGCAGGTCTTCTGCTGGAAGGAGTCGCACTCAGTCCCCTGGCAGCTGCAAGGCTTGTGGTCGGTGCAGCCCACCTGGATCTGATTCAGAGAGCAGCAGTTCTGGGGCGCGTGGTACGCGCAGCTGCTGACGGTGCATTTGATGCTGGAATTGCATTTACTGTGGTCCATACTGGAAAACCTCCTTTGTTTGGGATGGTTCTAGTATGGCCGCTCCGGCGGGAATCATTCCTTGTTTTTGTCCAAAACCTTTGGAATAAACCGGCTGGCAAACCGGCCCTGTCCCCGGCTCTTCACATAAAAATAGCCAATCCAGGAAAAAACGGCCGCGCCAATAAAATTGACAAATAAATCCTTCATCGTATCCAGCAAGCCGATGTCCAGATAGCCCCCCAGCCCCAGGGAGATTTCCTCCCCGTTGGCTACCACGATCACGTCGGTGATGCCCCGGATCACTGTGGGCGTATTGCGCCCGGCGGGGTCCAGCATCACGGACGAAATTTCATGGACCACCGCGTCCTTCTGCATATCCAGCAGCAAGAGCTGGTCCATGCCGCACTCGAAGAACTCCCACAGCACGCCGATGGTCATGGAGAAGCAGAAGGCCACGATGGACATAAAGGCCGGGGACAGGGAGAGGGAAAACCGCTCGTTCCGGTTGAGCAGGTCCACCAGGGAGAAGCCGATGGCGGCGCACAGAAAGCCGTTGAGGGTGTGGAGCATGGTGTCCCAGCCCTTGAAGATGGTGTAATAGGCCTGGATCTCCCCCAAAATCTCCGCCGCGAAGATGAACAGTAAAATAATGATCTCTAACGTGTCCGGCAGGTCGATTTTGATGCGGCGCTCAATGACCGTGGGGAGGGTGAACAGGACCAGGGTGAGGCCGCACAGAAACACGTTTTCAAAGTTGCCGTTCAGAAATTGCAGCACCAGAGTGGCAATCACCAGGGCCCGCAGGACCAGATAGATTACCGTCACGGTTTTTTTGCTGCGCAGGGCCTGGCGTAAGGCTCTCCTGCGGCTGCGGACATTTTTTTTCATAAAATCCTCCCAACATAGTCAAAACGGAGCCGGACGGCATAGGATAGGGACGGAGGTGATTTGATGGACCTGCGAAACAACAACATCACGGTAGGGGAGCTGCTGGACAATCCCAAGTCCAGGGCGGTATTCCAGCGGCGGTTCGGCCGCTACCTCAAGCATCCCATGGTGGGTGCGGCCCGCAGTCTCAGCCTGGCCCAGCTGGCGGAGATGGCGGCAGTCTACATTCCCAAGAAAAACATCCAGGAGACCCTTCAGGAATTGCAGAAGCTGTAAAAACGGCCCGCTGGCTTGGCAGAAGCCGGCGGGCTGTTTTTCATGCCTTTCGATGGAAGTGGGACGGCTCGGGTAAATCCTCCACGGCGGGAGTCTCTGCCGCGGCACAGTACGCCGCCCGTCCGCTGGAGAAAATGACGGAATTATTGGTCGAGGCGTTCTCCTGGACGGGCACGCTCACATAAGAGGCGATTTTTTCGATCAGCTGGGGGGTGAACTGAATGCCGCCCAGCTGTGCGGCCAGCTCCTGGGCGATCTCCTCTGCGGTGGGGATGTCGTCCGGCATAGTCCCGTCCCGGCGTTCCGTCTTTGCAGACTCCATAGCGTCCTCCTGTCTTGTGTTTTGCTCCAGCTGCTCCGGCAGCTCCTTCAAAAAACTGCCCAGCTCCGCGACAGCCGCGTCCATCTGGGCGATACGGATCACACCAAGGTCCGCGGTGTCCCTGGTGGTGGAAGCCAGTATCTGGGTGACCTGGCTGGTTTTCACGCTCTCGGCCTCCTGCTTGGTTTTACAGGCGCGCAGCCGGGCGGTGAAGGCCTCCCGCTCTTTTTCCACCTCGACCACATCGCGGTATACCTCCGGGGCGTTTTTGGCCAAAAATTCCTTTTCCTTGGGGGACAGCCTGCCGCCGGAGCGCAGCTTGCTTTTCATGTCCTCCACCTTTTTTTGAATTTCTTCCTGGGTGTATTCCTGTTCCTTAGGCTTCATCGCCTCAATCAGGGAGGTGTTCAGGTCCGCTTTGCTGGTAATGAGCTTGGGGTCAGATTTCTTAGCGCTCCACTGCTGCTGCATTTTCAGGAGCTTTCCATACTGGTTCAGATTTCCAATCAGCTTGACTGCCATCCAAAATGCCCCCTTTCTATCGGCCTTTTCTTATACATCGGCTGATTCGGGCCTTTTGATAAGGGTTCCGGTGAGAAAATCCCCCCGGACCTCCTCCAGGCGGACGGGCAGTATTTGGTTGTGCAGGTCCCCGGCGGCGGTCTCCACGGCCAGATAGCGGGTGGTATGGCCCCGCCAGAGGCCGTCCTTCTGCTCCTCGAATAAGACGTCCTCTATCGTTCCACAGAAGGACGACAAATACGCCTGCTCCATCTCGCGGGCCAGTTCCCCGGCCAGAGCCGCCCGGCGTTCTTTCTCGGCCTTTACGAGCTGGCCGGGCATGTCGGCCGCCGGGGTGCCGGGGCGCTTGGAGTAGGGGAACACATGCATGGCGGAAAAGCCGCATTTCCGGATAAAATCCAGGGTTTGCTGAAATTCCTCCTCCGTCTCTCCAGGGAAGCCCACGATCAAGTCCGTGGTGATGGCGGGGGTATCAAACCGGTCCCGCAGTAATGTTACGCTCTCATAATACCGTGCGGAATCATATTTCCGGCGCATCCGGGCCAGCACCGTGTCGCACCCGGACTGGAGGGACAGATGGAAGTGGGGGCACAGGTTGGGCAGCCTGGCGGTCCGGGCGCAGAACGCCTCGGTGATGGTCCGGGGTTCCAGGGAGCCAAGCCGCACCCGGCAGTCCGGCGCGGCGGCGCATACGGCCTCGATCAAATCGGGCAGATTGCCCCAGGAGGACAGCTCGATGCCCGTAAGGACCAGCTCCCGGTAGCCCTTTGCCTGAATCTCCCGCGCCTGACGGACGGCCTCCTCCAGGGGCAGGGACCGCACCGGCCCGCGGGCGTAGGGGATGGCGCAGTAGGAACAGAAATTGACGCAGCCGTCCTCCACCTTCAGCATGGCGCGGGTCCGGCCCTCCAGGCCTCCGGGGGGAAGGAGCTCGAACTCCCGCCGGGAAAACGCATCGTCCAGGGCGGTCACAGGCCGGCGGTCTGTCCAGGTCTGCTCCAGCAGCTCCACGAACTTCTGCCGGTCCCCGGTGCCGGCCACCAGGTCCACGGACAGGCCGTCCATATCCTGGGGGTGGGTCTGGGGGTAGCAGCCGCACACGGCCACGAGGGCCGCCGGGGCGCGCTTCCGGGCCTGCCGGACTGTCTGGCGGGATTTTTTGTCGCTGATTGCGGTGACGGTGCAGGTGTTGATGACGTAAGCGTCCGCCTCGCCGTCGAAGGGAACGAGGGTGTGGCCCCGCTGGGTGAAGAGCTGTTCCAGGGCTTGGGTCTCGTACTGGTTGACCTTACAGCCCAGGGTATAGAAAGCGATTCTCATGCGCCGTGCTCCGGGACGACCGCGAAAAATTCCAGATTGCCCTCCTCCTGGTCGTTGATGAGGCTGTGGGCGTGGCCCTTGGGGCAGTAGTGGCAGCTGCCCGCCTCCAGAGGCTCGTATTCGCCGTCGCAGAGCACCTTGCCCTTGCCGGACAGGATGTAGATGATTTCACTGCTGGTGTCGTGGGTGTGCAGGCCGATGGTGCAGCCGGGGGCCAGAAAACCCCGCATGATTTTATTGTTGGGGTCGGCGTACATCCGGTTGACGGTGTTTCCCTCGCCGCCCCGGAACTGGGGAATGATGTTTTCCTGAAGCTGGTCAAACTGAATCAGCATGTTCTGTTTCCTCCTTTAAATCCTCCGGAAGCAGCGCCATAAGCTGCTCCTTGGTGACGCTTTCCAGCTGGGCCACCCGGTCCGCCTGCCGGGCCACCGCCTTCTCGAACAGGTTGCGCACGTCGCGGGCGTTGCCGAAGTTCTCGTCGCGCTCCTGGTAGAGCGTCTCGAACTCCCCTTTGGCCCACTGCACGCCCTCCTCGGAGAGGACGTAGCTGTGTTTTTTGCACATGCTCCGGAAAATCTCCAGAAGCTGCGGGCTGTCGTAGTCCTCGAAATAGAAATATTTGTTGAACCGGGACTCCAGACCGGGGTTGGCGTGAATAAACTGCTCCATCAGCTCGTCGTAGCCCGCGACGATGACAATCAGGTCCTTCCGGTGGTCCTCCATGCCCTTGAGCAGCACTTCAATGGCCTCCCGGCCGAAGTCGTTGGGGCTGTCCTGGCCGGTCAGGGAGTAGGCCTCGTCGATGAACAGCACGCCCCCCAGGGCTTTTTGGATGACCTCTCCGGTTTTGATGGCGGTCTGTCCCACGAAGCCCGCCACCAGCCCCGAACGGTCCACCTCCACAAGCTGGCCCTTGGACAGCACGCCGATGGCATGGTAGATTTTCGCCAGCAGCCGGGCGACGGTGGTTTTGCCGGTGCCCGGATTGCCCAGAAATACCAGGTGCAGGGACATCGGCGCCACTGGAAGCCCCTGCTCCTCCCGGAGCTTTTGGACCTTGACCAGATTGATTAAACTCTTTACGTCTTTTTTCACGCGCTCCAGCCCGCACAGGCTGTCCAGCTCCTGCAAGACCTCCTCCAGGTTGGGCTTTTCCGGCGCAGGCTCCTCCTGGGGGGCGGGTTTTTCCGGCTTTTGGTCTGTTTTGGTGATAAATTCGCTGGCCTTCACCGGCGGG
>CAJTOE010000094.1 GCA_910577805.1 uncultured Oscillospiraceae bacterium | reverse complement strand
GTGCGGGTGTCAATGGAGGAGGTGGCCTCGTCCAGGATCATCACAGGCGGGTCGGCCACGGCGGCCCGGGCGATGGCCAGCAGCTGCCGCTGGCCCTGGGACAGGTTGGCCCCGTCGCCAGTGACCAGGGTATTGTACCCCTCGGGCAGGCGGCGGATGAAGGAGTGGGCGTTGGCGCTCTTGGCGGCGGCGACGCACTCCTCGTCGGTGGCGTCCAGCCGTCCGTAGCGGATGTTGTCCATGATGGTGCCGGTGAACAGGTGGGTGTCCTGAAGGACGGCCCCCAGGGAGCGGCGAAGGTCGTCCTTGCGGATGGATCTCACGTCGATGCCGTCGTAGGTGATGGCGCCCCCCTCGATCTCGTAGAAGCGGTTAATCAGGTTGGTGATGGTGGTCTTGCCCGCGCCGGTGGAGCCCACGAAGGCGATTTTCTGCCCCGGGTTGGCGTAGACGGTGACGCCGTGGAGCACCCGCTTGTCCGGGACGTAGGAGAAGTCCACCTGGTTGAAGCGGACGGCCCCCCGCAGCTCGGTGAGGTAGCAGTCCTCCCCGGGGACGTTCCGGACGGAGCCCCGGATCAGGTGGAGGGAGCTCTCACCGTTGTGGTCGGGGTACTTCCAGGCCCAGCCGTGGTTGGCCAGGGCGGACAGGTCATCCACCTGGGTGAGGGTGCCGTCCCGGGCCACCTGGACCCAGACGCCCTCCGGGGAATCCCCGCCGGGGGGGAGGAGCTTCAGCTTGCCGTTTTCCCGGACGGCCTGGCCCAGCTCGATAAGGGTGTCCCCCTGGGCCAGGACGGGAACCAGGGCCATGCCGGCGCTCCGGGGGGTTTTCCAGGCCCAGGCCCGGGGGCGGCCGCCGCCGGTATACTGGGACAGGGTGCCGTTGGCGTCCTTCTCCGCCCCCACCAGCGTGACAGTGCCCTGGTCGATCTCAGGGGCGGTGTCCATGGCCTCGAAGATCCGCTCGGCGCCGGCCAGGGCGGACAGCACAATGGTCATCTGCTGGGAGATCTGGTTCAGGGGCTGGCCCACCTGCTTGGACATATTCAGGTAGACCACCAGGCCGCCCAGGTCGAAGCCCTGGAGGACGGAGAGCAGCCCGCCGAAGGCGGCGGTGAGGGAGTAGCTGATGTTCATCAGGTTGCCGGCGACGGGCATAATGACACCGGCAAAAAAGTTGGCCTTTTGGGCGCAGTCCCGGTAGGCGGTGTTCAGGGACTGGAATTCGGCCTTGGCCCGCTCCTCGTGGGTGAAGGCCTTTACCACCTTCAGGCCCTCGATGACCTCTTGAATCTCGCTGTTCATCTCGCCCAGGGCTTTCTGCTGGGCCTGGTAGTATTTGCGGCTGCGGCCGCCCACCTGCTTGAAAACCTGCATCATCAGGAACAGCGTCAGGGCGGTGACCAGGAAGAGCTTCCAGTTGATGAACAGCATCATCCCCACCACGCCCACAAACATCAGCGCGCTGGACAGGATGGACACCACGCTCTGCTCCAGGGCCTGCTGGACGTTGTCCGCATCGTTGGTGAAGCGGCTCATCAGCTCGCCGTGGGGGTGCTGGTCGAAGTAGCTGAGAGGGAGGGACTGGAGCTTGTCAAACAAGTCCTTCCGCAGGCGGTTGATCCCCCCCTCGGCCAGACGGACCATAACGGCGGACTGGCCGTAGGCGGCGGCGGAGCCGATCAGAAAGACCCCGATCATTTTCAGGATGGCCAGCCCCAGCCCGGCGAAGTCGGTACAGCCCGACCAGATAAACTGGTTGATGATGCCCCGCATCATGTAGCTGCCGCCGACGCTGCTGAAGACGGACAGAAGCAGGAACAAAAAGACGGCTATAAGGGGCAGCTTGCTCTTGGTGAGGTAGCCCACCAGGCGCTTGACAGTTTTCCCCATGTTTTTGGGTTTTACGTAGCCACCTTTTGGATGGCGGTTGGGTCCTGGCATTACTCCCTCACCCCCTCAAGCTGAGACTGATAAATTTCCTGGTAGATGGCGCTGGCGGCCAGCAGCTCCTCGTGGGTGCCCTGGCCCACAATGTGGTCGTCATCCAGGATGAGGATCTCGTCCGCGTACTGGACGGAGGAGATCCGCTGGGCGATGATGATGACGGTGGTGTCCTTCAAATTGGTCTGGAAGGACTGGCGGATGGCCGCCTCGGTGGTGGAGTCCACGGCGGAGGTGGAGTCGTCCAGTATCAGGATGGCGGGTTTTCTCAGCATGGCCCGGGCGATGCACAGCCGCTGCTTCTGGCCGCCGGACACATTGGTGCCCCCCTGGGTGAGGACGGTGTCAAAGCCCTCGGGGAAGGACATGATAAAGTCATAGGCCTGGGCGTCCTTGGCGGCCTGGATCATCTCCTCCTCGGTGGCGTCCTCCCGGCCCCACATCAGGTTTTCCCGGATGGTGCCGGTGAAGAGAATATTGGTCTGAAGGACCATGCCGATCCGCTCCCGCAGGGTTTCAACCGGGTAGTCCCGCACGTCCAGCCCGTCCACCAGCACGGCCCCGCCGGTGACGTCGTAGAACCGGGGGATCAGGTTGACCAGGGAGGACTTGCCGGTGCCGGTGCCCCCCACAATGGCCACAAACTGGCCGGGCTCCACCGTGAAGCTGATGTTGGACAGCACATTGTCGCCGGTGCCGGTGGCCGCGTATTTAAAGGAGACATCCCGGAACTCCACCTTGCCCCTGGGGGCGGGGAGGGGGACGCCGCCGTCCAGGGGCTTGTCCTGGATGGAGGGCTGGGTGCTGAGGACCTCGTTGATGCGGCGGGCGCAGGCCTGGGCCCGGGTCAGCTGGAGCAGGGCCATGGCCACCATCATAACGCTCATGAGGATCTGGAAGATATAGTTGATGAAGGCCTGGAGGTCGCCCAGAAGAAAGCCCCCGGCCATGACCATTTTGCCCCCCAGGTAGAGGACGGCCACGGTGGCCCCGTTCAGGGCCAGCATCATGATGGGCATGATGGCCACGATCTTCATGCCCACGTCCAGGCCGGCCATCATCAGCTCGTCGTTGGACGTTTTGAACTTTTTCCGCTCGTGATCCTCCCGGACGAAGGCCTTTACCACCCGGATGGCCACCAGGTTTTCCTGGAGGGTGTTGTTCAGGCCGTCGATTTTTTGCTGCATGACCTCAAAGAGCCGGGTACATACCTTCATAAGGATGGCGATGGCGAGAAGCATCAGGGGGATGACCACCGCCAGGACCACCGCCAGCCGGGCGTTGATGGAGATGCTGATGCACAGGGCCGCGATGAGCATCACCGGGGCCCGGACCAGCATCCGCAGGCCCATGGACAGCATCATGGTCATGGCGTTCACGTCGTTGGTCATGCGGGTGATGAGGGAGGCGGAGGAGAAGCGGTCGATGTCGGCGAAGGAGAACTCCTGCACCTTGTTGAACAGGGCCTGGCGCAGATTGGCGCCAAAGCCCTGGCTGGCGAAGGTGGCGTATTTGGCGGAGGCCACGCCGCAGGCCATGGCGAACAGGGCCAGCAGCAGCATCAGCCCGCCCATGCGGAAGATGTGTCCCACGTCCTGGCTGGGGATGGCCACGTCCACAATCTCCGCCATCACCAGGGGGAGGAGCAGCTCGCAGATGACCTCTAAGGTAATAAGGATGGGGGATTTGACGGCGGCTTTTTTGTAGCCTTGGAGGTGGGTGAGGAACAGGGAAAGCAAGGTAAAATCACTCCTTTTTGATGGGAAAGTCAGTGGTCAGATTGTCCAGCATCCGGCGCTGGAACTGGGCCAGCTGGGCCAGCTCCTCCGGGGAGAACCCGGCCATCATGCGGGCGGATACCCGGCGGAATACATCCCGGCAGCCCTCCACCGCGGCGGCGCCCTTCTCCGTGAGCATCACCCGGTTGCGCCGGGCGTCCTTCTGCCAGGGCTCCCGGCGGATATAGCCGTCTCGCTCCAGGCATTTCAGGGAGTTGGCCACGGCGGCGGGGGAGATGTGAAGCAGGTCGGCCAGCTCCCGCTGGGCCTGGCACTGGCCGTCCGGGGAATCCCCGGCGGACTGGAGGATGGATACCAGCATGGGGTGGCCTACCCGCTCCAGGCCGGCGGCGGACAGCTCCGCCTGGACGGCCGCCCGGTGGGCTTGGTGTAGGCTGCGGGACAGCAGATCCATCTCGCGAAACGAAGTTTCCACGGGAAAACCTTCTTTCGACAAAATAGTTAATCTATTAATGATTAACGCATTGATTATTTTATCCGGAAGAGAAAAATTGTCAAGCCCTTTGATCCGGAGTTCAAAAATTGTTTACATACAAGAAAACTGCCAGCCCTGGCGGGCTGGCAGTTTGAGGGTTCGGGGATGGAGTTAACGCTTGGAGAACTGGGGGGCGCGGCGGGCGGCCTTGAGGCCGTACTTCTTGCGCCCTATCCAGAAAAATGGCCTATTTTCAAGTGTTTTACGGGGCTGTTCTAAAAATGCACCCCGATATGCACCCCAAAAACCGCTATTTTGGATTGTTCGCAAATGCCTGGTTGACCTTCGAGATCAGATCCTTCGGTTGGTTATAGGTCAGGTGTGCGTAGATGTCCAGCGTGATTTTGGCGTGCTCATGGCCAGCCAGCACCTGCACCGTCTTGACGTCGACGCCGGCCAGGAGCAGGTTCGTGATATAGGTGTGCCGGAGCTGATGGGGCGTCACCTCAAAATCGATGCTGTACACCACATCGCTGTTGTGGGCGGCCCGCTCCCCCAGCACGGGTGTCACGGTATGCGGGATTTTCTGGCCGTTGACATAACGATAGTATGTCCGCTCCCTGACGGTGCGGGTTCGCACATACCCCCACACCCGACGCCACTGTGTTTCGGACAGCGCCCCACCGTCCCGATTGGCAATCACAAAATCGGAGGTGGACTTCTCCTTGATGTCCTTCAAGCATTCCACCAGCTGGGGCGGGATGGGGATCGTCCGCTTTGCCGCCTTCGTCTTCAGGTCGGTCAGGATGACCGGCCTGTTGTGTTCTGTGTGCCAGGCCCGGCAAACGGTGATGTGCGGGGCGTCCCCCTCAAGGAATACGCTGTCCCACTGGAGGGCCAGGGCCTCCTCCCGGCGCAGGCCGGAGTAAAGGCACAGCATGATAAATGGATAGGGCGGCAGGCCCCGGACCGCGTCCAGGAGGGTGGTGACTTGCTCATCGGTGAGGGCTTTCTTCTCCTTCGGAGTTTTTCCGCCGCGGGGGTTTAGATTCTTGCAGGGAGACTCATCAATAATGTGGCTCTCCAATGCGGAGCCGAAGATCATCTTGTAGAGCATCTGCACTCCCCGGTAGATTGAAGCTGACTGTGCAGCGGCCTTGTTGATGGCCATCTTCACATCGTCCGGGGTAACCTCGGCCATGTACTTTTTCCCCAGCGGCTCTATGATATAAATCTTTACCTTGGAGGTGTAGTCCACGAGGGTGGTCGTGCGGACATGGGAGCCGTGCATAGCGAGCCACTTGGTGGCGTACTCCTCCACGGTTGGGTTATCCCGGTGATAGACGTCCTCCTCGATCTCCCGCTGGACGGCGGCGATTTTTTCCGTCAACTCCTCTGGCGTCTTGGCGTAAAGGGAGATACGCCGTCCGTCCGGCCCCTTGATCCGTTTCCTATACTCACCTCGGCTTGCAACAAATCCATAGGTAGGTTTTTTGGGTCGAGCCATGGGGACACCTCCCTTCGTTTTTGAAAAAAACAGAAAAAAGTGGGAATTTCAAAAAATTTTGCAGTCCAGCTCCTTATTTCAGTAGAAACGGACGGATTTTTATGGTATAATTCATTATGCGCAAATACATACCTTGACGCCGGGGTGGAAAGGATCGAACGATGACAAAAGCCGAAGCGGAGCAGCTGGTACAGTCTCTCACGCTGGATGAGAAGTTGCGTCTTGATGAACTGCTGTCCTCTCTCATGCAGGCCCGTCAACCCCAGCCCTCCACGACTGTGGAGAAATCTGAATTGAGGTCATGAAAATATGAAAAGCCCATTAAAACAACGAGCGGAAAAACTCCAGGACGAACTCAATGATGTCATGGATATGCTCAAGAAAGAGGGTCAGAGCGACGGTGAACGCCGCTACAAGAAAATCATGGCGGAAGCTGTGTTTCTTATCCTTTTCCGCCTTGATTTCATCGGCACGGCGGTTCTCGTTATACTCGGCATGGTACTCGGCCATATTCTGGGCAATGTCTTTTAACTCGCCCACAACATGGCTTGGGGCAAGCTCGGCCTCCAAAGGCTCTACAGGCTGGTATTCTGCCTGGGCCTTTTGAAGTAGGCGTAGCTCCTCATCTGCTTCAGCCTGTAGCTTTGCGAGTTCGTTCAGCTCATCGAGATCCATGTGCGTCCCTCCCCGCAATCATGCCCTGCACAAACACCTCGACTTTTTCTCGCTCTTCTGGTGTCAATTGAATAAGGCGTTCGATCAGAGATGCATCCAAAGTAGGCCCGTCCCCATCCGTGGGGGCGGGCTTTTCCTTCTTTTCTGCGCGTCCAAGAAGATAGTCAGTGGATACGCCGAAGTAATCAGCAATGCGATTGATTTCGTCAATAGTTCGTGGTTCCCGCGCTCCGCTCTCCCACATTCCAACGGTGCCTTTAGAAACTCCAAATTCTGCAGCAAAGTCCCTCTGGGTCATCCCTTTGCTTTCACGCAATTCCTTTAAACGGATTTTGAACATTTTCGGCACCCCCTTATGTGTTTATTATAATCACAAACTGTGAGTTTCAACAAGGGGGCAAATATTTTTTCTAAATTTGGTCACTAACCGTTGACTTTCGAAATTGGATATGCTATGATTGCCCACAGAACGTGACCACAATTTGTGACCGCCCATAAACTGTGAGTGCAGATAAGGAGGTGATTTTCATGAACACTTGTTTTCGAATTAGAGAGCTCAGGCGGCGAAGCGGAATTACACAGGCACAGCTTGCAGCAAGTTTGGGGCTGAGGAGTTCCAGCACAATCACCATGTGGGAAACCGGGGATCGCAATCCATCCAGTTCCATTCTTCCGCGCTTGGCAGATGCGCTGGGTTGCTCTATTGATGAGCTCTACGAGCGGGACTCCCCGGAGCCAGTTGGAGCGGGCTGCTCCAGTCCATGAGAAATCATCCTGGGCGGCAAAGAAAACACCCCGCCAGGTGCTGACGACACCTGACAGGGCAAGCGACCTATTACAACCGACAAAAGGCCACAGTTGGATTATATCACATCCCCCTGCTGGCTGACAAGTACTCAATCGACAAGGAGTGACGCAAATGACACTTATGACCCGAAAAGAGGCTGCGGCCCGGCTGGGGATGTCATTGCCCACGCTGGATCAGGAGCGCAGCGCCGGCCGGCTGGCCTACATACAACGGAAACGCGGTAGCAAGGTTTGGATCACCGATGAAGCCATCGCCGAGTATCTGGCGCGGGCCACCCACCAAGCCAGACCGGAACTGAGAACGTCTCGGACAGCCTACCGGCGGCGGGCCTGACCGCAGAAAGGAGTTTTTACAGATGAGACGCAAACGGAGCCTCGCATCGGTGGTGCTTGAGCTGACCGCCGTGCTCCTGATAACCGTTGCCACATTTGCATGGGGTGTGAAGACGGCCCGGATCGAGCGGGGATATGAGGCCATCGGCGGGGAGTTTCTGCTCCTCCTGTTCCCGGCCATCTATTACGCTGGCAAGCGGACGATTCTGGATTGGGTTGCCGAAATCCGTGACCTGTGGAGGGAGGGCCGCGTATGAAGATGGCATTGAAGGGCAACACCCTGATCCTGGTGGAGGTGGACAACGTACAGTTCGCCATCATCAAGAGCTGGAACAAGATGAAGTGGGACAAGAAAAGCCAGTCCCTCTACGGGACCGCCGACATCGAACTGCTGGACAAGCTGACCAGCATCGTCCGCCTCCCCTCCACGGTAGAGCAGCGGTGGCGGGAGCTCCACGCCCTGCAGGAAGCGGTGGATCGGGAGCGGGTGAACCCGGAGCCGGCCCCCTTCTACAAGTACCCGGTGAAGATGCCGCTCTATGCCCACCAGGTCCGCGGGGCGAACATGGCCATGCTGACCTTTGGATGGATGGCGCCGAAGGGGGGTGTAGCAAATGGATAGCAACATCACCATGGACAGCATCATCACCACCCTGGGCCAAATTGGGGTGGTCGGCCCGGAGGAAACAGCGGAGACTTGCAAGGTGGCAGTCAACATCCTCTACGCCATTTCGGAGGCGGGCGCGAAGACCGCAGAGGACGCCTTGGACATCATCCATGATTACCGGCTCCAGGCCAAGCAGGATGCCGCCCTCCGGCAAAAGCACGCGGTCGCGGGGAAAGCCTTCTTGAAGGATGGTGTATGGCATTGCCCCGACTGCAACGGGCGGTGCAAACCCAACCATTCCTTTTGCCACCGCTGCGGGAAGAAACTGGTCTGGAGGTGAGCACAGAGTGTCAGCCCGAAAAGAGGAGTGGCGGGACATACCCGGATATAACGGCTGGTATCAAATCAGCGATTGGGGCCGCATTCGTACATGGCGGGCAAATGGAGCACGAGATGCCAGGCTTAAAGAACCAAAGATTATCAAGGCGAACATCACTCAGCGCCTTGCCACGGTATGCCTGACTGCCGATGATGCGAATCGCAAAAGACGCGGAGTGATGCGGCTCATGGCTGAAGTATGGCTCGGAGGACTTCCTCCAGGGATGCGAACCATCCATAAAGATGGCAACATCGAAAACAACAGCCGCTGGAACGTCCAGATTGTAAGCAGCAAGGCTGCCCACAAGGTTTCGGCAAAAGCGGCAAACGCAGATAGACGGTAGCCTGTTGTAATTATCGGTGACACTCTGGAGATCATAGATGCCTACACCAGCGCAAGAGAGGCGGGCAGGAGGACGGGCCTTGACCGTTCAAATGTTGTACGAAGGTGCAATTTGAAATGTACAAGTGTTTTCGCCCTTAATGGTTTGATTTATGCCTGGGATGATGACCACTGGATCGAGAAGACTCTACGCCGAGCGATGGCAGAACTGGATGCCATGGGGGTTAGATACAATACCCCGCATACAGAGCAATATTACAATCTGCAGCCAGAAACGGGCTATGACCTTGACCTCGCTGAACTGCAATGGGCAAATGTTCCTGCTCTGGCAGGGGTTCAAGAAGGGGTGATGCGATGAAAAGCGCATGAAAAAGCCTCTCCATGCTGCAACACGGAGAGGCCCAATGGCTGGGAAACATCAGGAAAAATGTCCTTGTCTGAGAGGATTATAACACCTTTCACGGCGGGACGCAATAGAAAGGTGGTTTTTTATGAACGAATGGTATGAGCAGGCCAAGAGCAAGCTGGATGTCGAGAAAAAGGCTGGCAGCTACGACAGGTACGCCAGCGCCATGAAGGACGCCGTGTACGATGCCTTGGACGGGTTCTGCCGCCAGGACGCGGAGTTTGCCCAAGCGGTGGTCCAGGGCGGCGCCTTCTCCGACTGCATGAAGGCGGTGGCCAAGGGTTGCGGGAGTGCGATCTCCGACCTGGAGGCGTTCCGCCGGGCGGTGAGGTTCTACTTCCCCGGCGCGGATGTAAAGTTCCACATGACGG
Source organism: uncultured Oscillospiraceae bacterium (assembly GCA_910577805.1). Taxonomy (GTDB): domain Bacteria; phylum Bacillota; class Clostridia; order Oscillospirales; family Oscillospiraceae; genus Lawsonibacter. The sequence goes on along the minus strand of CAJTOE010000094.1, from coordinate 520 downwards.
TGAACCTCTGCGCCGATGTGGAGGCCGAGGCCGAGACTGCGGCCGCGGTGCCGGTGGCCAGCACCGGCCCGAAGATTCTCGACCTTGAGGACTTCCTGTAAGGGGGGCGCGAGAGGTGACGAGCCAAGAGAAAGCCGAGCAGTTCGCCGACAAGGCACCGCCTTTGAACCAAGCGGAGCGGGACGCCATCAACGCCCTGTTCCCTGCGTACATTTTCCGCCGTTCCCGCACCGATGAGATATGGACTACCTGCTGCCGCAAGCACATGGTGGTGCAGGATGAAGACATGATGGTGACCACGCCGGAGCGGAATTTCCCGGCGGTCATGTGGGAGCCCCACCAGCGGGAGCAGAGGAACTGCTGGGATGACGCGCCCAAGCCGAACGTGCGGTGCCCCCTCTGCGGGAGGATGGTCATTGTGAAGGAACTGCGATACACCGGCAAGCGGGAAAACCTTTCCAGCTATCGGCGGGCGGTAGTCCTGCGATGGTACCGGGGGGCACTGTGGGCCAGAGCCTAT
>CAJTOE010000093.1 GCA_910577805.1 uncultured Oscillospiraceae bacterium | reverse complement strand
TTCAGACAGACAAGGGCGGTCTCACGGGCGTCCATTTACAGCCCCTCCATCAGGTTGACCCGGATGTACCCGCCTTCAATGTTGGTCTCCGCGATAAACTGCGGCACGGCGGGAATCATCATCTCCCGTTCCGGGGTCTTGACAATGTAGATTTTATGGGCGGGTAAATCGCGCACGTCCGCCAGGGTCCCGATCACGTCCCCGGTGGCGGCGCTGCGGACCTCCAGGCCCATGAGGTCGGCGATAAAAAAGCTGCCCTCCGGGAGCTTGGCGTCCGCCCGGTCGATATAGAGGATGGCGTTGCGCAGGGCCATGCCGCTGGGCACGTCGGTGACCCCCTCGAATTTGAAGATCACCATATTTTTATGGACTCTGGCCCGTTCCACCTGGATAGGCCAGTGGTTCTGGTCCACATAGAGGGTCTTGAACTGGCACAGGAAGTCCGGAGAATCCGCCCAGGGCTGGACCCGGACCTCCCCCATGACTCCATGGACGGCCACGACCTTCCCCACCTCTAAATATTGCTGCATTGAGGATACCTCCTATATAGAAGAACGGCGCAGGAGTCCTGCGCCGTTTGTTCAATCGACATCGACGATCTCGACAGAAACCCGCTTTCCACAGCGCTGCGCCACAGAGCGCACCAATGTACGGATTTCTTTGGCGATGCGGCCCTGACGGCCGATCACTTTGCCCATATCCTCCGGTGCCACCCGAAGCTCCAGCACAGTCTCGCCCTCATCCTCGAATTGAGAGACGGATACCTGCTCCGGATGCTCCACCAGATTTTGGGCGATATAGGTCAGAAGCTCTTTCATGGATCGTCCTCCGGTTTACAGGGCGCCGGCTTTTTTCAGCAGGTCCCGGACAGTCTCGGTGGGCTGGGCGCCGGTCTTGATCCAGGCCTGGGCGCGGTCCACATCCACGTTCACCGTGGCGGGCTTGGTGAGGGGATTGTAGTAGCCGATCTCCTCAATGAAGCGGCCGTCGCGGGGGTAGCGGGAGTCAGCCACCACGATGCGGTAGAAGGGGGCCTTCTTAGCGCCCATGCGGCGCAGTCTGATTTTAACCATGTATCTTCACCTCCAAAAAATTTCGTCATATATGGAGAACACGTAAAAAGTCGTGTTTCACCCAACGGATCAGAAGGGCATTCCTGGGATGCCGCCCTTTTTGCCCATGAGCTTACGCATGTTCCGGGGCATTTTTCCTCCCGCAAACTGCTTGGTCATGGCCTGGAGCATCTCAAACTGCTTGAGCAGACGGTTGATGTCCACAACGCCCACACCGGCTCCGGCGGCGATGCGCTTTTTCCGGCTGGAGTTGAGGACATTTGGGTTTTCCCGCTCGTAGGGAGTCATGGACAGAATAATCGCTTCCATCCGCTGGAGGAGCTTTTCGTCCATGGTGGCGTTGTCCAGATCGCTGGCCTTCACGCCGGGAATCATTCCGGCGATTTCGGTCAAAGAGCCCATGTTTTTGAGCTGAAGCATCTGGTCGTAAAAATCGGTCAGAGTAAACTTGTTTTTCCGCAGCTTCTCCTGTAATTCCAGGGCCTTTTGCTGGTCAAACGTCTGCTCCGCCTTCTCGATCAGGGAGAGTACGTCGCCCATGCCCAAAATACGGCTGGCCATCCGGTCGGGATGAAACACCTCGATTTGGTCCAGCTTCTCCCCCACGCCCACGAATTTGATGGGCTTCCCGGTAACGGCCTTGATGGAAAGGGCCGCACCGCCTCTGGCGTCGCCGTCCAGCTTGGTGAGCATCACGCCGTCGATATCCAGCGCGTCGTCAAAGGCCTTGGCGGCATTGACCGCGTCCTGACCAATCATAGCGTCTACTACCAGAATGATCTCGGTGGGGCTGACCGCAGCTTTGATGTTTTGCAGCTCCTCCATTAGCTCCTCGTCTACGTGGAGCCGTCCGGCGGTGTCCAGAAATACCAGGTCGTTGCCGTGGTCGATGGCGTGCTGGATACCCGCCTTAGCGATTTCCACCGGGTCGGTCTGACCCATCTGAAACACCGGAATGTCCAGCTGCTTACCCACCACCTCCAGCTGTTGGATGGCAGCGGGCCGGTAGATGTCGCAGGCGCACAGCAGAGGCCGCTTGCCGCTCTGTTTTTTCATCAGCCCTGCCAGCTTCGCGCCGTTGGTGGTCTTACCCGCGCCCTGGAGACCCACCAGCATCACGACAGTGGGTGGCTTTGACGCGATGGTCAGCTTGGCGCTTTCCCCGCCCATGAGGCTGGTCAGCTCTTCGTTGACGATTTTAATAATCATCTGCGCGGGAGACAGCGCCTCCAGCACATCTGTGCCCACCGCCCGCTCTGTGACCTGGGCGATGAACTGCTTGACCACTTTATAGCTTACGTCGGCCTCCAGCAAGGCAAGGCGGATTTCCCGCATGGCCTGCTTGACGTCCGCCTCGCTGAGACGGCCCTTGCCGCGCAGTTTTTTGAACGCATTGGAAAGTTTTTCGGAAAGTCCTTCAAAGGCCATGAGTTACTCCTTTTGCAGGTCCTCGGTAATCTGTAGGATTTGGCGGGACACCGCTGTCAGTTGGGCGTCGTCGTACCGGTCAGTCAGGGAAACCAGCTCCTGTGCCGCCTGCCCCAGCTGTTCCAGCTGCCTGCGCATGGTGTGGAACCGCTTGATTAAGCCGGTTTTGTCCTCCAGCTCCGTGAGCGTGGCTTCCGCCCGCATGATCACGTCCCGGACTCCCTGACGGGTGATGCCGTAGTTTTCGGCGATCTCGCCCAGGGACAGGTCCTCGTTATAATAGAGGTCATAAAATTCTTTCTGCCGTTCGGTGAGGATTTCGCCGTAAAAGTCGAAAAGCATGGTCATCCGATATGCCTGACTTTTCACGTAAAACGCCTCCCGACAGAAAAACTGTAAAGCGCATCGGCTTTACAAAATGGACTATACCATATTCGTCCGCGTTTGTCAAGATGGAAATCAGGTGGTTTTTGTAAGTTTGTAAACTTATAAAGCAGTGTGAAACCGACCCTTTGCGAACCGAACATAATGCAGCCTGGAAAAAATTTTTGTTCAAACCCTTGCATTTCCCATAAAACCGTGGTATAGTATATCCAGAATCTTAATGTAAGGATTGGATGAAAGAGTGGAGCCGGGCGGCTCCGCTCTTTTTATATGAGTACCGCCAAGGACGTTTGGTAAGGAGGTTTTTATGGCAAAGGTCACCCAGATCGCCGCAGACCTGGCCCTCCCCTTCGTGGAGAAGGCTGGCTGCTCCCTGTGGGATGTAGAGTACGTCAAGGAAGCCGGCTGTTACTTTTTGCGGGTGTATATTGATAAAGAGGGCGGCGTGTCCATCAACGACTGTGAGGCGGTCTCCCGCCCCCTGTCCGACGCCCTGGACGAGTCGGACCCCATTGAGGACAGCTATGTGCTGGAAGTTTCCTCCGCTGGTGCGGACCGGGTGCTGAAAAAGCCCGAACACTTCAACCAGTTCCTCGGAGACGAGGTGGAGGTGAAGTTTTACAAGGCCATAGACGGCCGCAAAAGCTGTGTGGCTGTTTTACGCGGGTATGCGGACGGACAACTCACCCTGGAGGAAAACGGCGTGCAATTCACCTTGGAAAAGCAGGATGTGGCCCAAGTCCGGCTCTACCCCCGCTTTTCGTAGAGACAGGAGGAAACGACAGTGGCTAGAAAGGTAAAAAATACCAACAATCCCGAGCTGGACGGCCCCGCATTTTTTGCGGCCATCGCCCAGATTGAGCAGGAAAAGGGCATCAAGTCCGGCTATATGATGGAAAAAATCACCCAAGCTCTGATTTCTGCCTACCGGCGGGACCACGAGGGCGTAGGCGATAACCTGACCGTGGAGGCCGATCCCCACGCCTGCACCGTGCGCATGTTCCTGAAAAAGGACATCGTGGAGCAGGTGGACAATCCCGGTATGGAAATCAGCCTGGCGGAGGCCCGCCGCGCCATCCCCCACGCCCAGCTGGGCGACGTGGTCCGCATTGAGATCAAGCCCAAGAGCCTGGGCCGCATCGCCGCCCAGACCGCCCGCCAGGTCATCATCCAGGGCATCCGGGAGGCGGAACAGGGCATGATCTACGACGAGTTCTCCTCCAAGGAGCGGGAGATCCTGACCGGCACCGTCACCCGCATCGACCCCCGCACCGGCTCCGTCGCTCTGCGGCTGGGCTCCGGTCCTGAGAGTACCGACGCCTATCTGGGCACCAACGAGCAGGTGAAGGGCGAGACCTACCGGGAGGGCCAGCGGCTGAAGGTCTATGTGGTAGAAGTCCGCCGGGCGACCAAGGGACCCCAGGTCCTGATTTCCCGGACCCATCCGGGGCTGGTCAAGCGGCTGTTTGAGCTGGAGGTGCCGGAAATTTACGACGGCACCGTCGAAGTCAAGTCCATCGCCCGTGAGGCGGGTTCCCGGACCAAGCTGGCCGTCTGGTCCGCTGACCCCAACGTGGACGCCATCGGCGCCTGCGTAGGCCCCCGGCACCAGCGCATTGACAACGTGCTGTCCGAGCTGAAAAATGAGAAGGTGGATATCATCAAGTACAGCGAGGACCCGGCGGAATACATTGCCGCCGCCCTCTCCCCCGCTGACGTACTGAGCGTCATCCCCTTCCCCGACGGCAAGAGCTGCCGGGTGGTGGTTCCGGACGACCAGCTCTCTCTGGCCATCGGCAAGGAGGGCCAGAACGCCCGTCTGGCGGCCAAGCTGACCAGCTTCAAGATCGACATCAAGCCCGCCTCCGCACCGCCGGAGCCTATCCCGGAGCCGGAACCGGACCCTGTGCCAGAGACAGAAGAGGACTCCGCGCCGGAGACGGAAACAGACACGGAGCTGGAGCCGGAAGCAGAAGCCGCCCCTGCGCCGGAGGCGGCGGACGAGACGGAAGCTTTGGAAGAAGCGAACGAGACAGAAGAAGAATAAACCCCGGCTTGGGGTGAAATAAGGAGGGATCAAACATGCCGAAAAAGACGCCAATGCGCCAATGCGTGGGCTGTCGGGAGATGAAACCGAAGCAGGAGCTGATTCGGGTGGTCAAAAGCCCTGAGGGGGAGATATCCCTGGATTTTCGGGGCAAAAAACCCGGACGGGGCGCCTATCTGTGTCCCCAGGAGGCCTGTTTGAAACGGGCCCGGAAATCCAGGGCGCTGGAGCGGGCCTTCTCGCTCACCCTCCCGCCCCAGGTTTTTGACGCTCTGGAGGAGCAGATCAGGGAGGTGCCGCCCGATGAATCATGAGCCGATCCTTCGGCTTCTGGGTCTGGCCAAAAAGGCCGGACGGCTGGAAATCGGAGAGGAGCCGGTGGGGGCGGCCGCGCGGGCGAGAAAAGCCCGGCTGATCCTGCTCGCGGCTGACGCAGCCCCCAACACCTGTCGCCGTGCGGCCCATTTCGGCCAGGCGGGTCAGGTTTTGCAGCTCAAGCTCCCCGCAACCAAGGAGGAGCTGGGGCTTGCCCTGGGACGAAGCAGCTGTGCTATGCTGGCCCTGACTGACAAGGGCTTCGCGGCTTCTCTTGCCGGCAAGCTGGCCCAGGTGGACCCACAATACATTCCTGCGGCCCAGCAGCTGCGGCAGAAACGCTAAGAAAGAGGTGGCTTTTGCTATGATGATAAAGTACCCAATCCATAAGGTAGCCAAAGATTTTAAGCGGGGCGGAAAAGAGATCCCCTCCAAGGAGATTATGGAGATTCTGACCAACCACGGGCATCCCCCCAAAAACCATATGCAGCCCTTGAATGACGAGGAGTTATCTATTGTCTTTGACTATCTGACTCAAAACAATCCCATCGACTCTATTGAGTCGGTCTACGCCGACGTGTACCACGAACCCAAGCACGAGCCGGAGAAGGCGCCCGCCAAAGGGGAGAAAAAGAAGGAAAAGCCCACCTCCAAGTCCCAGCCGGACGCTTCCAAGGCCGCGCCCGCCAAGAGCGAAAAGCCCAAGGAGACAAAAGAGGCCACAGAAGCCGCTCCCTCCTCCCCTGCCGCCGGGTCCGCGCCGAAATCCCGTGTTCCGGAGAAAAAGATCGTGGATACCCGGAAGGGCGGCAACGTCAACCTGGACAAATACGACGAGCGGTTAGAGTCCTTCACCGACCAGCGCCAGCAGGACCGGGGCGGCAAGCAGAAGTTCCAGGGCCGCAATGCCCAGCGCCAGCGGGGCCGTCAGGGCGGTCCGGGCAACAAGCGCCGCCAGGAGGAGCAGGACCGTCTGCGCCGCCTCCAGCTTGAAATCGCCAAAAAAGCGCCCCTCAAGGTGCTGATTCCCGACGAGATCGGCGTGGGCGAGCTGGCCAGCCGAATGAAGAAAACCGGCGCTGAGGTCGTCAAGACTCTTATGAAAATGGGCGTGATGGCCTCCCTGGGTGAGATCATCGACTACGACACCGCCGCGCTGGTCGCCATGGAGCTGGGCTGCAAGGTGGAAAAAGAGGTCATCGTCACCATTGAGGAGAAGCTCATCGACGTGTCCGAGGACAAGGAAGAGGACCTGATTCCCCGCGCCCCCGTGGTGGTGGTTATGGGTCACGTGGACCACGGCAAGACCTCCCTGCTGGACTATATCCGCAATGCCAACGTGGTGTCCGGCGAGGCCGGCGGCATCACTCAGCACATCGGCGCATATCAGGTGGACGTGAGCGGAAAGCCCATCACCTTCCTGGACACCCCCGGCCATGAGGCGTTTACCGCCATGCGTGCCCGCGGCGCGATGGTCACGGATGTGGCTATCCTGGTCGTGGCCGCTGACGACGGCATTATGCCCCAGACCGTCGAGTCCATCAACCACGCCAAAGCGGCGGATATTCCCATTATCGTCGCCATCAATAAGATGGATAAACCCACCGCCAACCCCGACCGGATCATGCAGCAGCTTACGGAATACGAGCTGGTGCCTGAGGACTGGGGCGGCGAAACCATCATCTGCCCCATCTCCGCCAAAACCGGCCAGGGTATTGACAATCTTCTGGATATGGTGGTCCTCACCGCCGAAATGCGGGAACTGAAAGCCAACCCCAACCGGACCGCCCACGGTGCGGTCATCGAGGCCCGCCTGGACAAGGGCCGCGGCCCTGTCGCTACTCTGCTGGTCCAGAACGGCACCCTGCGTCAGGGCGACGTGATTATCGCCGGAACAGCCGTGGGCCGTGTCCGCGCCATGACCAACGACAAGGGCCTGAAGGTAGAGACAGCCGGTCCCTCCGTGCCGGTGGAGATTATCGGTATGGGCGAGGTCCCCGGCGCAGGCGACGACTTCCACGCTGTGGCAGACGAGCGTATGGCCCGTGAGCTGGTGGAGCAGCGCAAGCACGAGAACAAGATGGCAGTCAGCAGTTCCGTGGGCAAGGTGACTCTGGAGGACCTGTTCAGCCACATCCAGGCCGGTGAGATGAAGAATTTGAACGTCATTGTCAAGGCCGACGTGCAGGGCTCCGCCGAGGCGGTGAAGTCCTCCCTGGAGAAGCTGTCCAACGAGGAGGTCCGGGTCCGGGTCATCCACTGCGCCGTGGGCGCGATCAGCGAGAGCGATGTCATGCTGGCAGGCACCTCCGGGTCTATCATTGTGGGCTTCAACGTCCGCCCGGACAACAACGCCAAGGATTCCGCCCCCCGTATGGGCGTGGATATGCGGATGTACCGGGTGATTTACGACGCGATCAATGAGATTGAGACCGCCATGAAGGGAATGCTGGCCCCCAAGTTCCGGGAAGTGGAGCTGGGCCGGGCCGAGGTGCGCAACGTGTTCAAAATCACCGGCGTGGGCATCGTGGCCGGCTGCTACGTGCTGGAGGGCAAAATGCAGCGCAACGCCCAGATGCGTCTGGTGCGGGACGGCATTATTATTCACGACGGCAATCTGGCTTCCCTCCAGCGCTTCAAAGACAGCGTGAAAGAGGTCGCCTCCGGGTACGAGTGCGGTATTACCATCGAGAAGTTCCAGGATATCAAAGAGGGCGACATCATCGAAGCCTTTATTATGGAGCAGATTGAGGTTTGATTTTGAGTTGTTGGGGAATTCACCCTCATCCGTCTGGCCTGCGGCCAGCCACCTTCCCCCGTGAGGGGGAAGGCTCGAACACTGGCAATTGCCCAAATGCACAGTAGTATCGATAAACGCATCGATAAGCCTTCCCCCTTGACGGGGGAAGGTGGCACCGCCGCAGGCGGTGACGGATGAGGGTGAAACCCATGGTTACCTCTACTTCTCTAATTAAAACGAGGCTTAACATCCTTTTGACAAAGAATAACATTTCTGATATACTAGATTCATCTGAAGATTAAACCCAAGGGGGCGGGCGATTTCGCCCGCCCCTCTCTGTATTGATAAGGAGGTATTGCGCCATGATGTACCCTTTTTTAACTCTGGACGATGGCACAGAAATTGTACACTCAGAGATGCAGGAAAATCAACGGGTCAAAATATATCTGGAGCGTCCAGATGAAACAACATGTTTTCACTATGCGACCTGTTGGATTCCTGGTTATGTGTGGGAGGACATTCATGGATTTTCTCCTGCCGATTTGCAGCGATTTCAGGAAGTAATCCAGTCCACTGCACATTTAATTCTTCAATTTTCCCAAGAGGGAGGCTTTGACAGTGCCTCAGGTTTTTAAAATCGGTTCCTACTGGGTTTATTTCTGGTCTAATGAAAAATGATTCTTTGGAGCCAATACATGTTCATGTAAGCCAAGGCAGTCCCAATGCTGGGGCAACAAAAATATGGATTACGCAAGCCGGAAAGTGTTATTTGTGCCATAATAATTCTAAAATTCCCGAACGTACACTGCGTAATATTATTAAAATTATAGAAGCCAGAAGCAGTGAAATAATAGAGAAATGGACCATTTATTTTGAAACAATCACATTTTTTTGCTAAAGAAGGAGAACCAAATATGGCAAGCAATCGCATTGGCCGCATCAACGAGGAAATCCAGCGGGAGCTGGCCTCCCTCATTCCCACGGTGAAGGACCCGCGGGTCACCGGGATGATTTCTGTCACCGCCGTGGATACCACCCCTGATTTGAAATACGCCAAAATCTATATCAGCATCCTGAACCCCCAGGACGGAAATCAGGTCGTCAAGGGCCTGACCTCCGCCTCCGGCTATCTGCGCCGGGAGCTGGGCCACAACCTCCGGCTGCGCAACACCCCGGAGCTGTCCTTTGTGCTGGACGGCTCTATTGACCAGGGTGCGCGTATCCTGGAAATGCTCCGGGACCCGGAGATCGTCAAGCCCGCAAATCCCGCCAACGCGGATATCTGCTTGGAGGACGACCAGTGAACGATATGACCTATGAGCAGGCGGCCCAGTGGCTGCTGGAGCGGGACCAGTTTCTAATCTTGACCCACCTGCGCCCGGACGGCGATACCATCGGCTGTGCCGCCGGGCTGTGCCAGGCCCTGCGGGAGCAGGGCAAAACCGCTTATGTGCTGGAAAATGCCGACGCGACTTCTCTCCTCACCCCCTACCTGGAGGGGCTGACTGCCCCTCAGGACTTCTCCCCTGCTTTCGTCGTGGCGGTGGACCTGGCGGCGCGGAGCCTGTTTCCCAAAAACGCCCAGAGCTATCTGGAGCGGGTGGACCTGACCATCGACCACCACCCCTCCCAGGAGTTTTATGCACAAAACACCTGCCTGGACGCCAAGCGCGCCGCCTGCGGAGAGCTGATTTACGATATCGTCCGTCAATGGGGGCCGCTGTCCCAACGGACTGCCCTCCCCCTCTACGTGGCTCTGGCCACGGACTGCGGCTGTTTTGTCTACAGCAACACCAACGCCAGCGCCCACCGGGTCGCCGCCGCGCTGATGGAAACCGGCATCGACGTGTACCCCATCAACCGCCTTCACTTCCGCTCCAAGTCCCTCAAGCGGCTCAAGCTGGAGGGCCAGCTCACCGCGGGCATGGAGCTGCGGGACAACGGTGAAACCGCCCTGGTCTTTCTCACCAGAGCTATGATCGACGCAATTGGGGCCGATGAGCGGGATATGGACAACATTTCCGCCTTTGTGGGGCAGATCGAGGGCGTCAAAAACGGCATCACTCTGAAAGAGACGGTTGACGGACAGATCAAAATCTCCGTGCGCACAGACCCCGGCGACCTGAACGCCAGCAAGGTCTGTGCCCTGCTGGGGGGAGGAGGCCATGCGGCGGCGGCGGGAGCCGCG
>CAJTOE010000092.1 GCA_910577805.1 uncultured Oscillospiraceae bacterium | reverse complement strand
GAAATGGAAGTAACTGAGGGCCAGCTCCTCAGTCAGGACTTTGGGGTGGGAGGCCCGCCCGCTGCCGTAGAGATGCCGCTTCCCACTGTGGACTCCGGCAAGTCACCTGAGATTTTGGCGGCGGAAATTCGCACGATCAAGGATCAGACCGGTAGGATGTTGCTCAACAACTCCATTGAGGTCGGTCGGCGATTGACGGAGGCCAAAGCGAAACTGCCCCATGGAAGCTGGGGGGAGTATTTGAAGACCGAAGTCGACTATTCCCCTTCCCAAGCGCAGAACCTTATGCGGGTATTTCGGGAGTACGGGAGTGACCAGCAGAGCTTGTTCGGCGGTGAGGCAAAGTCCCAGACGTTTGGGAATTTGACCTACTCCAAGGCTTTGAGCCTTCTGGCCATCCCAGACGAGGAAGAGCGGGAGCGGTTCGCCGTTGAGAACGATGTGGAGCACATGAGTGTCCGGGAGCTGAACGAAGCCCTCAAGGCTAGGAACGAGGCCGAGGAAAAGGCCGCCGCTGCTGAGGATGAGGCCCGCGGGCTCCGGCAGGAAACCGAGCGGCTCCGGGAGGAAATCGCCGGTCAGGCCCAGGTCTACGAGGCCAGGCTGACCAGCGCCGGAGTGGAGGCTGACCAGGCCAGAGCCGCCGCAAAGGCGGCGCAGAAGGCCCTCGATAAGCAGAGGGACAAGGCCAACCGGCTCCAAGACGCTTTGAGTGAGGCCAACACCTCTGCCCAGGCCGCCGAGGAGGAACACGCCCGGCTGGTTCGGGAACTGGAGGAACTCCGCAACCGGCCCGCCGAGGCGGATACGGCGGCGGTGGAGGCCGCCCGACAGGCCGCCATTGCCGAGATGACGGAGAAGGTGGACAAGGCCAAGGACGCCAAGAAGAAGGCCGAGGAAAAGCGCAAGGCCGCCGAGGAGTCCCTTGAGGCTGCGCAAAAGGAACTGGCTGATCTGAAGGCCAAGGGGCCAGAGGTCCGGGAGCTCACCCAGGAGGAAAAGGACGCCCTGACTGCCGATGCGGTGAACAAGGCTAAGGCCGAGGGTGCGGAGCGGGTGCAGGCCCTTGAAAAGCAGTTGGCCCAGGCTGATCCCGATACGGCTACCTTTAAGGTGCTGTTCGACAGCTGGCAGGATACCTACGACAAGATGATGGATACCCTGGAGCAAATCAAGGCCACAGACAGCAGCAAGGCTGAAAAGCTGCGGGGCGCGGTACGGAAGGTCGTGGAGGATTCGCTGGAGCGGATGGCCTGATGCCGGGCCACGAAAGGAGGTGAAAAGTATGGAAACCTTGAACATCGGCTCAATGCACGTAAAATCAATCCTCGAAATGGACCAAGGTGCCTTCATGGAGATTGCAGATTACAGTATGGCAAAGATCTTAGATGACATCATGAACCCCAATACCCAGGCAACATCCCTGCGCACACTCACCATGACCTGGAGATTCACCCCAAACGAGCAAAGAACGAAAGTGAAGGTCGAGTGTACTCCCAAGCTGGGCTTCGGGAAAATGCTCCCCCTGGGCACCACCCTACACGCCATGGAGGACAGGAACACCGGCGAGATGTGTATGGTGGAGGCGAGCCCTCAGATTCCCGGACAGATGGGATTTGACGGGGCCGAACAGGAACGACCCGTCCAGTTGAAAATCATCAGAACCGCATAGGAGGTACATAAGTCATGCTGAAAGAATTCATCGCTCACATTCAGAAAACCACGCAGCCGTTCGTGCAGCAAGTCGATGGCAGCACGTTCGTTATCAGCGGCAATGGCGGTGTGGAGGAGATCCACCCCGACATCTACCACCCGGACACCCTTCCGCTCCACAGCCTGGAGGCCCTGGTGAAGATGGTGCAGACCGAGGCGGCGAACATGGCGGCGCCGCTCTACATCACCATCCCTAACCACCTGACCGTCCGCTGCTTCGGTCAGCCGGACCCCGACGCCCGGTACTTCCGGCAGGTCTACTATGAGGCCAAGGCCACCGATGTGCCGGGTTTCCAGGACGGGTTCCGGGAGTATGAGAAGGCCATCATCGAACTGCGGAGCCGGTTCGCCCCCGGCGAGGGTGTGGACTACCTGCTGGACCTCATTTCCCGCATCAACAAGGAGAACGGCGTGACCACCAACGACAACGGGGTTTCCCAGACCGTGGAGGCCCGCCAAGGCATAGCCCTCAAAACCATGGAACACATAAAGCCGCGTGTGCCGCTGAGTCCCTTCCGCACCTTCCAGGAAGTGGAGCAGCCGGAAAGCGAGTTCCTTCTCCGGCTGGACGAGGACGGGAACATCGGACTGTTCGAGGCCGACGGCGGGATGTGGAAGCTGACCGCCCGGAAGACCATCAAGGCTTTCCTGGAGGCGAACCTGGCCGATCTGGTGGCCTCTGAGGTCGTGTACATCGCCCTGTAAAGACGGCGGTGGCAGCGACCATACTGCCCAACATTGGACGCTATTGTTTGTGTAGTTTATGGTCTGAATTGACCAAATTGTCACATATAGACAAGTCTCTGGCGGTATTTTCTACACCATTTTTTCTTATTTTTCGGACAGGCTCCTTGCTATTCTCCTCAAACAGAGTGATTAATGTGATGCGCAAAGGCCCGCCGGGCGGTAACACACCCGACGGGCCAAGGGGCAAAAAACAATTCAGTACACCTGCAGTATAGCAGGTCAGAAAGGAAAATGCAATCATGAAAATGCAGCTCACTTCCCTGACGCTTGAAAATTTCAAGTGTTACGAGCACATGGAGTTCCGCTTTGATGGCAGGAACGCCAGCATCTTCGGTGCGAACGGCACCGGCAAGTCCAGCGTCTACGACGCCTTTACCTGGCTCCTGTTCGGCAAGGACAGCAAGGGGAGCGCCAAGTCCGAGGCGCTCAAGCCCATCGTCCAAGAGGGCGAGCACATGGGTGAGGTGAAGGACTCCGGGGCGATCACCTCGGTGGAGGCGGTGCTCCTTGTGGACGGCATGGAGCGGAAACTCAAGCGCACCTACTATGAGCTCTGGAGCACGAAACGCGGCAGTGCCGAAAAGACCCGCGATGGCCACAGCAGCGACTACTTTGTGGACGACGTGCCCTGCAAGAAGAACGAATTCGCCCGCCGGGTAGGGGAGATCATCGATGAGGATCGGTTCAAGCTGCTGACTAATCTATTCTTTTTCCCGGAGGCACTGCCCTGGCAAAAGCGACGGGAGGTGCTGTTCGATGTGGCGGCGGTGGCCACGGACGAGGAGATCCTTGCCAGCGACGCCCGGTTCGCTCCTCTGGCCTCCGCTCTGCGGGGGCTGACCCTGGACGACTACCGCAAAAAGCTGGCGGCCCAGCGCAAGGGGCTGAACAAGACGCGGGAATACACCCCGGCGCGGCTGGACGAGTGCAAGAAGACCATCGGCGATCTCTCCGGAATCGACTTCGACGCCTTGGAACGGCAGCGGGCAGAGGCCCAGGAGCGCCGGACAGCGGCCCAGCGGGAGGTGGATCAGGCGGAGCGCGACGGCGGCCGGACAGATCTGCAAAACCAGCTCGCCAGCATCCGCAATGAGCTGGGGCGGCTGGAGAACGAGAACGCCGCCCACCGGCTGGCCCAGCAGCAGACCCAAGGCACGGACGAGGCTTCGGCGGTCCGGCAGGGCATCAACGCCATCCGCGCCCAGGAGAGCCGGCGTCAGAGCGACCTGAAGTATCTGCGCGGGCGGCATAATTCCTTGGAGGGCGAGGTAAGCGCCTGCCGCACCAGATGGAACGAGATCAACGGGGAGGAGTTCAAGGGCGGCATCTGCCCTACCTGCGGCCAGGCACTTCCCAAAGACAAGCTGGAGGCCGCTGTGGCGGGCTTTGAGCAGGACAAGGCAAGACGTAAGGGGGAAGCCGTGGACGCCGCCAATTGCGCCAAGAAGGCGCTGGAGGGCATCCGTGAGGACATTGCCAAGCTGGAGCGGGAGTCCACCGAGAGCCAGAAACAGGCGAAGGAGCTGACCGCCCGGCTCCAGCAGCTGGAGAGCGCACCCAAAGCGGAGATCACGGACATGGAGGACTACGCCGTCCGGAAGGCGGAGCTGGAGGCCCAGGCCGCAGCGATCCATGTGGAGCTGGATGGGCTGGCGATGGAAACGGCGGCCCGTGTTCAGGCCTGCCGGAGTGCGCTGGCCGATGCGGACAGGGAACTGGACAGGCTGTCCGGCGAGCTTTCCAAGAAAACGGCGCTGGAGTACGCCAGCAAGCGTATGGAGGAACTGCGGGAGCAGGCCGCAGCGGCCTCCGATGAGCTGAACAAGCTGGATGGAATGCTGTACCTCTGCGAGGAATTCACACGGTACAAGGTGCAGTTCATTGAGGAGAGCATCAACCGCCGGTTTTCCATGGTGCGGTTCCGGCTTTTCCGGGAGCAGATCAACGGCGGCCTAGAGGACTGCTGCGATGTGACGGTGGACGGAGTGCCCTTTGGCGAGGGCCTGAACACGGGAGCCAGGTTCAACGCCGGCATCGACATCATCAACACGCTTTCCCGGCACTACGGCGCCCAGGTGCCGCTTTTTGTGGACAACGCCGAGAGCGTGACCCCGCTGGCCCAGGCCGACACTCAGGTGATACGCCTGGTGGTGTCCGAAAATGACAAGGAATTGAGGTGCGAGCTGCAATGAAATTAAAATCCATCATGAAACCCATGGCGCCCACGGTGGAGGCGGGCAGCTATCTGGCGGTGTGCGTTGGAGTGGTGTTCATCGGGGAACAGTACATCCCGCCCTTTGGAGACAAAAAGGGCCGGTATGAAAATCGGCTGATGTTCGTGTGGGACATTCCCTCCGAACTGGACGAAAACGGAACGCCCAAGCAGCTGAGCAAGGCGATCAACGCCACCAGCTCCGCCAAGGGGAACCTGATGGTCATTCTCAGCGGGTGGAACAGCAGGACCTATACCAAGGAAGAACTGGCGGACACAGAGGTCAACGACCAGCTGGGTAAGCCGTGTATGCTGAGCGTGGGTGTGAATGAAAACGGGTACGTCAACGTGACGGCGGTGAGCGCCATCCCCAAAGGCATTCCGGCCCCTGTAAGCAATACGCCGTTTATCAAGTTCGACGTCAACGAGTGGAGCGATGAGGGCTTTGCGGCCTTGCCGGAATGGGTGCAGAACAGAATCAAAGAATCCACGGAGTACCAGAAACTCCACGTTCCCACCGATCCCGTAGACGTGGACACCAGCGGCGGACAGCAGGCCGGAGCCGCCGACAGCGGGCAGGCTCAGAAGGAGGAGAATCCCATATGACTTTTACCTCGCTTGCCAGTTCCTCCCGCGGCAACTGCTATGTGGTCAACGATGGTGAGACAGCGATTCTGCTGGAGTGCGGCATTTCTTTCCGCCGGATAAAAAAGGGGTTGGGATTTGACCTGTCGGCGATTCGGGCCTGCCTGATCAGCCACGAGCACAAAGACCACGCAAAGAGCGTGATGGACATGATTAAATCCGGCGTGGAGGTCTTCGCAAGCGAGGGGACCGCCGAGAAGCTGGACTGTGCCCTCATCACCCCCGTAGAGGCGGGGGTGCAGTTCCGGGTGGGCAGCCTGGAGATTATGCCCTTCCGTACCTGGCATGACGCAAAGGAACCCCTTGGATTCCTGATTTATAGCTGGCGGGACGGGGAGCGGCTGACATTCGCCACCGACACCGTCAACCTGGGCCACACCTTCCCCAGCGTGAACCTGCTGGCGCTGGAGGCCAACTATGACAAGGACATCCTGGCCCGGTGCGAGCGGATGCCAGACAAGGTGAAAGAGCGCGTTACCAACAGCCACATGGAGATCGAGACACTGTGCCAATACCTGCGCACCTTGGACTTGTCAACCTGCCGCACACTGTACCTCTTGCACCTGTCCAACGCCGCCAGCAATGAGGGACATTTCATCAGCCGGGTGCGGAAAGCAGTGCCGCGTCATGTCGAGATCATCATCTGCGCAGAATAGCGGAGGCGGTGATGGATGTGTTTGACCTACATACTGCCGCTGAAGAAAGCGCCGGTACCCCCATCTCTAAAGAAGAATATCGGCTGGCGCTCCCGGCAGCACGGCACAAGATGGAGTACATCAACGATCTGAATGGAACGCGCCACAGCGAGCCTTACCTCGCCATCCTGATAGCCGAAACGGTCAGGGCTCAGCGGCTTACCCAATACCTGAACGCTCTCTACGATCTGAGGGAGCAGGCGCGTTTGGAGAGCCTTGCATAGAGGCTCTCACATCCATAACAACAAAGGGATATCCGGGGGAATTACCCCCGGACTTTCCCGCAAAAAGGCGGTGAGGTAGGAAATGGCTGGCAAGCCGAAACCAGGGCTTGACTACGCCGGATGGGCGACAAACATTTTCGATGGAGACACGAAGATAGACAGGCTCCTTGATGCGCAGGGCTGGATTGGATTCAGCGTCTACTTTTACCTGTGTCAGATGGCCTATAAGTTTGACGGATACTTCTATCGTTGGAGTTACGCCGATGCGGCCACCACCGCGAGGAGGATGGGCAGCGGCGTTAAATCCGAGACAGTCAAGGCGGCTGTCGGGGCGTGCTTGCAGATTGGACTCTTTGATAAGAGGCTGTTTGAGGAGAACGCCATCTTGACGAGCAGAGGTATACAAAGGCGGTTCTACGCTGCCAAAAAGGAGAAGCGTAGAAGGGCTGTCATAGCCGACTATTGGCTCTTGGGAAAAAATGACGAATCCGAGGGCCTGGAAGAGTGCGCCGATTTCGATGATGATTGCAGCAAGGATGGCGATGATTGTAGCAAGGATGGCGATTTTTGTAGCAAAGATGGCCCTAAAAGAAAAGAAAAAGAAAGTAAAGGAAAGGGAAGTAAAGATATACCGTCCTCCGGCGAGGCCGGAGGCGGAGAGCCCCCATCGCCCCGGCGAAGGAAGGCGTCTTCATTGACCGAAGATCAGCAAGCGAGATTCAGCCTGTTTTGGGCGGCCTATCCTCGTAAGCAGAAACTGGGGGAGGCGGAGAAAGCGTGGGCCAAGACAGACCCCGACGACGCTCTGACCGAGCGGATTGTAGCGGCTGTCCAAGGCTGCGTGTTGAACGACTTCCGATTCCGGGAAGAACGTTATACCCCGCTCCCCGCCACGTGGCTGGACGGAAAGGAATGGGAAAATCAATACGGAGGACAAGACAATGGAAGAAAGCAGAGCCAAGGAAGCGGTTCGGGATGGCATTCCCGACCGAGCACAGGGTTTAAGACCGAAGTTTAACGGCAACGGCCCCATCACCAGCAAGGATGCGGAGGAGTTAGGCATTCCGGCCCGCTCCCCGGCACCGCCCCCGGAAACCTGCGAATTCTGCGGGGCTACGCTCTACCATGAAGGGCTTGTTTTCCTGCTGTTGGGCAAGAGACCGGAGATCTGTTTCTGGAACCCGTCGCCCCAGCGTTGTACCTGCGAGGGGGCGGCGGCATATTGGGCTGAGTACGATGTCCAGGAGGAGCGGCGCAAGCAGGAGGCAGCGGAGGTGGAGAACGCCAAGCGGCGCAAACAGCGAATCGAGCGGCTGCTGGGCAGGAGCGGAATTAAGAAACGGTTCCGTCAGCGTACCTTTGAGCATTTCAAGGCCGACACGCCGGAACGCAAGAGGTGGCTACGGGTGGCAAAGGAGTATGCAGATCGTTTTCCGGAAAAGCTGGTCACCGGGGAGGGGCTGTATATCGAAGGGAACTATGGCACAGGCAAGACCCATCTGGCCGCCGCGATAGCCCTTCAGCTGATTGAGGCAGGCGTTCCAGTAGTCTGTAAGACCTCCATAGAACTGCTGATGGATATCAGAAAGGCGTTCGATGGGCGCGAGGTCAGCGAGGAGGCAATCCTGCGGGCATACAAGGATGTGGATCTGCTCATCATTGATGACTTGGGCAAGGAGCAGGTCACGGAGTGGTCTATTTCTACGCTTTACAACATTCTCAACGACCGCTATGAGGATATGAAGCCCACCATTATCACGACCAATTTTGGGAGCGATGACCTGATTGCCGTGGAAACGCCAAAGGGGTCAAATGAGAGTCGGATCGAGGCGATTGTGAGCAGGCTTCGCGAGGTTTCCACTGTCCTGACGATGGTGGGGGAGGATTACAGGAGTCAGGGAGGTAGCACGCCGTGCTAATATTGACATTTCAAGTAAACTGTGCCAGTTGGCACATCCTGGGCATCAAGGAGGCCCTTGCCATGCTCTTGGAGCGGTGGGGCGACGTTCGTCTGGTTGATGTCCGTGAGGCTCAGAAGGCCGCGCCGGAATAGATGCGCATCGGCCACACCTGAGAACAAGGGAAATTCCCATACGTTTGTGTATTTGGAGGTTTTATAAAATGACAGCGAAAGAATTAGCTGAAATGCTTTCTGGCCGGGAGGTCAGAGAGGAGATTGAATGGGGCGAGGAGCGGGACATCAAGGATGCTGGCCTGATCGTGGTGTATGCTGGTTGACGCAGAATATGAGCTTTGCCGAGAGGCTCACGGCGAAATGGCGGTGTTTGAGAACTGCGGCAAGACGTGGCTGGCATATCGCTACAAGCTGGAGGATGAGAAAAAATGACCACGTTATACGATATTACTAACTGGCCCAAGCTGGGGTTTAATAAAACGGAGTATCCTCTCATCGGCACTGTAGATGCCGCCCCCCAAATCGGGAGAGTGCTGGATGTCGCTGGCCAGCAGTTCGAGGTTGGCGTCCTGAACCCCAAGGAAGGGTATGCTGGCGTTCGCCCTCTCGCCACCAAACTGAACACCTCCCCGGAGTTGAGGGAGCTTGAGGCGAATATTATCTGCCCCTACTGCGGGAACATTGACCGGGATTCCTTTGAGCGCAGCGATGAGGATACGACGGAGTGTATGAGGTGCGGTGGGATCATCCACTATCAGCGCATTGTCACCATCGAGTACACAACCGTGCCCGTGAAGCCACCTAAGCTGATCCGGGCGCATTGGGTGAAGGACACCTGATAAATCGCCACGCTGGCGGGGCTGTTGGCGGCACTGACGGCCCAGGTGATGCGGCTGAGGAAGTGGCCCCACCCCGGCCGCAAAAGCCAACACAGGACGCCTGTGGGGGCCGCCAGAGGAAAGAGACAAAACAGTTCAAGGAGATATTTGCGGCCATGACAATTAAGGATTTCAAAGTCGGCCAGACTGCCTACATACTCGAGGACAGGTACCAGGGCGCTTTTGGCACCGCAACAGAGGTCGAGGTCACCAAGGTCGGCAGGCGGTATGTCACCGTCAGAGACATGGGGCGGGAGGCCCGGTTCTATGAGCCAGCCAACAGCACCACTCACTTGGTCGAGGACAGGGACTACGGAGCGAAGCGCCTCCTGTTCTCGACAACCGGGGCCGTGGCCGAGCACAAGGAACTGATCGACCTGCAGGACTGGGCGCAGGAGGCCACAAGCTGGCTGAAGGTCAAACGCTACTCCCTCGACCAGCTCCGGGAAGTAAAAAAGATTTTGGAGGGAGGGGAGGAGACGTAATGACAATTGACTGGTTGTTTATCGGCTATGTGGCGGGGTTTGTAACTGCGGGATGGGTTCTTCCTGCTATTGGAAAGCAGATAAATAAGAAAAGAGGCAGAAAATGAAAGCACTCACTATCTGGCAGCCCTGGGCCTCCCTACTGGTGTCTGGCAGGAAGAAGTATGAAACCCGCAGCTGGGCCACTTCCTATCGCGGGCCCATCGCTATCCATGCGGCTAAGCGGCCGGTGCGTCAGACTATCGACGTGCTGGTCGCTGACCGCGGGGACGGGTGGACCACACTGGACTATTTCGATAGCCTGTTCCCGCGGCCTGGGGAACTGGACCACCTGCCTACCGGGGCTATCGTGGGAACGGCCCTCCTGACCCGCTGCCACCTCATCACAGAGGACTTCGTGGCGAAGCTCACGCCCATGGAGCTCGCCCTGGGCGATTTCACCCTGGGTCGGTACGCCTGGGAGTTTCACGGGAGAGTACCCGTTAATTCGCCGATACCGGCAAAGGGGATGCAGGGGCTTTGGGAACTGAATTTGAAGGAGGAAATGCTATGTTGATTGTAAGCCAGAACAGGAAATGCCTGCTCAACATGGAGAAGGCTGGAACCGTGTTCCTGTCATCCCTTTATGGGGGCCACGAGGAAGAAAAGCCTGTCAAGGTGCTGGCCTCCTTCCCTCTGGCCGAGGATGTCACCGAGAGCCTGGGGGAGTACGAGAGCGAGGCCAGGGCCATGGAGGTGCTGGAGGAAATCGTCCAGGAATACGGAATGTATTTCAGAACCGAAGGTAGTGCCCACAAAGCCGCATTTGCTTTTG
>CAJTOE010000091.1 GCA_910577805.1 uncultured Oscillospiraceae bacterium | reverse complement strand
GGGCGGCTTTGGCGGCGGTTCCCGTGGTGGAGGCTTCGGCGGCGGGTTCGGCGGAGGAGGTTCCCGCGGCGGCGGGGGCTTTGGCGGCGGCTCCCGCGGCGGCGGCTTCGGCGGACGGCGATAATGCACAAAAAAGAGTGTTAAAATTTTATCAAATTGCCGATTGCAAAAATTACCGGTCTGTGGTAAGATAATACTGTCGAAAGGGAGTAGTTCCATCCCAGCAATGGGGCGGCGCGCACCGTCAGTACGGCCCTGGCAGTACCGGGACCCGGTCAGCGTGGAAATCCAAATCGGGTTTTAACAAGACTTTTACCACAGGGTAAAAGTCTTGTTTTGCTTCTTTCGATCAAACCGGCCGGTTTTTGTACCTGTCAACCATTTTGAGAAAAGGGAGGAACATTATGAACATTCTGGAAGCGTTGCTGAACGGTCCCGCATTGGTCATTCTGATCGTGGCTGTCGTGGTCGCCGTACTGCTTATCGTCGGTTACCTGAAAGCGCCCCCGGACACCGCGTACATCATCTCCGGACTTGGCAAAAAGCGTATCCTCATCGGCAAGGCCGGCTGGCGCATCCCGTTCTTTGAGCGGGTGGATAAGTTATCTCTGCGTGTGATGCAGGTGGACGTGAAAACCAGTGAGGCCGTCCCCACCAATGAGTTCATCAACGTAGTAGTAGACGGCGTGGCCAATATCAAAATCTCCTCGGACGCAGAGCTGTTGAAGCGGGCCGCGGAATCCCTGCTGGGGATGCGCCAGCCGGAGCTGATCAGCATGGTCACCCAGGTGCTGGAGGGCAACATGCGGGAGATCGTCGGTTCCGTGGGGCTGAAGGAGATGGTCCAGGACCGGCAGGGCGTGGCAAAGAAGATCACTGAAAACGTGGTCCCCGACATGCGCAAGCTGGGCATCGAAGTGGTAAACTTCAATATCCAGAATTTCAAGGACAACGCGGGCACCATTGAAAACATGGGTATCGACAACGTGGAGCAAATCCGCAAAAACGCCCAGATCGCCAAGGCCAACGCCCAGCGCGATATCGCCATTGCCACCTCCAACGCCCAGCAGGAGGCCAACGCCATCAAGGTCCAGGCGGAAAAGCTCATCGCCGAGCAGAACGCGGAGCTGGCCGTCCAGCAGGCCGACATGAAGGTGAAGGCGGACACCAAGAAGGCCGAGGCCGACGCGGCGTACTCCATCCAGCAGGAGCAGCAGCGTAAGACCATCGAGGTCACCCGCACCAACGCGGACATTGCCAAGAAGGAGAAGGAAGCCGAGCTGGCGGAAAAGGAAATCGCCCTGAAGGAGCGCCAGCTGGACGCGGAGATCCGCAAGCAGGCGGACGCGATGAAGTATCAGGCGGAGAAGCAGGCGGAGGCCGAGCTGGTCCGCCGCCAGCG
Organism: uncultured Oscillospiraceae bacterium; assembly: GCA_910577805.1. Lineage (GTDB taxonomy): Bacteria > Bacillota > Clostridia > Oscillospirales > Oscillospiraceae > Lawsonibacter. The sequence continues at coordinate 9,082 of CAJTOE010000091.1, read as the reverse complement.
GGACGCGGACGCCAAGGCTTACGAGGCCTTGAAGGAGGCGGAGGCCCGGAAAGCGGAGGCCGAAGCCCTGCGCTTCTCCATGGAGCAGGAGGCCGAGGGTATCCGGGCCAAGGGTCTGGCGGAGGCCGAGGCCATCGAAAAGAAGGCGGAGGCCCAGCGGAAGATGGGCGAGGCGTCGGTGCTGGAAATGTACCTGACCGCCCTGCCGGAGGTGGTGAAGAACGCCGCTACACCGCTGGCCCAGACGGACAAGATCGTCATGTACGGCGACGGCAACTCCACCAAGCTGGTCAAGGACGTGATGTCCTCCGCCAGCCAGATCATGGACGGCATGAAGGAATCCACCGGCATCGACCTCCAGGCCCTTCTGGCCGGAGTGGTGGGCGGCAAAGCGGCCGCCGCGTCCATAAACGCCAGTCAGGACGACGCAGGTACACCGAACGAACCGGAACCCAGTCTGCCGTAAAAGACAAAAAACAGGGTCTGCCTTATTGGGCAGACCCTGTTCGTTTGTGCTGTTATACTTGCGTTGGGCGGATCTCAAGCCCGTGGGCATCCACAAAACGAAGGGAGACTCCGGAGTCAAAGGCATGGGCAATTTCGGTCAGAGCGTCTATCGTCTCGCGGTCAAAACGGACCAGATCAAATGTGATTTCTTGGGCCTCATTGATGCCCATGGTCAGGATACTGTACTTGGAAAAATATTCTTCCATATGGTGCAGGAGGGTGCGCACACGGTATTCGTTTGCTTCGCCTTGCGGTGCGGGGATCAGGACTTCCTCCCGCGCGGGCTGCGGCTCCGGGGGCGTTTCTTCCATGCGTATGGAGATTGCACCGGAGATCAGCAGGGCGGTCAGGCTGGCCAGGATAACATATCGCTTCATGTTTTGGGAGTCTCCTCTCTGTCTTTTGCAGGTTTAGACGAAAAAGAAGAAGAAAAGTTCCCGTGAGGCGGGGCGTATGTGCAGGGCTTTGGGTTCCCTCCCTCTTTTCGCACATCACTACAAAACTCCTGAAACTCCTCCGGACTCTGCCGTGCGATCTGCACCAGCCCCACAATCACGCTGGAGCAGACATAGTACACCAGGGGCAGCAAAAGCGCAAAGGCCTCCGCGCCCACGGCAAAATAACCCCGCTCCCTCCAGGCAAGGACGGAGCAGAGACGAAACAGCAGAAACCCAGCCACAGTCAGGACCGCGTATTTCACAGCGGCCCAGAGAAAACGTCGCTTGTCCGGCGGCATATTTGACTCCCCCACTTTTCTCCCGGCAGGTATTTCCTAGATTATACCAGAATTATGCCGTCTTGAAAAGAGGATTGTAAAAATTGCTCGATTTTGCGCGAATATGACACCGGCTATTTCACTCAAACCTCCAAAATATACCGCTCGAAGGCGTTAATGATGGTCGTCTCCCCGTGCTGGAGCACCTTGGGGCGGGTGGGGCAGTAGTTGGGGTGGACGTGGCCGTGGACAAAATACTTGGGCCGGTATTTTTCCATCAGCTTGACCATGCAGGCAAAGCCCTGATGTGCCCGGTCCTCCCCGTCGCCGTAGCCTGCGGCCGGGGAGTGGGTCAGCACAAGGTCCACCCCTCCGGCCCGGTGCAGAGCGGGCCAGAGCTTCCGGATACGCCAGGCCATCTGCTTTTCCGTGTACTGGTGGGGTCCGCCGCTGTACCAGATGCTCCCGCCCAGCCCCAGAATGCGCAGGCCTTGGACCACCACAAGCTTGTCCTCGATGCAGTCGCACCCCTCCGGGGGGTGCTGCTCGTAGGTCTTGTCGTGGTTCCCGTGGACGTAAAGCAGGGGCATCCGGCCCATGGTCACCAGAAAGGACAGGTATTTGGAGCTTAAATCACCGCAGGATAAAATCATGTCGATCCCGTCCAGCCGCCCCGGTTTGTAGTGGTCCCATAGATAGGGACTCTCCAGGTCGGAGATAAGAAGCAGCTTCACAGGATCGGCCCCTCTTTCTCCGGCGGGATCTGGTCGCGGGTCAGGCCCTGGAACCGGACGATGGACCGGGCCATGGGCAAAAGCTGGTCATAGTGCGGGATGCTCCCCTCTACGCCGCTGCACAGCCAATCCATGTGCAGAATCTCCTCCGGGGAGAACCACTCGCTCTCACTGTGCCGCAAATTTCCCTCCTGGTCCAGCATGGGACCCTGGAAGGGCAGGATCGTGCTGTCCTGGAGTCCCTGGCGCAGGATGTCCACCAGACGCTTCACCCCGGCGGGGGTCTCCGCGTCCAGCAGCACGTCTACCACCCGGCTCTTCATGCCCCACCAGTAGTTCACGGCCTTGCCGCCGTTCTGGGCGCTGAGGGCGTCCCAGCCCCCCCGGAAGATGCTGCGCACCAGCTTGACATAGAAGTTGCCCCAGTGCCAATAGGGGGAGGCGATGGAGTGGAACGAGCCGTCTTCCCGGACCTGGCACAGGCCCCATGGCTCACGGGTCCGGTCCGGGGTGGGGATGTCCCGGTTGGAGATCAGCTTCACCCCCCGGCGGGCCAGGGCTTCCATGGCGTCCTCCTCCACACAGGACCAGCTCAGTTCGATTTTGGCTCTGGGGTTGGTCAGCCGCGCCCCCAGCGCAAAGGCGTTGATGCTGGCGGGCACACCGAAAATGGGGTTGCTGGCCACATAGCCGATGCGGCCGTCCGGACTCATTGCACCGGCGATGGCCCCGGAGATGAATTTTGCCTCGTAAATGCGGCTGTAGTAGGTCCGCACACCGGTGTAGGGCATGGCGGCGGAGCAGTTCAGGATACGCAGATTGGGGTATTGGGCCGCGGCCTTCCGGCAGGCACCAATGAGGGGCGGCGTGGTGGCAAAAATCACCTGTGCGCCCCGCTCCACCGCCTGGCCGATGGCCTCTTCGGCCTCCGCCTCGGTGCGCAGGCCGTTGAACACCTGGACCGTCACCTGGCCGCCCATGACCGTCTCCAGGTACTCCCGGCCCAAATCGTGGGCACGCGCCCAGTCGCTCTCCTCCGGGAAGCGCTCGTTGATAAAGGCCACGTTCAAAGTGCTGGGGAGCTTGGGCTTGAACAGGCGGCCCAGCAGGCTGCTCGGCTCCTCCTCCAGGGCTTCGCCCTCGCCGCCCTCCTGCCCGGCAGGCTCGGTGCTGACCGAGATGGGGTCCGACTGGGACTGCACTTTTACGTCCGCCCACACGGCGCTGAGGGATTTTTCCAGCTCCGCGGCGGAGATGGTCTTTAGATCGTCGAAGGGGTAGACCTTCAGCCACACCAGCAGCGCGTCCACCACGGTGGTGGGAAGCGATTCGCCGCCCAGCTTCTGGAACGCCTGCTGGAAGAGGAAGAGGCCGGAGGTGAAGCGGCGGCGTTCATCCTCGGTCCAGGAGTGGTCCGGCTCGTAGCCCAGCGCGGCCTGGAGCTTCCCAAAGCACCCCGGACGGCTGAACCGCACCCGGTACAGGCCCGTGAGGGCGTAGGACTGCATAAAATCGTAGTAGGATTGGATCTCCGGGTCCTCGGACCAGATGGGAATGACCCGGATGACGTAGGCGGGGATGGTAAGGGCCTGATAGCTGCGCAGGACGCTCACCCGCTTATTGCCCTCCTGGACGTAGAAGCGGCCCAGATATTCGTAGCAGCGGATAGGGTCCCGGATGCCCTCGTCTCCCAGGTGGGCGGCGCACAGGTCCTTCCATTTGACGGCGAACTCGGAGTCTGGACTCATAAGAGGCATGAAGTTGCCGGCAAAGGCGGGGCGGCGGCCGGCGGTTTTGGTGCCGACGATCTGGTCTATGGGAATCTCCACCACGCCGATATCGACGCGGCCGGCGATCATAGATTCGTCCAGAATTTCGTCCAAAACCTGGAGATAGGGATAATTTCCGTGTAAAATACAATCTTTATGGTATTTCCGGCCCTGCTTCAGGGCACGGCTGTATTGCTCGTTTGCTTCTGTTCTGCTCACATTGCAGCCTTCTTTCACTCTTGATTTGGAATCGTCCTGACAATAGCACAGGCCAACAGCCCTGTCAAGCGAAATGTGAAAATACGTGCGGGGTGGGTGGGTTTTCACCCTCATCCGTCACGCTTCGCGTGCCACCTTCCCCCGTGAGGGGGAAGGCGCGGACATTGGCACTTGCCCAGCTGCGGAGGAGTCACGAAAGATGCACGGTCAATCTTCCGCTTCGGCCAGAGCATTCTCGATAGCCTGGAGAATGATATGAGGTGCAATATCCAGTGCCTGCCCGATTTTGAACAACGTGTCCAGCGTCGGACAGCGCAGGCCCCGCTCCAATTTGCTGTAATGTGTGCGGTCCAGCCCGGCTAGGCCGCTCAGTATGTCTTGGGTCAAGCCCTTCCGCTCCCGGAACTGGGTCAGGACTTGGCCTACGATTTGAGTATTTATCATTTCTGTTTTCCTCCCCTTGTTTTTTGTAGGATAACAAGGGAAGAAATATTTTATGAGGTCACTTGACCTCAACAAGAAATTATAGTATACTGGATATACAAAGACTGGAGGGTAAAACTGATGAAGAAAGTTACTTTAAAAATTCCAGAATACTTATATGTGTTTTATAAACAAGTTGGTGACAATGCGGGAGGTCTTTCACCAGAAAAAGTTATGGCGGATTCTTTATTCAAGCTTGCAGGAGAGCTGTCTCTTCATGCAATAGAGAAGAACAAATTTAATCAGACTGCCCCGGATGCTTAATCAAACATCCGGGGCAGTTATTCCTATAACTTATGTAAGATAGAGGTATAAGAAACTTTGGATTAGTATGTATCCAGAAAATAGATATTCATATCCACATTCCCCTCGATACCGGGGACGCGGCCCTTGCTGGTGTACTGCCACATATCGAAATCATAGTAAAAATCCGGGTAATCTGTGTACCGGGCGTACCAGAACTGGTAATCCAGCATTTGGCTCAAATCATAGCGCCGGTAGCCCGCCAGATTGTTGAAATAAATCATGGGCTGATAGCCCGCGTCCCGGACCCGTCCGCAGAAGGTGTGCGCGGCGGGGACCAGCGCCTCCGTGGCAAGGCCTGTGTTGCGGTAGCTGTTGTTGCCCAGATCCTCCCAGTCCCAGACCAGGGGCAGGTCCAGCGGACGGCCCGCCAGCCGTCCCAGCACATAATCCGCCTCCCGGTTGGCCTCCTCCGCGTTGACTGCGGCGGAGAAAAAGTAAACCCCGACCTTCAGCCCCACGTCGCGGGCGCCCTGGTAATTCTCCTCAAAGAGTACGTCGTCATAAATATCGCCGCTTTGCAGGTAGCTGCCGCCAATACGCAGGATGGCAAATTCGATGCCCGAATCCTTGACCGCCTGCCAGTCGATCTCCCCCTGGAACTTGGACACGTCCACCCCGACCATGTAGGGCCGGTTGGGGTCGGAGTAGTGCATCTGGTCGCCCTGCTTGTAGAAAGCGGCGGGGTCGTAGCTGTTGACCGGCACGCTGTCCAGAATGGGGACGTAGCCCCAGCCGTATTTGATTTCATGGGGATGGACGTTGGTAATGCTCATTTGGTAGAGAATGGCGCTTATCTCGCTGCGCTGGATGGAGTCGTCGGGCTTGAAGTAAAACAGCCCGTCTATTTCATTGCCGGAGAGGATGCCCCACTCCTGGAGGATGGTGACATATCCGTCGTCACAGTCGGCAAAGGGGGAGGGATTTTCCGACGGGGACAAAATCAGCGCCTTCGCGGCCAGCCGGGCAATCTCCAGCCGGGTCATGGGGCGGTTCAGGTCCTGCACATCCTCCTCCGAAATATAACCCCGTGTGACCGCGAAGCTGGCGTAGCCGCTGGCCCAGTGGTCCTCGGTGGGCGTTTTGGAGTCGTTCCCGGCGGCGGTGACAATCAGGGCCAGGGCTTCCCCGGCGGTGACGGTGTTCTGGGGCTGAAACGTGCCGTCCGGATAGCCGTTGATGACCTTTTTCTCGCTCAGGTCCATCACGTAGGGATAGAACCAGTCCGTTTCGGATACGTCAGTGAAGCGGTTTTCCTCCGCCTGGGCGGCGGGGCAGAAAAGCAGGGCTGCGCTCAGGGTGAGAGCCGCCGCGCTGCGCAGGGGGTGTTTGAAATCCATAGAATGAGATGGCTCCTTTCGTGTCATAGGACAAGAATACCATTTCATTCGACAAAATGCAAGCCCAGTATTTGGAGGGAGCGGTGGGGACTTCCCCTCAAAAAAGGCCTGCCCCAAAATCGGAGCAGGCCTTTCAAGCTCAACTGTAAATCAAATCATCAATCGTCCAATCAGCCGCGGGGATTGGCAATCGCCGCCTGGGCCGCCGCCAGCCGGGCGATGGGCACCCGGAAGGGAGAACAGGACACATAGTCCAGGCCGATGTCGTGGCAGAACATCACGGAGGAGGGGTCGCCGCCGTGCTCGCCGCAGATGCCCAGGTGTACGTTGGGGTTGGTGGACCGGCCCCAGCGGGCGGCGTTGGAAATCAGACGGCCTACGCCGTGCTGGTCCAGCCGGGCAAAGGGGTCGCTCTCAAAAATCTTCTTCTCATAGTAAGCGTCCAGGAACTTGCCCGCGTCGTCCCGGCTGAAGCCAAACACCAGCTGAGTCAGGTCGTTGGACCCGAAGGAGAAGAAATCGGAGTGGGGCGCGATATCGTCGGCGGTCATGGCCGCGCGGGGGATCTCGATCATGTTGCCCACCTGGTACTTCATATCAATACCGGACTCTTTAATGATCTCGTCCGCCACGCCGGTAATGATGCTCTTTACATAAGAGAACTCCTTCAGCTCGCCCACCAGGGGGATCATGATCTCCGGAACAATGGTCCACTCCGGATGGCGGGACTGGACAGCCAGTGCGGCCTTGATGACGGCTCTGGTCTGCATCTTGGCGATCTCCGGGAAGGTGACGCTCAGGCGGCAGCCGCGGTGGCCCATCATGGGGTTGAACTCGTGGAGGTTGGCGATAACGGCCTTGATCTCCGCCACGGACTTGCCCATATCCTGAGCCATCTGCGCAATGTCCTCCTCCTCGGTGGGGACGAACTCATGCAGCGGGGGGTCCAGGAAGCGCACGGTCATGGGACGGCCCTCCAGGGCCTCGTACATGGCCTCAAAATCGCTCTGCTGCATGGGCTCCAGCTTGGACAGCGCCTTTTCCCGCTGCTCCACTGTGTCTGAGCAGATCATTTCCCGGATGGCGGGGATGCGGTCCGCCTCGAAGAACATGTGCTCCGTGCGGCACAGACCGATGCCCTGGGCGCCGAACTTCACCGCCTGGGCCGTATCACGGGGGTTGTCGGCGTTGGTGCGCACGCCCATCTGGCGGTACTTGTCCGCCCAGGTCATAATGCGGCTGAACTCGCCGGAGATAGACGCCTCTACCGTGGGAATCGCCTCGCCGTAGATGTTGCCGGTGGAGCCGTCCAGGGAGATCCAGTCGCCCTCTTTATAGATTTTTCCGGCCAGCTCGAACTGCTTGGCCTCCTCGTCCATCTTGATGGCGCCGCAGCCGGACACACAGCAGGTGCCCATGCCGCGGGCGACCACGGCGGCGTGGGAGGTCATGCCGCCCCGGACAGTCAGAATGCCCTGGGAGGCCACCATGCCCTCAATGTCCTCCGGGGAGGTCTCCAGCCGGACCAGACAGACCTTCTCACCGCGGGCCGCCCACTCCTTGGCGTCATCCGCAGTAAAGACGATCTTGCCGCAGGCCGCGCCGGGAGAGGCGGGCAGAGCGCTGGCCACAGGAACGGCCTTCTTCAGCGCTTCGGGGTCGAACTGGGGGTGCAGGAGGGTATCCAGGTTCCGGGGGTCGATCATGGACACGGCCTTTTTCTCGTCGATCATGCCCTCGTCCACCAGGTCGCAGGCAATTTTCAGCGCGGCGGCGGCGGTGCGCTTGCCGTTGCGGGTCTGGAGCATATAGAGCTTGCCGTGCTCCACGGTGAACTCCATATCCTGCATATCCCGATAATGGTCCTCCAGCTTTTTGCACACGTCGGTGAACTGGGCAAAGGCTTCGGGGAATTTTTCCGCCATCTCGGCAATGGGCATGGGGGTACGCACGCCGGCCACCACGTCCTCGCCCTGGGCGTTGGTCAGGAACTCGCCCATGAGCTTCTTCTCGCCGGTGGCGGGGTTGCGGGTGAAGGCCACGCCGGTGCCGCAGTCGTCGCCCATGTTGCCGAAGGCCATGGACTGGACGTTGACGGCGGTACCCCAGGAGCCGGGGATGTCGTTCATGCGGCGGTAGTAGATGGCACGGGGGTTGTTCCAGGAGCGGAACACGGCCTTGACCGCGCCCATAAGCTGCTCCTTGGGGTCGGCGGGGAAGTCGGAGCCGATCTTGCTCTTATACTCGGCCTTGAACTGTCCGGCCAGCTCCTTCAGGTCGTTGGCGTCCAGCTCCACGTCCTGGGTGACGCCCTTTTTCTCCTTCATCTCGTCAATGAGCTGCTCGAAATACTTCTTGCCGACCTCCATGACCACGTCGGAGTACATCTGGATAAAGCGGCGGTAGCAGTCCCAGGCCCAGCGGGGGTTGCCCGACTGCTTGGCGATGACCTCCACCACCTGCTCGTTCAGGCCCAGGTTGAGGATGGTGTCCATCATGCCGGGCATAGAGGCCCGCGCGCCGGAGCGGACGGAGACCAGGAGAGGATTTTCCAGGTCGCCGAACTTTTTGCCGGTGATTTCCTCCAGCTTGTCGATATATTCCATGATCTGGGCCTGAATCTCGTCGTTGATCTTCTCGCCGTCCTCATAATACTGGGTACAGGCCTCGGTGCTGATGGTGAAGCCCTGGGGGACAGGCATTCCGATGTTGGTCATTTCGGCCAGGTTCGCTCCCTTACCGCCCAGAAGCTCACGCATATCGGCGCTGCCCTCGGTGAAGAGATAGAGGTATTTGTGTGCCAATTTACTTCATTCCTTTCCATTGCGCTCCGGGGTATGCTCCGGAGATTGCTGTGTCAAATATTATAGCGGTGTGCAGGGTAAATTGCAACAGTTTTATAGAAAAATTTTCCGTATATTAGTCATAAAGTCTAAAGTGGGGGGAGGTTCCACACGGATTGCTCTTCCCCCTCTCCCCCCTCATCCGTCACGCTTCGCGTGCCACCTTCCC
>CAJTOE010000090.1 GCA_910577805.1 uncultured Oscillospiraceae bacterium | reverse complement strand
GTGGCGGCGCTGGAAGTGCAGGCCGCGCAGAACCCCCTTGTGCGAATACGAGCGCAGCTCCTCCCATGGGGACATGCTGATTCCATTGGCCGCGAAGATTGCCTGCTCGAACGGTTTGGAGAAATAGCCCCGCTGGTCCGGGACACAAAGCGGCGCGATTTGCATTAAATCATGGATATTCGTCGCTTCAAATACAAAATCCTGCATAAACGGTCCTTTCTATTTTTCCACAATGAACAGGTATTCCTTGCACCCCATATGGTCCAAAGCATCTTTGCGCCGCTCTTTCGACAACTCTCCGGGCAGCAGTGTATCCAATGCCTGAAGCTGCTCTGGAGACAGCCCAAAGGGATGTGCAACGATGCTCCTGACCAGACCCTTTTTCTCCAGCGCTGACCGGAAAGTCTCTACAGGTATCTGATAGGAAAATTCCGGGTCGTACACATCCCGCTGTCCAAGCTGGTGTAGGTAGCTCTGGAACGAGAACGTATTTTTTATGCGGCAAATCACAAGCCCGCCCTTTTTGCACAGAGTAAACAAATCATTCAGTATTTTCTGCGGCTCGTGATACCGGTTGATGGGCCGGTCCGCCGCTATGTAATCAAAGCTTTCCGGTAAAAAGGAGTCGGTCAAAAATTCCTCCCGGTCGCAAATTACCGGGCCGGTGCAGATCGTCTTGAGATCGACCCAATACTTCGGGTCCTGGGTAAAGGCGGACAGCTCCGCGTCAAATATCCCCGCCTTCCGCAGCCAGTTCTTGATATCCAGTATGGGCGTGCCGCAGCGGACGTCTACGCCCAAAATGCGGGCCTTCTGCTGGACCGCCGGTTTGGGGAAATGAGGAAAATAAGGGATATAGTAGTTATTGACATCCTCCCAGGCGTCCACGCCAAAGTACTTTTCCTGAAAATTCTCCCGGCCTATTTGGATGGATTTCTGAAACTCCGCCGGGTCCTTTCCCTCGCCATGCCGCAAGTCGTGGTCGTGACAAATCCAGGTATCCCCTGCCAGCACCGTCCGGTAGCCCAGGCGGCGGATGGCAAAGGTCATATCATCGTCGCCGAAATCATGGAAAAATCCCGCGTCACTCAGCGGCCAGCCGCCCGCCAGCAGCACCTCCTTGCGAATCAGCGTCCCCAGGGTAATCAGCCGCTGCCGGTCCTCCCACTTGCGCGGGTCGGAACGATTGAACTGCCGCGCTTTTTGCTGCATCTCCCGCTCTGTTTTGTACGGAAACTCCACACATTGCAGATTGGATGTATTGGACGAAACTGGATTGGCTATCCCGATTCGGTCGTCCGACTTGATGCAGGTCAGCAAATTATGCAGCCAGTTCGGCGTGACAATCAGGTCGTTGGCCAGAAAACACACGAACCGACCGAAATCATCGACAGAAATATTTAACGTAGAATAGGCGGCCCCCAGGTTCTTTGAAATATGTATAATTTTCTTGTGAGGATAGGAAATCTGCTTAAAATATTCCAGCGTCCCGTCCGTGGAGCCGTTGTCCAGCAAAATCAATTCATACTCAATTCCCACCGTGTGCGCCAGCACGCTCTCTACACACCGGCGCGTCTTTTCCAGCCGGTTGTACGCCAAAATAAGTATGGATACTTCCATGCCGCCGTCCATCTGTGCGACAGACATACGGTTCGTGTGCAGGCTCTCCCCTACCTTCGGCGGCTCCATATGCTCTGTGTTGATCTCTCTAAACTGCTCCATAGGTCCTCCCAATCCTCAAGATTCCAAAAATTCCTTGATCTGTGCCTCCATGAACGCCGGTACGTCCCGGCCCGACTGCCACGCCTGATACCAGCGCACCGTCTCCTCCACCGCCCGGTCCGGCGTCCACTTCGGGCTCCAGCCCAGCACGGCGCTGATTTTGGAGCATTCCAGCTTCAAAACCGCGTCCTCATGCGGTCCGCTCTGGTCCACCGGCTCCCAGTGCGCCCCTTCGCCCCAAAAGCGGCAGAATAAATTAACCAGCTCCTCCGTTGTCAGACAACCGCAGCTCTCCGGCCCGACATTGTAGCTCCCCGCCAAGCCGCCGTCCTCATACTGCCGCTTCGCAATCAGCAGATAAGCGTACAACGGGTCCAGCACATGCTGATAAGGCCGAACGGATTTGGGACTGCGTATGGAAATCGCTTTCCCGGCCTGCACCGCGCGTACACAGTCCGGTATGATCCGGTCGGGGGAAAAATCGCCGCCGCCTATCACATTTCCTGCGCGGGCTGTGCTGATTGCCACAGTACCGTCCGCGAAAAAGCTGTTCCGATAGCTGTCCGTCACAAGCTCCGAGCAGGATTTTGAGTTGGAATAGGGGTCAAAGCCGTTCAGACGGTCCATCTCACGGTAGCCCCAGGACCACCCCCGGTTCTCATAGACCTTGTCCGTCGTGACATTCAAAAAGCTCCGCACACACCCGGCCTGCCGGGCACACTCTAAAATGTGTACCGTGCCCATCACGTTCGTCTGGTAGGTCCCGACCGGGTCCCGGTAGCTCTCCCGCACAATGGGCTGTGCGGCTAAGTGAAACACAAGCTCCGGTTTCGCGGCATCAAACGTGCGCTTTAACGCCGAAAAATCCCGGATATCCCCGTAAACAGACCGGATTTTTGGTTCGATGCCAGCCAGCGCAAACAAGTTATTTTTCCCCTGGGGCGGCAGCGCAAAGCCCGTCACCTCCGCGCCGGCCAGCGTCAGAAGCGTACTCAGCCAGCTCCCCTTAAAGCCCGTGTGCCCGGTGATAAGCACGCGCTTTCCTCGAAAAAATTCCTCAAACATAGCAGTACAAAACCGTTTCTTCAAAGCTGTTCCAATGCTGGCGGACCGCAAAACGATACTCCGGGACCCACTCCTTCAAAAGAAGCGGAATACGGAAAAAATCATAAATATTGTGGTAAATGGAGAGGGCCATTTTCGGCTTGCTGCGCTGTATGATACCCTGTCCGCCGTGCAGCATGTCCCATTCGGCCCCCTCGATATCCGCCTTTAAGAACGTAATGCGCTCCTCGCCCTTTTCGGCAAAATAGCCGTCCAGCGACACGGTCCCGATCCACTCCGCATCCGACTCGTCCACGCTGACAAAGCTGTTGGTGGGGTTGCCCTCCATCACGTGGAACGCCACGCGCTGGCCGTGCTCCCGCCCGACAAATTTCCGCTCGCAGACGATTTGCTCCCCCTTGAACAGCCACATGTCCCGTTCCCAAGCCAGACGGCGCTGCATCGCCATCAGGGCCGCCGGGTTGGCCTCAAAGGCGTAAATCTTGTCGAATACACCTACTTGGTTCTGAATAAATTCCTGAGAATTCTCCCCGGTGTACGCTCCGCAGTCCACAAATACCTCGTGTATTCCGCAGAACCGGAACTGCGGGAGCGCAAAATATTGCTTCTCCTCGCAGAGGTACGGAATGCGGCTCGCGTCACCCTGTATCCGGCTCAACAGCATTCCAGCGTAAATGTGCCGGGAGGTCTCGTCCAGCATTTGATACACCTTTGCATATTCAGAGAGGTATTTTGACACTACATAAGCGTCTACCGTGCAGTGAGGTATGCCAAGTTCCTGCATCTGCTTTGCAATCTGCGGATAATGTTTGATAACTGGAACCAGCACAAATACATTTTTATATTGCGTAATTCTTTCCGGTGCCACGCAAGGAATGCCCGCTATTTCTTTCTTCCATTTCTTGGGGTCATTGTCGCTGAACGCCACAATATTCAGCTCGTTTTTCAAAAGCGGCGCTTCTGTTTCGCCCAAAAAACCAGCCCCAAAAAGGACTACGTCATTATGTTCGTTGGGAAGCGTGTATGTGGATAGTTCCTTTTCAATATCACTCCAGGTAACAGTTAACTCCATTTTTGCTCTCCTTTTTGCATTTTTGCGTCGATTATAGTAGTGCAGTCCTTGAGACTCCCTCTCCCCCCTCATCCGTCACGGCTTCGCCGTGCCACCTTCCCCCGCCAGGGGGGAAGGCTTTTCAATGCGTCTATCGAGACTACTCCGCAGTTAGGCGACTGCCAATGTCCGAGCCTTCCCCCTCACGGGGGAAGGTGGCACCGCCGCAGGCGGTGACGGATGAGGGTGAAAAAAACCAAAGGTCACCTCTACGTTGCAATTTGATGGTACTTTTCTTTCAAACGCTCTGCCGCCTCGTCCAAAACATCCTCCGGCATAATTTTATTCAGTACGTTCTGGCAGTTCTCACAGAAGGGAATGCCTTTTACCCCGTCAAGTAACCGTCTTTGCAGCGCATAGCTTCTTTCAAACCAAATCTTTTCGAGTAATTGTTCCCGCACATTTCCCAAAATCAGTTCCTTGGGTGGAAAGTCTGGTCCACAGCAGGGCAATACCTCTCCGCCCTCCTGAATCTGAAGTAAATAAAATGCTTGGGAGCATATTTTCGTTTCAACAAACTGGGGCGTAAACTGTGTCCCGACCAGCGGTACAGAATCTCCGGCGATTTTATGGTAGTCAATGCCGTTGTGCAGGTCCGTCAGATTTTCCACGTTGATAATGTCGCAAATCGACTCGAAAATATCGTAAAATTTCTTCCGCTGTTCCGGCTGGCTCACCATGTAATTGATGATTTTGATATAGACTGAAGTCTCCTTTTTATGGGCATAAAAATACTGTATTTGCTCCACAAACTGCTCAAAATCCATCTGAACGCCGCAATACCGCATATAATCCTCACTGGAAAGACCGTCTACAGAAATACGGAGCCTTTTCAGTCCGGCGTCGATCAATTTGTCGCTCAATTCGTGGGTCAAAAGCATACCGTTCGTCACAATCTCGACCCGGTCCGCCACCTGCCGCTCCGTTACATATGCAACCATATCCGCAATCTGAGGATGCAGTAAGGGTTCTCCCCGCCCGACCAGAAGGAGCTGCTTGATGCGTCCAAAGGAGTCCGCGATATCGTCGATCACCTTCTGAAACAGGGAAAATTCCATCAAGCCTTTTGTTCCCTCGTTGCGAAACTGCTCCCGGACCTCTGGGATTGCCTGGGAACAAAATTCACACCTGAAGTTGCAAATACAGCTTGGAGAAATACGAACTGCAAACGGCTTTTCCAACGGCACCTGCTCCGCCAAGGGCACACGCTTTGCCATTGGAGATTCCGAAAATGCTACCGCCTGGCTCATGCTATTTTTCCTCCCAAATAATCAATATTTTACCCTTAATTCGTCCCGTACGCCGTCCAGCACGTCCTCCGGATGCAGGTCGTACCGGAACAGACTGCACGCCTGGCAGACCGGGCTGGCCTGACTGCGGGCCGTCAGCATCCTGCGGCGGAACTGGTTGAAGGCCGTCCCCCGCCAGACCTCCGGCACGCTTGCCTGGGTCACGTCGCCCAGTACCGCCGGATATTTCATGGAACAGCAGGGCACCACTTTACCGTCCGGATTGATCTGCATCATGTAGAATCCCTGAGGGCAGACCTCGCCCTCCAGCAGAACGCCGCCGTTCTGGGGCTGGTCCGTTTTCATGCCTCCGGACAACTGGTCGTAGTCGATCTCCGAAATCGTAGGGGTCAGATGCTCGATGGCGATTGAGTGGCAAATAGGGCCGAATGTGTCCAGAAAGCGGGCTTTTTGCTCCGATTTCTGTACCATATAGTCGATAATTTTAATGTAGATGTGGGTATTCCCGCAGTTCGTGTAGCAGTATCGTATCTGCTCCACAAACCGCTCGAAATCCAGATCCGCCCGTGCATTTTTCGCATAATCTTCTCCGGACAGCCCTTCGATGGAAATACGCAGACGGTCCAGCCCGGCGCTGGTCAGCGCGTCGGACAGCTCGTGCGTTAGCAGGGAGCCGTTCGTCACGATGTCTACGGACTGCGCCACATCCGCCCGCTTGGCGTAGTCCACCATCTCCGCGATATGCTTGTGCAGCAGCGGTTCCCCGATGGCCGCAAAGCGGAGCATTTTCAATTTTTGTGGAAATTGCTTCATATCGTCGATGCACTTTCGATAGAGGCCCATATCCATCGCCGCTACATCAGAAATATACCCATGCTCGCTGCGTTCCAGGGCGTGCAGACAGAAGCCGCACCGAAAATTACACCCATAGACGGGGAACATTTGAATCAGATAGGGCGTATCCAGCGGCAGAACATCCCGCAGAGGTTCCCGCACGCCTCCGGGCGTTGCGCCTAGCGGCTCCATAGGCTATCCATCCTTTCCAGCAGCGTCTGTGCCCCGCCGTCCAGCTCGTCCTCCGGGTGGGACACATCGTCCGGCGCACAGCACTGGGCGCAGGCGGGATTTTCGTTTCGCCGGCCCTCCAGCTGCATCCTCCAGAACCCGCGCAGCTTTTCTCCATTCCAAATATCCACCAGCCGGTCCGTGTGTACATTGCCCAAAAATTCCGGTCTGTAGATGGTCTCGCAGGGATACACGTCCCCGTTGGGAAAAATACCCAGCATAAAGAAGCACAGCGGGCACACCTTTCGATGGGCATGAGGCCGGCCGTACCGGTCCGCCAGGGTAGAGATATTCTCCGTAGAGGCGACCCCACTGTAGACCGGGCGGCATTGTTCGATGTAGACCCGGTCCGCCACCGGCGAAAACAGCTCAAAAAACGTTTGCTCCTCACCAGGCTCCAGGGCCGTGTCCAGGATTTTCACAAAAACCTCACACTTTCCCCGATGCCGGTACAGCCACGCGACCTGCTCTGTAAACTGCGCAAAATCCACGTTTGCCCCGCAAACACTGGTATATTTTTCCGACGAAAGCCCCTGGAGGGAGATCCGGATACAGTCCAGTCCGGCCTCGACCAGCGCCTGGGACCGTTCTGGCGTGAGCAGAGCGCCGTTCGACATGAACTCGACTCTCCGGCTGACCTGCATTTTCTTGGCGTAAGCCACCATTTCCGGCAGCTCCGGGTGCAGGAGGGGTTCCCCCTGCCCGGTCAGGGACAGGGTCTTTAATTGACCAGGGAACTCAGCCAGCTGGTCGATCGTTTTCCGGTAGGTATCCATGGACATCGACTCCGGCCGAAATCTGTACTGCTCCTGAAACCCCTTGGGCCCCAGGGAGTGCGCACAGTAGTTGCAGCGGAAGTTACAGAAATTTGTCGGGAAGATGTAGGCGGAAAAGGGCGTTTCCAGGGGCGCCGCGTCCCGCAAACTCACCCGGTCCAGCCCGGCCAGAGGCAGAATTTTGTTCTCCATAGCCGCCCTCTACTGCCCGGTGATGCGCGCCAGCATCTCTTCCCGGCAGTCGTCCAGATATTCGGTGTCATCCGCGATTGCAATGCACGAGGAACACTCGCTGCACGCCGGGATGGATGTATAGCCGTTTTTCAGATTGGCGCACATCAGGCCGTGTCTGCGGCGGCCGTTCCAGATTTCCTGCAAGGTCTGTTCTTTTGCACAGCCCATGGAGAGGGAGACAGGCAGACCAGGCGTAGAACATGGGAAGGTCTCGCCGTCGATATTCACCTGGAGGAAGTAGAACATCACGCCGCAAACCTCTCGTTTTTCCACGTACTCTCCGTTCAGGTTGCGGGTGTGGTCGGCACGGCCCCCATGGTCGCCCATCTGCTGCTCCATAATGACCAGATGCTCCACAAAAATCGTGTCACAAAGAGGACTGAACATTTGGAAGAACTGCTCGCGGTCCTGGTCGCTTTTCAGCATGATGTCAATGATTTTGATAAAGAGCGACGTGTCGGTCCCCTGCGCTTTTTGATGGAAATACTCCAACTCTCCCATCAGCTTGTCCAGGTCCACCGCAACCCCGCAGTTTTCCAGATACTGCTGCCGGCTCAGGCCCTGTATGGAGACTTGCAGGCGGTTCAGGCCGGAGGCGATTAGTGCGTCGGACAGCTCGTGTGTCAGCAGCGCTCCGTTGCTGATGACGTCAATGCGTCCCTCGAACCCCGCTTGACGGAGCATCCGGATCATAGCAGGAAGCTGCGGGTTCATCAGCGGCTCGCCCAGGCCAGAAAAGCATACCCGCTTGACGGCCGTGGGGAACGCCATGATTTCCCGGACCAGCTTTTCATAAAACTCCAGGTCCATGTGGGCCAGCCGGAAGCCGGTCTTTTCCAGCACGCCTCCCTGCTCTCCTCTGGTGCTGTGCATACAGTAAAAGCACTTGAAATTGCAGGTCCGGGTAGGCTCCACGTACATGCTTAAAGGGCTGTCCAGCGGAATGACCTCCGAGAGGCGCTGCCGCTTGGTGTCGTAGCTTGGTTTTACTTCTGCCATATTACAAATCCTCCATAATCTGCTCAAATTTTTTCAAAATCTTATCCTCTGGATAGGTCTTTGCAAAGTGCCGCAGAGAGCTTTTCCGCTCCTCCCGCAAGATCGGCGGACAGCCTCGCAGCAGCATCCGGATATCTTGGTCCGTACCCTGCCGGGCCTCTTCAAAGCTTCTTCGTGTTTCACCGTCCAGGCCGTACAAAAACCACAACCACGCGTCTTCGCCCAGAAACGAGAAATCGTGGGTGCCGCCGGCTTGCGCCTGACAGCAGGCCGATCGAAAGCGGACGGTGTTTTCCTGCGCGTCGTACTGCCGCATCGCATGTTCCCGCGCCTGTCTCCCAAGCGCTTCCCGCATAGCTGGGTTTCTGTGCAGCTGTTCCAGCGCTTGGCCGTATTCCTCCGACGTTTCTACATGAATCCCCGCAGTTTCCGGTACAATAAACTGCTCCACATTCTGCTTCCGGACCACCACCGGCAAACCGGCAGCCATCGCCTCCAGCAGCACATTTTCCGTTGTTCCGTAGTGTTCCGGATGCAGCAGATAGCCAAAAACGTCAAACGTCTGTATCAGGGCGGGCACGTCCGGCACAAACCCCGGAAATGTAAACCGGTCCTCCAGACCAGCCGCCTGAATATCACGCTCCAACGCGGCGTCCCGGTCGCCTGCCATGACAAATCTGGCATTTGGGAGCCGCTCGCACACTGCCATGCAGTATTGGACAAATTCGGGATGCAGCTTTCCATAGTTCAGCGTTCCCGCGTAGCCGACGACAAATTCCGCGCCTTGGTCAAAGCTGCTTTTGGGGACGATGCTTACCGCCTGAAAACTGCCCATACCGTAGACGATTTCCGCACGCCCACTGATAGTGTTACGCTCCTCCGGGGTCCAGGTCCGATTTTCCAGGGAGTACGGGGTGGTCAGCAAAACCCGGTCAAAGGTCTGTGCAAATGTCGCGTTCAGGAACGGGTAGTGACAGCCATTCACGTGACTCCACAGTAGTATTGGCTTGTGTATAGGCGGGATGTTGTGTAGAAATTGTGCCATTGTGGGGTGATTCCACCAACTAACTACAATCACATCCGCCCAATCCAGCACAGTGGGGTCTTTCCAGAGTTCTACCGAAATTTGATGCGCCTCGCAGACTTGAACGTATCCGCTTTTTTCCGGTGCTTGCAGCAGCACGACCCGGTGTATATCCGGGAACATTTGCTGGCCCAGGACCGCGATTCCGGAAATCGCTTTGCCTGCACCGCCGCCCAGATGGGCGGCTATATGTAAAATCCTCATACTGTTTCCCAAATGTTCCATGGCGCACGTCCGCGTTGCCACAGGTCCTCCAGCTTGTATCTGTCCCGCTGGGTATCCATGCACTGCCAGAAGCCGGGGTGCTTGTAGATGCCCAGCTTGCTCTCGTGTGCCAGGGTTTCCAGGGGTTTTCGCTCTAAAATGCAGCTCTCCTCCGGGCTGAGATAGTCAAAAACTTCCGGGTTCATCACCATGAAGCCGCCGTTAATCCAGCCGCCGTCCTCCTTCGCTTTTTCCCGGAAACCGGTGACAGTCTGGCCCTCCAAGTCCAAAACGCCAAACCGTCCGCCGGGCTGGATACCAGTAAGAGTTACAATTTTGCCGGAGGATTTGTGTTGATTCAAAAGCGCATTGAAATCAACGTCGCTTACCCCGTCGCCATAAGTCAGCATAAACGTCTCGTTACCGATGTACTTTTGGACACGTTTGACTCTCGCTCCGGTTTGGGTGTTCAGGCCCGTATCTACTAACGTCACCCGCCAGGGTTCGGCCACGTTCTGGTGGACCGTCATGCGGTTTTCCTGGGAAAAGTCGAAGGTTACGTCTGAGCGGTGCAGGTAATAATCCGCGAAATATTCTTTGATAATGTGGCCCTTGTACCCGCAGCAGATCACAAAATCGTGAAAACCAAAGCTGGAGTAGTACTTCATGATGTGCCATAAAATCGGCTGCTCCCCAATGGTAATCATCGGTTTTGGTTTCAAGTAGCTCTCCTCGCTGATGCGTGTTCCCAGGCCTCCGGCCAGAATCACAACCTTCACTGTACTAGTCCTCCCATCGGCACAACCTCCACGCCCTCGATCAAATGCGCCACTTTTTGATATGCTTCACTGTTTTTGATTGCTTCCACCGCCGGAGTACCCGGAGCAAACTGAAGCAGCATCAAGCGCACCTTCTGTGCCAGCACCAGCAGTTCCCGGCTGGGCTCGGCGGGCCGCAGTTCCGGGGTATGCTCGACCAAATACTCCACCATCGGCTTC
>CAJTOE010000089.1 GCA_910577805.1 uncultured Oscillospiraceae bacterium | reverse complement strand
CGTTGCGGTCAGATTGGGTTTTACCATGACGGAGTTCTCCCGGTAGTAAACCTCGCCGTCCACAATGGCATAGGAGTAATTTTTCACATCCGGGTCCGCAGGGATGGAGGTGATCTCCATTTCCCCAATGTTCTCGTCCAGCTCCGGGGGCGCGGCCTCCCGGTATTCGCCGTGGATATGGGAGACCGCCTCATGGAGCTGCTGGGCGAGGTCCGCGCCGGGGATAGCCTTGCACTCCAGCTGGGGGCCAAAAGGACCGGAGGTGATCTCCAGATTGCCTAGGACCATCTCCGGGTGGGCCTGGAAGTAGCGGTTCATGGTTACGAAGCCCCGCTTCTCCCGCCCGTCGCCGCCGGTGTAGGTGTGTTCCTCCACTGTGTCTACTTCCGTCCACTCCGGCAGGGGTTCGTCAAGGGACCGGGGCATATCCCGCTTCTGGAGGAACACAATGTCCATGCCCGCCTCTGTTCCCGCGTTGGCGAGGGAGGCGTTGGAGGGCAGGCGGACAGCGCCCAGGAGGTCACAGCGGCGGGCGATGTACTCTCTTGCGCGGCGGTCCTTCTTGTCCATGGTTCCGCCGCCCACCCCGTTGGAGGTGACAAAGGCAATCACGCCGCCCGCCCGGACTTTATCTATGGTCTTGGCAAAGAAATAGTCGTGAATGAGAAAATGTTCTTTGTCATAGCGCCGGTCCGCCAGGGAGTAGTTGCCAAACGGGACGTTGCCGATTGCGAGGTCGAAGAAGCCGTCCGGAAAATCGCTTTTCTCAAAGCCCCGGATGTCGATGTTGGCTTTTGGGTAAAGCTGCTGGGCGATCCGGCCCGATACGCTGTCCAGCTCCACGCCGTAGAGTTTGGATGCCGCCATGCTCTCCGGCAGCAATCCGAAAAAGTTGCCCACACCGCAGGAGGGTTCCAGGATATTTCCGGTGCGAAAGCCCATATTCTCTACTACTTCATAAATTGCGCGGATAATCGCGGGACGCGTAAAATGGGCGTTCAACGTGGAAGCGCGGGCGGAAGCGTATTCTTCTGGAGTTAGGGCCGCTTGCAGCTCCAGAAACTCGTCCGCCCATTTTGGCTTGTCTGGGTCAAAGGCGTCGGGCAGTCCGCCCCAGCCCACATAGCGGGATAAAACCTCCTGCTCGGCAGAGGTGGCGGAGCGGCCCTCCAATTCAATACCTTTCAGGGTGTTGATGGCGTCCATATTGCGCCGGAATTTTTCTTTGGGACTGCCTACTCCCAGACTGTCGTCTGTGATGCGGAAATTTCCGGCGGCAGAAATGGCCCCCGGCTCCGGGACCACCGGCGCGGGAGCTTTCTGTGCTACCTGTTCGGGGACTTCCGGGGTAAACAGACCGGCGTTGCGCTCGTCGTGGCGTACCGCGTCCTCGAAAAAATCCTTCTCCACCAGCTGATGGCTCCAGGCGTAAGGGCCGGTGTGGATGCGAATACCCAGGTCCCCTATATGTTCGATTGTGCCGTTTACATCGTGGTCCCCATAGGCGAAGGCCACCTTGTCCCCCACCTGATAGGACAGCTTGCCCTCCAGGTTCACCGGCTCCCGCTGGACCGGTTCATGGGAAAAGCCGTCCAGCTCTTGCAGCCAGAGGGCGCGGAGGATAGGGGCAACGGCCTCCCAGGATTGGGCCAGCTTTGTTCCAAATTTGTCCTGGATTTCCACCGCCATGCTGATGGTAGAGGTGAAGTAGTCCGCGATGTCCCCGGTCTCCAGCGTCACCGTCTCGGCGCGGCTGGCAAAGGTTTCGGACAGCCGCATAGAGATTCCCCGGTTGTTTTCACCGGAGCGCAGCCATTGGGAAATGTACCCCTTGTCCCGGTCTGTCAGCAGATGCTTTGTCAGCACTTCCCGGAAATCGTCATTGACGCGGCTCATATCGGCGGGCAGATAGCTGGTAATTCGGCCATTCCGCGTGTCCAGATGCAGCAGCCGTTCAAAATTCTGCTTGTTTTCAGTCCGCAGGAGTGGTATCGGCAGGGACGGGTCCCGGAGCTGCACGTCAAATATGCCAATTTCCCCAATTTCAAAGGCTGTATTTTGTAGATAGACTATATCGCCGGGTTTGTAAGGCGGGGACAGAGGGTCGTGGGGCGGCTGGTCCGCCGCGCCTATGACTTCCTGGATATTCTGCCGGTCCTCATCCGAAACGGTGATGTCAGCCTCATGGGTGACGGGCTGTCCGGAGGGGTCTGGGGGCGCGGCCTCTGCTGCAAAACGCGCCTGCTCCCGCTCTGCGGCCTGCTGCAAAATGGGAACAATATCACGGTATTTTTCATTTTGACGGAGGTAGTCCAGCAGTCCGCCGTACCCATCGCCCACATCCTGACGGCCCCAAACCCTTACGCCATCCGGCAAAACAATGACGAACGAAACCTTGTCATAGCCGAAAAATTCATCAAACTCCGGGTCTTTGGATTCAATCCATCTTTGTTCAGTCCCATATTTTTTAATGGCAGCTTTTTTGCCTGCTACACGCTTATCATCCGCCTGCTTCATCAGACGGTCAAATTCGTGGACAGAATAGATTTTGCCGGCCTTAAAAACACCCGTTTCGCTGAACTCACAACAAACATACGGTGGTACTGCGGGGATGCCCCTGTCCAGCAATTCACGGATAACAACGGACGCGGCCTCATCTTCCTCATAGTAGCACCATCCATATTCAGTTCCGCCAGCGGCTAAGGTTTCGGGTGAAAGCAGTTTTTTTGCATCCGTTTCCCGTATCATAATTCCGCCATGACGGGCGGTGCTGACTTCATACACACCGTCTGCAAACTGATCGCTCCTCTGCACTTTGCCCCAGGGAGAATGATCGCCTATCTCTGTCCCCCAGGGCGGCGTTTCTTCCTCATACTCTGTTGTATCGGGCATCGCATGGGGCGGGGCGGTTTGCTGCTCCTGCTGGGGACGGGTGAGGGTGGCATAGGTTTCGTCCACGATTTCCCGATGCAGCCGGTAGCGGAAGTCTGGCATATCGTGATACAGACGCATAAACTCCGGCTCTGTAATGGTGAGTGCCGCCCGTTTGACTGCCGCATCGCCCTCAATTATCGCATTTTCCCGGTCCGAATTTTTGCAGGCGTTTTGATAGGCCACATCTTCCAACACCAAATCCCGGATGATAGGTTTATAGCGGTCATAGGTCTCCCGGATGGTAGGCGCGGTGCTGGAATCCTGCCCCGCCAGCCGTTCCGCATCGGCCACGACCTGTTCCACAAATTCGGAAGGGCTGTCCTGTTCCAGATGCTCCCGGATGGCGGCGGCATCAATATCCTCAAAGTTGTCCAGTTCTTCCTCGGTGAAAAATCTGTCCTCCTTCACCAGACGAGCAAGGCGGCGCTGTACTTTTGTCCAGGGCAGATCGGTGGCCGCGCCCTCTACCGTAACAGGAAACGCAGGGAGACTATCGCCGTACTCATTTTTCAGCCACTCCGCCGTGTCCCGGTCACGGGCATGGCCGGTCATGTACTGCTGGACCCGACGCTTGCTGGCAATATCACCGTTCCACTCCTGGAGGGCGGCGTCTATGTCGGCCTGGGTGATTTCCCTTGGCGTCATTGTAGCCCCCGGCACATGGATGGAACGTTCCGCCGCCTGATGGCTACTCAGGTATTGTTCCACCTCTGCCTGGGAGACAGAAAAAGCAGAGGGCGCGTCTGCGCTCTCTGCTTCCTGGATGGCCTGTGTCTGCTCCTGCTGGGACGGGATTTCCGGGGGCATGAAACCTAGCTGTAAATCAGCTCCGACAAAATGATTTCCTCCGCCTGGGCCTTGCAGGTGTTCATCAGTCCCACCCACTTCATCTGATCGCTGGCTTTCAACTGCTCCGTGGCCCCCGCCGCCTTCGCCAACTGCGGCATCATCTGCTCCAGACGGCTGTTGGCCGTGTCCTCGATCTCCAGACAATGGCTGAACAGCGTCCCGTTCAGTGTCAGGCGGTTGAACAGCCCTGGACGGTGCTCCTTCAGGTACGTCCGGCGCATCCTCCCGTATTTGCCCAGGTCTCGGTCCGGCTGCTCCGGCAGGGCCAGATTGGGAATCAGGAAGTCTCCCACTTGGGTGTAGGTCAGATTGTTCTCCATACTCCATACTCCTTCCGGCGGTCTTTTCCCGCTCATACTTTTTGATGGTAATTTCGATCTGCCGCAGTACCGTTTCGCTTCCCTGGCTCACCGCCGTGCCCAGCTCTGTGATAGTGTCTGGCGTGTTGAAGTCGAAAATACTCAGGAAATCCTCATGCTCAAAGTAGCTTTCCGGCTTCAGGCCACAGCGGGACATGAGGGTATAGGCGATGCTGACAGCGGCGGCGTTTCGGAACTGCGTCCCGATGTTGAATTCATCATACTCCTCCAGAAAGGAGCCGTCAACGATGCGGAGGATGTCCTGCCGGTGGTCGTTCCAGTATTCGCCTGCAAGCTGGGCGGCAATCTTTTCAAACTGTTCCGCAAGGTCGCTGCCGGACACATCATAGCGTTGTTTCAATGACGATGAAACCACATTTTGGTACTCATTTTGATACCGCCACAGTTTTGGCCGGGTGTCCTCTCCGCCGCCGGTATCGGCCACATCAAACACATACCGCAGAAAGGGCCTGCTGCCGCTGTTGTCAATGATGGCAATGCCCGTGGCCCCCCCGCCGCACATACCGCCGCATACGCCGGTTCCAGAAATCATACTCCGCGCAGGCGGTGGCTTCGGGCCGCTGGGCATAGATTAAAAGCTGCTCTGAAAACGGATATTTCTAAAGTTGTTGTCAAGGGGGAATGTGAGATTTTTTGATTTTCATGAGGGCAGATACTTCTGGACAAGTGCGTTCCGTTCGTGTTAATATAGGGAAAACGACAGGGCGGTAATGGTAATATGCAAAAAATAATGGTTATAGAGGACGATACCGCTATCCAGGAGGAATTGGCTCTGCTTCTGGAAAACGAAGGATATATGCCTCTGGTGGTTACAAATTTTACAGATATACCGGGGCAGGCGGTCTTGGAGCGCCCGGATTTGATTCTCTTGGATATTGGACTGCCGGGGCGGGACGGCTTTTCCTTGTGTGCCGCGTTGCGGAAAGCCGTTTCAGCGCCTGTGATTTTTGTCACCAGCCGGGATGCCAGTACGGACGAGGTGCGGGCGCTGAGCCTGGGCGGAGATGATTACATCACCAAGCCATATAGCGTCCCTGTTCTGCTGGCCCGCATCAAGGCTGTTCTGCGCCGGAGTTCCGGTGAGCCGGAACCGGCTGACGTACTGGAGGCTGGAGGGCTGCGCCTGAGCCTGACGAAGGGAGTTGTGTCTGCCAACGGAAAAACTGCGGAACTGACCCGGAACGAGATTCAAATTTTAGCCTGCCTGATAGCTCGCATGGGGCAAATCGTCTCTCGCGCCGATCTGATTGATGCGCTATGGGACAACCAGATTTACATTGATGACAACACCCTCAGCGTCAACATGACCCGGCTGCGGGGAAAATTGGCGGAGATCGGTTTGCCTGACGCCATCAAGACCCGGCGGGGAATGGGGTATCAGCTATGACCCTGCGAGAATTTTTATCTGACCGGCTGGGCCGGATTGCCCTCCAACTGATTTGCACCGGATTGGCGGCACTGTTCCTTCTCGCCACAGGAACGCAATCAGGAATCCTTTTAGTTTTGCTGCTCACGCTTCTGATGATTTTCGCGAGTGTGAATGCGTTCGATTTCTTTCAACAACGTGCCCGCTTGCTGGAATTGGAAGCCATTTTGGAGGGATTGGATCGGAAATATCTGTTTGTTGAATGCGTCCCGCCTCCCAAAAATCTTTATGAACGGCGGCTCTTTGACCTGACCCGCCGGGCGGGACGGGCTATGACCGGAGCGGTGTCCGACGCACAGGCTCAACAGCGGGAGTACCGGGAGTATGTGGAACAATGGGTGCATGAAATCAAGACTCCTATCACCGCCGCCCGGCTCATCTGCCGGGACTTGGACGGGGAGACCCGCCGGAAGCTGATCGCAGAATTGGCACAAGTCGAGGCCCACATAGAGAGGGCCTTGTTCTACGCCCGTGCGGAGAACCCGGAACAAGACTGCCTGCTTAGACAGATAGATTTGGGAAAAGTTGCTGCCCAGGCGATTGAAAATCATCGATCTCTGTTGATTCAAAGCGGCGTTCAGGTGGCAACGGAGGAATTGGATTGTACCGTCTATACCGATGAAAAGTGGGCGGTGTTCATCCTGGGCCAGCTGCTCCAAAATGCCGCCCGTTACCGGGGGACAGCGCCGGTCATCACACTTTCCGCGAAGCCGCTGGGGAAACAGACACAGCTCATTGTTCATGATAATGGCATTGGAATCCCTGCCCATGAACTGCCCCGTGTGTTTGACCGGGGCTTCACCGGCAGCAACGGGCGCAACCGGGGCGGCTCCACCGGCATGGGCCTGTATCTGTGCAAAAAGCTGGCCGGTTTCCTGGAGCTTGGGCTGGAGATTGCCTCTGAGGAAGGAAAAGGGGCCACGGTTACCCTGACCTTTCCGGCGAAAGAGAACCTTACAAAATTGTAAGGGAAATCAATATAATTTCGATACAACGGCCTTCGCTTTTGGTGTACCATAGAGCCACAAGCAAAGGAGGCAAACCGCTATGTTACAAGTACAGAATATCGAAAAATATTATGGGAGCAAAAACAACGTCACCAAGGCGCTGGATCGGGTGAACTTCAACGTGGAGGCCGGGGAGTTTCTGGCAATCATGGGAGCATCCGGTTCGGGTAAGACTACATTGCTCAACTGTATCTCCACCATCGACACCATCAGCGCTGGGAGTATCCTGCTGGACGGCGTGAGCATTGCCGATCTGTCCGAAGAAGCGTTGGCAAAGTTCCGCCGGGAACGTCTGGGCTTCGTGTTCCAGGACTTCAATCTGATGGATACCCTGACTATTGAGGAAAACATAGGCCTGGCCCTCTCTCTGAATCACCAGAACCCCGGAACGGTACAGAACCGGGTGCGAGAGGTGGCTGGAAAACTGGGCATCACCGACATCCTGGCGAAATTTCCCTATCAGGTATCCGGGGGCCAGAAGCAGCGGACCGCCTGCGCCCGGGCCATGGTTGCAGGACAATCCCTGCTCCTGGCCGATGAACCCACCGGGGCGCTGGACTCCAAGGCATCCAAGAACCTGTTGGAGATCATGACCACCATGAACCAGGATATGGGCGCTACCATTCTCATGGTCACTCATGATGCCTACAGTGCCAGCTATGCCAAACGGGTGCTGTTCCTCAAGGATGGGCGGGTGTTCAATGAACTGTTGCGGGGAGAACGGGGACGGCCCGTATTCTACCATGAAATTCTGGATGTTCTTGCCGCGCTGGGGGGTGATGTCAGTGACGTTATCTGAGCTTTCCCTGCGCAACGCCAAGCGGCAGACCAAGGACTATCTGGTCTACTTTGTCACGGTAGTCATGGCTGTCACTCTGTTGTATTCATTTAACGGGCTTGTATTTTCTCAGGAGATTATCACCCTGTCCAAGGGGATATCAATGCTTCCCCTCATTATCGTGTTAGCCAGTGTGGTGGTGGTCTATATCTTTGGCTGGCTGGTGGCCTACGCCACCAGATTCATGCTCCTGCGACGGGGACGGGAGTTAGGGACGTATCTGCTTATTGGCCTGGAGAACCGGCAGGTGGCCCGGCTGTTCTTTCTGGAGAACCTGGCCGTGGGCGGCTGTGCCCTGGTACTGGGGACCGCCCTGGGCGGACTGCTCTATCAGGCGTTTCGTGCCATTGTACTGACGTTATTCGGCTTGCCCTATACCTTTTCCTTTGGCTTCTCTCTCCCCGCTTTGGGATTGACAGTCCTCTATTTTGCTCTGATTTACCTCTTTGCCCTTCGCCGCAGCCGAAAATATATCCGTAAGGCGAATATCCACGACCTGATCTATGTTGACCAAATCAACGAGGGCATGGTCATTCATACAGGAAAAGTACGCCGTTGGGTTTTCTCTGTCTCTATTGTGTTGGGCGTGATCGGAACCTGCCTATTGATGGCGGGAGGGTCCATCTTTGGCATCATCGGGGCAGGGTGTGTGATTGTGTTCCTGTTCGGATTTTTCCTGAGTTTTGCCTCTGGTGTACCCGCCTTCTTCGACAAGCGGCCAGCCCGGAAATACCAGGGACAAACCTTGTTGGTGTTTCGCACCCTTACTTCCAAGCTGGCTACGATGGGGACGCTCATGGCTGTCATTTCCCTGATATTCACCGCCACCCTGATCTCTGAAGGTTCGGGGATGATGTTCCGGGGGCTTTTTGCGGGTCGCGCGGCGGAAAGTGCCTGTTTCGACCTGTATATCGGCGTTGCCGGTGATGAACCTCTCAGCCAGGATTATCTGGATTATATCCAGGCTAACATCTCCGTGGAACAGGAGCTATCCTACAGCATCTACCAAGCAAAGGATAGCCAGGTCATGGACTATGTGGAAAGCGGGGGCGAGGACTATTATCGCTATTTCGATCATGACCCGGTGCTGCGCTATAGCGACTATGCCGCTCTCCGCACCATCGCCGGCTATCCGGCGGTGGAATTAAAGCCGGGGGAGTATCTCATCCACTGTAGGGGCTACCTGGAAAAGCACATGACCGGCTATACCCAGCCCATCTCCTTGGGCGGCCTCAACCTGATTCCCGGTGGTGTCCATACGGAACACCTGCTGCAAAATTACGACACGGGCAATGGGGCGCGGTATATCCTCGTAGTACCAGACGAAGCGACGGAGGGGCTTCCGGTGTTTCACAACGCCTATGCGGCAAAAACAGTCCAGCCAGTGATGGAGGCGCAATTCAACGAACTGTGCGACATCAACTACGGGCTGGGGGCGAAGGGTCTGGACCCAAGCTATGACGAAATCCATACCAAAGCCCAAGAGGCGGCAGATATGGCAGCTCAAACCGTCCTGTGCGTATTTCCTCTTTTCTTTCTGGCTCTGGCCCTCACCATGACCGCCGCCACTATCCTTACAATCCAACAGCTCAGCGAGACAGGGCGGTATAGGCAGCAGTTCCAACTCCTGCAAAAACTGGGCATGGGCCGCCGGGAGATGGCAAAGGCCTTGGGCCGTCAGTTTGCCATCTACTACGCCCTGCCCGCCGTCCCCCCTGTGCTGATCGGCGTACCCTTTATCCTTAACTTGTCTCATGCCCCCGAACCGGGGGTGATGGTGGGAATGAATAGTCCCGGAGCCATCGTGCTCATTTCGCTGGGGATTTTCTTCTTGATTTATGCGATTTACATTCTGCTGGCCTATACCAGTTTGAAGCGAAACGTACTACCCAAATAAGGTAGCGGCAAGCAATGCGCCGGTATATACCGGCGCGTGCTTGTTGGAGGCTGATCGCCCCCAAACCCCTGTAAGGACCGGCGCATTTGCGCCGGTCCTTTTAAGCCGCCTCCGGCGTCTGCTGTTACCCGCAGGGAGAGAAAAATCATCATCGCGCCCCCTGCTGGCGGTCACGGTTTTTCTCTTTCTCCGTCACGCCCAAAATCCGCTCCACGTTGTTTTTGGCGGTGAGCAGTTCTATCATTTTCGCCTTTGTCTGCCTGTACTGTGAATACTGTTTTCCCTTCTTTGCTTGCAGGGCGGCGTACTCCTGTTTCAAGGATTGGATGGATGGCATCTTCGTCAAACCGAGGGAATTAAAATAACGCTTCGCCGCTTGACAACCTTCGATCTCGCTGGTATGCTGTTCGTAAAACTTGGCCTGTTTCCTGCCTGTCAGTTTCCGATATTGGGCGTAAACCTCACGGTTCTTGGAGTACGTTCCAATGTGCCGTTGCAGTTCGGAAATGTCTTTCATTCTTTGTTCAGCGGCTTTCGACTGGTCAGCTAAATCGTTGAATTTCTGAACTGCCGCATCACAGGCTTTTTCCAATTCTCCCAAGTCGGTCAGATGGTTCTCCTGCAAGTACATAACGGTCTTTGCCATCTCTTTGAGATTGAAAATCTTTGCCCAATGCTCAAACCCAGGAGAGTTGATTTTCTGCATCCTGGCTTGAATATCAATGAGCATATTCGGCTTGGAGGATGCTACCGCTCTTGCTTTGGGAGCGACAATTCGCTTGCCGGAAATTCGCTCTATAATCGCCGCTTCGGTGTAATCGTCACCAAGAGAATCACAGCGGACGAACCTCTTGCCATTTGGAATTTTGAACGCAAGATGTTTGCCCTGTTTTACTTCCACGCCCGCCACTTTCATAGCGGCGAGGAAGCTGTCAAAATCCTTGCAGCCTTGACCGAGGGCGGTGTCGATTAAGCCCTCCAACTGGCCCCGGACGGTAGGCGGCTTACCCTCTCCCAGCCATGTGCCATAGCTGCCCCGGCTGGGCTTCGGCTCCGCAATCACCGACAGCCCATTTTCCAGGCACAGCATATCGGAGATTCTCCGAACTGTGAATGAGGACCGCCAGAAGTTCCGGAATTTCCTGGTGCAGTCTATGGCGGTCGAGTTGAACACGATATGCGAGTGAATGTGGTGCTTGTCAACATGGGTGCAGACGATAAAAGCATGATTGCCCTTGGT
>CAJTOE010000088.1 GCA_910577805.1 uncultured Oscillospiraceae bacterium | reverse complement strand
GCCTCCCGGCGAGGAGGAGCATTCCTTCGACGTACAGATCCCACCGGAGTCCGAGGAGCTTGACGCGCCTCCGGAGCCGGAGCCTCCCCAGAGCCAGGGGCCGGTGCAGTATGCACAGCTTCAGGCGGAGCTGATTCTGAAGCAGGCCCGTGAGGACGCGGACCAGCTTTTGGAACAGGCCCGCCAGCAGGCGGCAGAGGAGGCCGAGATGGTCCGGGCAGGCGCGCGGGACGAGGGCTACCGGGAGGGCTACGCCCAGGGTCTGGCCAACGCCGTGGAGGAGGGCAAGAAGGACCGGGAGGTCCAGGCGGCCCGCCTGGAGGAGGACGTGAAGCGTTTTCTGGAAAAGGCCACCCTGGCCCGTGACGAGCTTCTGTCCCAGAGCCAGGATGAGCTGCTGGACCTGTGCATCGCTGTGGCGGAAAAGGTTGTCCGGGTGAGCCTGAAAAGCAGCAGCGAGGTCATCGCCCGCATGATCCAGACCGCCACCGAAAAGCTCAAGCGGCAGGAATGGGTCCACATTTATATCGCAGGCTGTGACGCAAAGGGGATCGCGCAGATTTCCCCCAGTCTGACCGCCTCCCTGGGCGCGCTGTCCGAGCATATCCGGATCGTGCCCATGGGGGACGACGAGGCGGGCACCTGCATCGTCGAAACGCCGGCGGGTATTATCGACGCCAGCGTATCCACGCAGTTATCCAATATTAAAGATATTCTGAAAGAGAGGCTGTGACCGGGGCCGGGAGGTGAAGGACATGTTTCGGGAGCTGATCCCCCATGTGAACAACGCGGAGACCATCAGCCGCACGGGGAAGATCGAAAACATCGTGGGCATGTCCATCGAGGCCTCCGGGGGCCGGGCCGCCATCGGCGATATCTGCCGCATCTACAGCGGCGAGTCCGGCGGACAGGTGCCGGCAGAGGTGGTCGGATTTAAAAACGATCATATTTTGCTGATGCCCTACGCCAACATGAGCGGCATTTCCGCCGGAAATTTCGTGCGGAACACAGGCCGGCGGCTGTCCCTCCCGGTGGGACCCTTCCTCCGAGGACGGGTCATCAACGCCCTGGGCCAGCCCATTGACGGCCTGGGCGCCTTCGAGCGGGGCGAAAGCTTCTGCATCGAAAACAGCTACATCAACCCCCTGGCCCGCCCCCCTATCCGGGAACGGATGGAGTTCGGCGTGCGGGCCATTGACAGTACCCTTACCATTGGCAAGGGCCAGCGTATCGGTATCTTCGCCGGCACCGGCGTAGGTAAGTCCACCTTGATGGGCATGATCGCCAAAAACGTCAAGGCGGACATCAATGTGATCGCCCTGGTGGGCGAACGCGGACGCGAGGTCCTGGAGTTCATGCAGAAGGACTTGGGCGAAGAGGGGATGCGCCGTTCCATCCTGGTGGTGGCCACCTCCGACCAGCCCGCTATGCTGCGGATGAAATGTCCCAGCGTAGCCACCGGCATCGCGGAGTATTTCCGGGACCAGGGCTACGACGTGCTTCTGATGATGGACTCCCTGACCCGGTTTGCCATGGCCCAGCGCGAGATCGGCCTGGCCGTGGGAGAGCCGCCCGTGGCCAGAGGCTACACCCCCTCCATCTACGCGGAGCTGCCGAAGCTGTTGGAACGCAGCGGCAACTTTGAACGGGGTTCCATCACCGGCGTGTACACCGTTCTGGTGGAGGGCGACGACACCAACGAGCCTATCGCGGACACGGTCCGGGGTATCCTGGACGGCCACATCGTTCTCTCCCGAAAGCTGGCAAACAGCAACCATTTCCCGGCCATCGACGTGGGAGCCAGCATCTCCCGTCTGATGGTGGAGATCGTCTCCCCGGAGCACCGGCAGCTGGCCTCTCAGCTGCGGGATGTGCTGGGGGTGTACGAGAAGAACGCGGACCTGGTGTCCATCGGCGCGTACAAGGCCGGGACCAACCCCAAGCTGGATTATGCGCTGAGTAAGATCGACAGCATCAACCAGTTTTTGCAGCAGGGGATTGACGAGTCCTTTTCCTATGAAGAGAGCTTGGCACAGCTCCGAAAAATTATGAATACGAAGCGGTGAAGATGTAACGTATGAAAAAGTTTCAATTTTCCCTGGATACGGTTTTGGATTACAAGCAGCAGGTACTCACCTCCCTCCAGTCCGAGCATGGAGCGATTTTGCTCCGGGTCCGGCAGCAGGAGGAGGTCCTGGAACAGACCGAACACGCCCATCGAGAGCTGAACGAGGAGTTTACCCGCCGCCGGGCGGAGGGTATCTCCATCAAGGATGCGCTGATGCTGGAAAGCGGCCTGCGTGTGCTGGAACGCGACATCGACCGGGAAGCACAGAAGCTTTTGGCACTGCAAAAACAGGAGGAAAAAAAGCGGGATGAGGTCATTGAGGCCAAAAAAGAGACCTCGTCCCTGGAGATGCTCCGGGACAAGAAGCTGGAGCAGTACCGCAAGGAGGAGGCAAAACAGGACGAGCTGTTTATCGAGGAGATCGTGACGACCGCACGCGTGATGGCGGCTGCGGGCGTATAAAAACCCAAATGGGGTCATACACAGAAAGGAGGTGAGAAAGATGGAATTCTTTACAAACACAGGTCCGTTCTGTGACATCCAGACCCGGTATGACTCCAAGTTCTACACGAAATACAATCCCAACTCCGTGCAGAACAAGCTCGACTGGAACCCCAGCGAGACATTTAAACAGTACCTGATGGCCGTCAAGGAGCGGCAGCACAAGGAGGAGAGCCAGGAAACCGAGGATGCGCTGATGGCTGTCATTGACAGCATGAACGCCTCCGAGGACGAGAGCGGCGCGAGCCGGGACCAGGCTGTGACCAACGCGCTGCAAAGCGCCAGCGCGGCCGTCTCCCGGAAGATGGGCGGCAAGGGCGATCCGACAACCGCACTGTCCGTCCGGATGATCCTGTCCTGCTTGGGCGACCGGGTGCAGATGGAAATGACCGACGAGGTCCAGGATGAGCACGAAAAACAGCTCCAGGAAATCGAGAAGGACGAAACCGTGAAGGGAGGTGAAGAAGATGAATGTAGCAGACCAGTTCATGATGCAGCAAATGCAGCAGATGTCCAGTGGAATGGCGAGCCCGCCCAAAACCCCCAGCAGCGTCAAGCAGGAGGCCAATGAGACCTTTCAGGACTTGATTCAAAAAAAGCAGCAGGAGATCGTGAAGGACGAGAAGGACGTCATCCCCAACAAGAAGCCCGCCCAGAACCCCGGTCAGGAAGGGTCGGAGCCGGTGCAGGAGGATACGTCCGCTGTGCAGAAGCCGTCTCAGGAGGGCGCTGTGCAGGAGGAGGAACCCACTCTGGCCGAGACCGGCTATATCCCCGCCGAGCTTCTGTTGGCAGGCCAGCTGGTGCAGGTGGAGCCGGAGGTCCAGCCTGAGTCCGTGGAGACCGCCGTCCCCGTTGTGGAGATGGAGGGAGAAAACGGCTTGTCCGTCCAGCCCGAATTGGCCCAGGGCCCCCAGGTCCAGGAGCAGGAGGTCCAGCCCCAGCTTCAGCAGGAGCAGACGGCAGGTTCCTTCGGCCAGGAGCTGAAGCAGGCTGCAGAGCCTCAGCAGGAACAGTCCGTCGAGGTCCAGCCCCAGCAGACCGCTCAGGAGCAGACTCAGGTCCGGCCGGAGGGCGTGGAGCAAAAGACGGAGAACGTCCAGGCGGAGGGCCAGGAGGACGGCACGGAGGTGCTGGAGGCCCAGGAGGCCCCCGAAGCCCCGCTGTTCCGTGACGCGGAGCGTGCGCCGGTGAAGGTGGGCGAGCCTGAAAAGCTGGATACCCAGCAGCCCGATATGGAAGCCCAGCTTGCGCAGAAAATCCAGCAGGCGGTCCAGCAGGGCGCGCAGCGGGTGGAGATTCGTCTGACCCCCGAAAATCTGGGCGAATTGACCATCCAGATGACCCGGAACACGGACGGCAGCTTGCAGGTGGTGCTTCACACCGCGACCGAGAAGGCCTTGAGCCTGCTCAGCCAGCACGCCGAGCAAATGACAGTTTTGCTCCAGGGCGGCGGCCAGCAGGTCCAGCTGGAGGTCCGGCAGAACGACGAGAGCCAGCAGGCACAGCAGCAAAATCAGCAGAACCAGCAGCAGGCCGACGCGGATGGTCACAACCAGAATCAGCAGCGCCAGCCTAAGCACCAGGAACAGCATCGCAACAGTCAGGACTTTATGCAGCAGATGCGCCTGGGACTGATTCAGGAAGGAGTGTAACTTTATGAGTTCTGTAAGCAGTACAGGCAGTATGATGGATATTCTGGTCAACCAAAAGCCCACGGCAACCGAGAGCGGCAGCGGCCGGTATAATCCCGATAATATTACCCAAAAAGACCCCGGCGAGCTGTCCTTTACCGATATGCTCAGTCTGATGGTGGCCCAGTTCCAGAACCAGACCATCGACAACACCGCCGACACCAGCGATATGATGAACCAGCTCACCCAGATGACCTCCATCCAGGCTATGACCGGCATGACCGCCAGCATGGAGTCCCTGGTGAAGTCCAATACCCTCAGCTACGGCGCTTCCCTGGTCAATAAGGAAGTCACCATCGGCGTGTACAACGAGAAAACCAAGGAGTACGACGAGCTGTACGGCAAGGTCGAGGCCATGGGCATGTACAACGGCGAGCCTGTCATTTTCATCGAGGGCAAAAGCTATCCCCTCAGCAACGTCATGGCCGTGGGCAAGCTGCCTGAGAAGGTAGACCCCCCGGAGACTGACGACAAAGAGGACGGCGACGGCGAGGGTAACGGCGAGGTCACTGACCCCGATAAGACGCCGGAGGTCCCCGACGAGGACGCCAAGGGTTAACAGAAAGGATAAGGTAGGACCATGATCGACCGCATCACACCGATCTCCCAGATCCAGCGGATTGCGGAGATTCAAAAAGCCCAGCAGATGCAGCCGGTCCGCCAGTCTCTCTCCAGCGGCGAGTCAGCCAGAGGGACACAGGCACAAGAGGGGTTCGGCGCGCTGCTCCGGCAGGAGCTGGACAAAGCCGCCGGAAGCAAAAGCATCGCTTTTTCCAAGCACGCCCTCAGCCGGGCTGCGGAACGGGGCATTGAGGTGACCCCGGCGCTGATGAATCAGCTGGCGGATTCGGTGGAGCGGGCGCAGGCAAAAGGCGCGACCAATATTCTGGCCTTCGACACGGACCGGGCCTTTATCATCAACGTGCCAAACGGGCGCGTGATCACCACGATTTCCCAGGCGGAAATGCGGGACAATATCTTTACAAACATTGACGGCGCTGTGCTCCTGTAACAAACAGAAAGCAGGACCTTTTGAAGGATGCTTTGGCTCCCCGCCCGAATGACGGGGGGCCGGCAGCGCCAGTAAAACCTGAAAAAAGGAGATTTACAGTAATATGACTGGAGCAATGTATGCGGGGATTTCCGGACTGAAAACCCATATGCAGAACCTGAACGTGATCGGCCATAACCTGGCCAACGTGAACACCTACGGTTATAAAACGCAGCGTATGATTTTCCGGGAGTCCCTGTATGGAACCAAAGTGGCGGGCAGCGACGGTACCCTGACCCGCGGCGGCGTGAACCCCTCCCAGATCGGTTACGGCGTGGAGGTCGGCACCATCGACCTGAATATGGCCTCCTCCACCTATACCCCCACCGGTTATCCCATGGATACCATGATTGATGGCGACGGCTTCTATCTGGTGGGCAATAAGGACCAGGAAGTCAGAAACATGGACGACCTGACGAGCTTTGACCTGACCCGGCTGGGCGACTTCAACTTCGACCCTAAGGGTTATCTGGTTGACGGCGATGGCCGCGTTGTGTACGGCTTTGCTACAGTGCAGAATCCGGATTATCCGGCCAACTCCGATGACCCGACTATCTTCAGCTCTGAATTGGTGCCCCTGCGTTTGCCTTTGGCGGCAATGGACCCGTCAAAAATTAATGTTGCTGCCGGCGGCGCTGCAGCCACATGGAAGACTGGTGAGGCGGTTTATCCTGCGTTGGACAATGCGGCTAAAACGGACCCCACTGATGAGCATTATAATGTTGACCCGGAAGACCTTTATACGTTTAGTGCCCCAGATGCTGATGGCAAAGTAACTGTAACGGCTAAAACTGATACTTCCATTACCAGTCCGGCTGTTCCTAATCAGGAAGGCGAGTGCGTTCAGCTCAACAGCATCAAAATCGGTACGAACGGCATCATTCAGGGTATCAACGAGAAAACCGGCGAGACCGTTACTGTCGGCTGTCTGGCCGTGGCCCGCGTGGTCAACCCCGACGGCGTGACCCATGTGGACGGCCCCTACTACAGAGCGATGGAAGGTTCCGGCAAGCTTACCGTAGGTGCTCCTGAGGGTGCGCTGAACACCGAGGAAAACCCCACTATTTTCCTGAACAACAAGAAAACCGGCGCCCCCGGCGAAATGGTCGGCGAAGCTTCCAAAATCCGCTCCAGCGGCCTGGAAGCCTCCTCCGCCGATGTTGCCACCGAGTTCGCCTCTATGATTACCACCCAGCGCGGTTATCAGGCCAACACCCGCCTGATTACCGTCACCGACTCCATGCTCGAAGAGCTGGTGAATATGAAACGCTGATTCAGCTTCCAGTCCTGATGCAGCGTAGAGCTTAGGTCTGTTCACACCCTCATCCGTCACGGCTTCGCCGTGCCACCTTCCCCCGTGAGGGGGAAGGCCCGGACTCTGGCACTGACTGGACTGCACAGCAGTCTCGGTAGTCGCAGCGATAAGCCTTCCCCCCTGGCGGGGGAAGGTGGCTGGCCGCAGGCCAGACGGATGAGGGGGAGGAAGAGTGCGCCGCAGAAGTTATTGCGCCCGGTTTGCACCGGAGAAGGAGGAGACGTTATGATCAAGCTGACCAAACGCAACCACGAAAAGTTTTTGGTGAACCATCTCCAGATCGAGTGCATCGAGATGATTCCCGAATCCAAAATCGTGATGATGAACCGCGACTATTTCATTGTGCGGGAAACTCCGGAGGAGATTGTAGCCAAAATCGCG
The DNA here is from genome assembly GCA_910577805.1 of uncultured Oscillospiraceae bacterium. Lineage (GTDB taxonomy): Bacteria > Bacillota > Clostridia > Oscillospirales > Oscillospiraceae > Lawsonibacter. The sequence continues at coordinate 3,733 of CAJTOE010000088.1, read as the reverse complement.
GAGTATACGGCCAAGGTCAAGGATGTGTACCGGGAAATCACGGTTTCCGATGCGCGTTAAGCCCTGGGGCCTTGAGCGGAAAGGCCCCCTTTGGGGCACATGTGACAGAAGTTAAAGAGGCGGCTTTGCCTGCTGTCACATGTGTCCGGAAAGCAAAGACGAAAACAGAGCGAATTTTGAGTGGGTGAGAGCAGAAATGAATATTACTTATATCGTTGGCTTTATCGGCGCACTTGCCGTTATGATCGTCGGCATGATGTTCGGTTCAGACCCGGCTTCGGGCTCTTTTAAGCTTCTGCCTGAACAGATCACGAACTTCATTGACCCGGCCAGTATCTTCATTACCATCGGCTGTACCATCTTTATCGTGGTGGCCTGCTTCCCCGGCGGCACGCTGGCCAGCATCCCCAAGCATTTCGCTATTATGCTGAATACCAAGAAGTACAATCCCATGACCTACATCGACCAGCTGGTCGAGCTGGCCCAGGTGGCCCGTAAAAACGGCCTGCTGGCCCTGGAGGAAATGGGCAACCAGCAGACAGACCCGTTCTTCAAGCAGTGCATCATGCTGATCGTGGACAACAACGACGCTGACCAGGCCCGTGAGATCATGGTCAACGACATCGAGCAGTCCTCCGCCCGGCACGAGGACGCGGCCGCCCTCTACGACAAGGGCAGCTCCGTGGCCCCGGCCTTCGGCATGGTGGGTACGCTGGTGGGCCTTATCAACATGCTGAAGAACATGGATATGTCCGGCGACGGAGCAAGCTCCATCGGCAGCGACATGGGCACCGCCCTGATTACCACCCTGTACGGCTGCGTACTGGCCCACATGGTCTTTGGACCGATTGCCGCAAACCTGCGAAAGCGGGACGAGGAAGAAGTGCTGTGTAAAATGATTATCGTGGAGGGTGTTATGTCCATCCAGGCCGGCGCGAACCCCAAGTTCCTGCGTGAAAAGCTGATGACCTTCATCGAAGAGAAGAAGCGCAGCGAGGACGGCGGCGGCAAAAAGTCCAAGAAGAAGGATGAAGGATAACGAACCATGAATATTAAAAAGAAGAAAGGCGGAGAAGGCGGCGCCAACTGGATGGACACCTACGGCGACATGGTCACCTTGCTGCTGTGCTTCTTCGTGCTGCTGTACTCGATGTCAACCATCGACGAGAAAAAGTGGCAGATGATTGTCATGAGCTTCAATCCAAATGTCACATCTGTTCCAGCACAGAGCATCCCCCAGGGACCGGTCGGCAGCAACAGCAGCGGCGGCGCTCCAGGCGACGCGCCGACAGAGGATCAGATGGAAGAAATCCTGAAAGAGATGTATCTGGCCTTGGACGAATACATCAAAGAAAGTAATATGGAGAGCAGCGTTGCGGTTACCAACGGAGACGGATATGTATTTCTTACTTTCCGCGATGCGGTGTTCTTCGGTCCGAATAGCTCCGTTCTGTTGGATGAGGGTAAGGATGTGCTGCGAGAAGTGGCCCCCATGTTCTTGAACGCCCAGGAGTACATTCAAGAGATTCGTGTCATGGGCCATACCGCCCGTGAGATACCCACCCAGCCCAACAGTCCCGCTTTTGACCGCACGCTGTCCGCGAACCGGGCAGCTGGGGTAGGAACATTTCTTCAGGAGCAAGGAATAGATGGCGCAAAAGTCATCACAGTAGGCTATGGTGAATGGCGGCCTATCGACAACAATACGAGTTCGGAGGGCCGTGCGCATAACCGCCGCGTCGAGATCATGGTCACCGGACTGGAGCTGGAGGAGAAGCTGCAAAGCGGACTTCAGCAGTATGAGACTGTGGTGGATGATGCCCGGACGGAAATCCAGAAGGAGTGGGGCCTGGACCCGCAGTAAATTTTAGGAACGAGAGGGGCTTTATGCAATGCCTGAAGTTTTATCACAAAGCCAAATAGATGCTCTTCTCGCCGCGGCGCGCAGCGGAGAAATGGACTTGGATGCAGAGCCGTCCAAAGAAACTCAGGAAAAGAAATACCGAAAATACGACTTTTACAGTCCACGGAAGTTTACCACAGACCGCTTGAAAATGCTCAACAGCATCTTCGAGAGCTACAGCCGGGTGATCAACTCCCGGATCAACGGCCTGCTCCACGCAAACTGCGAAATTGAGGTGGAGTCCGTGGAGGAGCAGCGCTACCATGAGTTTTCCAACGCGCTGACGGAGAGCGACGTGCTGAGTCTGGCGGATATCGACCTGGCGGAATTGCAGGAGGAGACCCCAATCCTGTTCCACCTGGACACGCCGGTGACCTTGAGCATGTTGGACCGCCTGATGGGCGGCGAAGGCGAACCGGACCCCCAGCTGCCCTCCAACTACAACATGACGGACCTGGAGCTTCAGATGTACGAAAACATCATCCGGGACTTGGTGTCCCCCCTGGGCAGCAGCTGGGAAAACTACATTTCCCTGCAATTCAAGTATGTGCGCACAGAAGTCAACCCCACCTTGGTCCAGCTCATCGGCTTTGACGAGACGGTGGTTATCGTGGGCCTTACGGTGAAGTTCCCCAATATTACCGGGCGGCTGAGTATCTGCCTGCCTGGCAATATGCTGGCCAATATATTTACAGAGATCAGCAAAAGCTCCAGCCGCCGGGTCACCGGCGAAGACAAGTCGGAAGAGATTTTCGACAACCTGCGGGAATCCGAGCTGGAGATCGTGGCCGAGCTGGCCCGCACCCACCTGCTTCTCAGCGACATCTACCACCTGAATGTGGGCGATGTGGTGGACATCAAGCGGCCAAAGGATTCCGTTGTATACCTGAACATCGGCGGCCGGCGCTGGTTCGACGGCAAGATGGGTGTATACAATAAGCAAATGACCGTCAAGGTCGGGGAAACTTACATCAAGGCGTAAAGAAGGAGCAGATATCGGATGGAACAAAATGTTTTAAGCCCAATGCTGATAGACGCCATTGGCGAGATCATGAATATCAGCCTTGGCTCCTCCGCCACCGCCGTTTCCAATATGCTGGACCATCGGGTAGATATCACTACCCCCACGGTAAGCGTGGTCAACGCGGAGGATTTCGAGCTGGGTGACGTGGACCCGGCGATTGGCGTTGAAATCAAATATGTCTCCGGTCTGGAGGGCAGCAACGTCATGATGCTCAAGCGCAGCGATGTGAAGGCCATGGTGGACATCCTGCTTGGCTCTGAGACCCCGGACGAGGAATTTCAGCTGGACGAGTTGAGCATCAGCGTGGTGTGTGAGGTCATGAACCAGATGATGGGTTCCGCCTCCACTGCCCTGTCTGATTTCCTGGGCCGGATGGTCAACATCTCTACGCCGGAATCCTTTGAGCTGGACGATTTGGAGGCCTTTAAGCAGGAGCATTTCCCTGTGGCCCACGGCCCCATCGTTGTGGTCCGCTTCCAGCTGATGATCGAAGGCATTCTGGAAAGCGAATTTATGAACGTGATGTCCGTGGAGCTGGCCAAGGAGCTGGTCGCCGGCTTCGGACTGGACGAGGAGGCCATGAGCGGCGGTGCTTCCGCCTCTGCTCACGCACCGGCTCCGGCCCCCGCGCCTGCGCCCGAACCGGCTCCCTCTGGGGGCGGCGGCGTGATGAGCCAGGAGGAGATCGAACGGATGCTGGCGGGCGGGACCCCTGCGGCCCCTGCGCCCGCGCCGGCCCCGGCTCCCTCCGGCGGCGGCGGTGTGATGAGCCAGGAGGAGATCGAACGGATGATGGCAGGCGGTGT
>CAJTOE010000087.1 GCA_910577805.1 uncultured Oscillospiraceae bacterium | reverse complement strand
TCTCCCGGTAGACCGTTTTGCGCAGAAGCACGATCACACTGTCCATCAGCCGGTCCAGGATACGGGAGAGCGTACCTAAAATCACCGGCAGGATGGCCGTCAGCACCGGACGGTACACCAAATCCTCCAAATCCAGCCACCAGGGCCAGCGGTCCTTTTGGTCCAGCCGGCACAGCCGGATTACGACCAAATAGACCACCAGGCCGATTACCACGGAAATCAGCGCCCCCTGGAGATTTTCCCAGGAAAAGTAGCGCACCCGATGCTCCAGCTCCCCCGCCGCCAGGAAGGCCTGCCCGAAATCCGCCACCCGGTCGGCGGTCCGGTTGGGCACCGCGCCCAGCAGAGGCAGCAGCAAGGCGCTGACGGTCAGGCCGAACGCCGCAGCCGGGTCCATATACTGCCGCATCCCGTCAAAGCGCGCCTGACACGCCGGGTCCTGGTTCTTCTGCCAGAACAGCGTGACATACAGCTTGCCCATATAGGCCAGGGTCAGCCCGCCGCTGAGTAGGAACAGAGGCTCGATGACCGGATAGCCCAGCTCTAAAATGGCCTCGTGGAGCAGAGTTTTGCTCACATAGCCGTTCCAAAGGGGAATGCCCCCCACGCCCAGAGCGCCCATCAGGAAAACGAAGTGCAGCAGGGGTTTTCCCCGCCCGAAGCCCCGGATCTCATTGAGGTCCAGCTTGTGGATGTTCTGGAACACCACACCGGCGGCCAAAAACAGCACCAGCTTAATCAGCGAGTGGTTGACCATGTGCAGCAGGGCGCCCCGTGCGGCCAGGGCGTTTTCCGCCCGCAGGAGCGTGCTGACGCCGATCCCCACCAGAATAAACCCGATCTGCGACACGGAGGAGCAGGCCAGCGTGCGCTTCAGGTCCATGGAAAACACCGCCAGCACCGCCCCCAGCACCATGGTCGCACAGCCCAGATACAAAATCACCCGTCCCCAGAGCTGGTCCCCCCGGAACAAATCCGTGGACAGCATCAGAACGCCGAAAATACCCGCCTTGGTCAAAATGCCCGACAGCAGGGCGGAGGCCGGCGCGGGGGCGACGGGGTGGGCCTTGGGAAGCCAGATGTGCAGGGGGAAGGAACCGGCCTTGGCCCCGAAGCCGAAGAGCAGGCAGAACCCGGCGATATAGCGGGTGGTCTGGGTCTGGGCCTGGGCGGAGAGCAGAAGCAGGCCCATCAGCATCACCAGCCCGCCCACCACGGAGACAGCCAGGTAGGTGTCCCCCGCCCGGAGGGACTCCCGCCGCTCGTCCTGGGCCACCCACACGTAGGAGGCCAGGGACATGATCTCAAAAAACAGGAATACGGAGGTCAGGTCCGCCGCCAGGAACACCCCGACCGTAGCGCCCAGAGTGAGCAGGAAGAAGAAATAGTACCGGTTCCGGCGGCGGTAGCGCCGGAAGTACCGGGGGGAGGCCAGCGCGGAGACGAGCCACATAAAGCCGCCAATCAGGGTGTAGAGCCGCCGGAAGCCGTCCAGAGTCAGGGTCAGCCCCAGGCCGCACACCCAGGGAACTTGCAGCGTCAGATCCGGCAGGGTGAAGAAGTACCCCAGCATACCCAGCTCCAGGGCGGTCACGGCAATGACCGTCCAGTCCCGGCCCGTCTTGGTGAACCGGCCCGCGATCCAGCACAGGACCGCCCCGGCCATGGGGAACAAAATGGGGAGCAGCAGAATCCAAGGCGTCATAAGTCTCCCCTCCTTTTAAATCTGTCCGCCGGCCACACCGGCGATGAACTGGAGCAGGGGCGTACTGCAAAGCCCCAGGAAAATGACCACCCCGGCCAGCAGGAAAATGGGTACAAGCATCATCCAGCCTGGGTCCCGCACACCCTCCAGCGAGCGCTCGTCAAAGTCCGCCGGGGGAAAGAACGCCCGCACGACGATGCTCAACAGATAGCAGGCCGTCAGCAGGGCGGAAATGAGCAAAGCGCCCGCGCCCGCCGCCGCCAGGGGACTGCCGCTCTGGATAGCCGCCTGGGCCAGGCTCCACTTGCTGATAAACCCGGCCAGCCCCGGTACGCCCATCAGGGCCAGGGAGGCCACGGTGAAGCAGCCGAAAATCGCGGGCATACTCCGGCCCAGGCCGTTGAGCTGGTGGACGTACTGCCGCTCGGTCTGGTGGATCACCGCACCGGCACAGAAAAATCCGGTGATTTTCATAAAGGCGTGGCACACCAGATGGGTGATGGCCCCGGCCAGCCCCAGGGGGGTCATGATCGTCACCCCGAACAGAATATAGGACAGGTTGCTGACGGTGGACCAGGCCAGACGGCGCTTGAAATGGGTCTCTTTCAAGGCCCGGCTGCATCCATAGATAATGGTCAGGATGGTCAGCCCCATAACCGCGCTCTGTGCCCAGGTGCCCCGGAGAAAATCCGCCCCGAAGCTGTAGTAGGTCAGGCGGATCAGGGCAAAGGCCCCCGCTTTCACCACCGCGACGGCGTGGAGCAGAGCGGTCACCGGCGTGGGGGCCACGCCCGCCGTGGGGAGCCACCCGCTGAAGGGGAACATGGCCGCCTTTACGGAGAATCCCAAAAAGGCAATGACGTAAATCACCAGCAGGATGTCCCCCCGCTGGGCGATGGTCTCCGGGGTGAGTACGCCGCCCAGCTGGAAGTCCACCGAAACGCCGTACATCATCAGATAGACCAGTCCCAGAAAGGCGAAGGCCGCGCCGCCCAGGGAGTAGTACAGGTACTTCCGGCTGGCCAGCACCGCTTCTCTGGTCCTGGTGTGCAGCACCAGGGGGAGGGTACACAGGGTCAGCAGCTCATAGAAGAAGTACATGGTGAGCATATCCTCGGAAAAGGCGATGCCCAGGGTGACCCCGTAGGTCATGGTGTAAAACATGAAAAACGACCGGGGGTTGGCGTCGTGCTTCATGTACTCAAAGGCGTACAGGGTAGCCATCGGCCACAGGACCGCCACCAGCCCCCCGAAAATCCGGCCCAGGCCGTCCAGCCGCAGGGACAGGGACAGGTTGTTGACAAACAGCACAATGGGGAACCGGCCCTCCGGCGGGGTAAATACCGCGCTCAGGGCGAATACGCTGGTCAGCAGCACCACCAGCAGTACAATGATCTGCCGGGTCCGGGGGTATTTGCCCGGAAACAGCGCAATCAGAATGCTGCCCAGGATGGGGAGCATGATCGCAGTAAACAGCAGCATAAAATACGCCCTCCTCTCACGACAGCGCGGCCAGCACAGCCGCCAGGGAATCGGGGAACAGCCCCAGCGCCGCCGCCAGAACGGTCAGCACCACCACGGGGACCAGCATGGCCGGGGAGGCCTCCTTTGCCTTGATGCAGGAGTAATCGTAGCTGGCTCCGGGGAAAAAGGCCCGGATGGAGATGGGCAGCAGATAGCCCGCCGTCAGCAGGGCGCTGACCAGCAGGCACACCGGCCCCGCCCAGGAGAACACCGCCATGCCGGAGTCCAAGGCCCCCAGGCACAGATACCACTTGCTCACAAAGCCGCACAGAGGCGGGATGCCCACCAGAGACAGGGAACACAGGGTAAAGCACCACATGGTCCAGGGCATCCCCTTTCCCACGCCCCGGAGCTGGTCCACCTGGGTGAAGCCGGAGTGGGTGATGACCGACCCGGCGCACAAAAACAGACAGCTTTTCATCACGGCATGAAACACCACATGGAGCAGGGCGCCGTAAATGGCGGCGGGCTGCATCAGGTACAGGCCGAACAGCACGTAGGAGATCTGGCTGACCGTGGAGTAAGCCAGACGGCGCTTGAAGCCGCGCTCCAGAAAGGCCAGCATGGAGCCCATGACCACCGTGACCAGACTCAAAATCAGCAGGGTGGTCTGGACCCAGGTGTTCCGGAGGAACTCCAGGCCGAACAGGTAGCACACCACCCGTAAGGCCCCCAGCGCGCCGATTTTGACAATGATGCCGGACAGCACGGCGGAGGCGGGCGCGGGGGCCACGGGATGGGCCGACGACAGCCAGCCGTGGAGGGGGAACATGCCCGCCTTCACGCCAAAGCCCAGCAGCATCAAAAACGCCGCCAGCAGAAGCAGCCCCTCGTTCCCGGCGATTTTTTCCGGGTCCAGCACGCCGCCGGGGGTGAAGTCCAGGGTGGTGCTGTGGGCGTAGAGGACGAAGAAGCCGAACAGCACGCAGTAGGCCCCGCACAGGGAGTAAAACAGGTATTTCAGGCCCGCCAGCACCGATTCCCGCTTCCGGTCGTGGAGGACCAGGGGGAAGGTGAGCAGGGTCATCATCTCATAGCAGAGATAGAACGTGGTCAAATTCCCGGCGAAGCACAGGCACACCAGCACCCCGTAGACCGCCAGATAGAAGCCGAAAAACCGCCGGTAATCCGGCTGATGGGTCATGTACCGGACAGCGTAGACGGCGGACAGCAGCCAGACTGCCGTGACCAGCAGGAGCAGCAGCCGTCCCACGTTGTCCGGGCGCAGCAGCAGGCGCAGCTCCGGGTTCAGCCGCAGCAGCACGAGCTGTCCCCGGACCTGAAGGGCGCAGTAGACCGCCGCGGCCCCGGAGGCCGCCAGGGCGAAGAGACTGTAAAAGCCCACCGCCCCCCGGTGGTTCAGCGGACACAGCAGAAGCAGCAGACCGGCCAGCAGGGGAAACAGGATAGGCAGAAGCAAAATCCAAGGCTGATTCATTGTGATCCCCCTCTCAGCCGAACATGGCCAGCCCCGCCTGAATCCAGGACACAATGGGCTGGGACAGCATCCCCATTGCCACGTTGAGCACCACCAGGGCCAGCAGGGTCACCTTCCGGGTGCCGAAGTGCTGGGGCGGGACGGCGTACTGGACCTCTTCCCGCTGGGGCGTGTAAATGCGGATGACTGTTTTCATGAAATAGATGGCGTTTAAAATCGTACTCACCGCCAGCACCAGCAGGGCGGGGAGGGTTTTATAGGTGTGTCCCACCGCCGCCTGGGCGAACAGGAGCTTGCTGACGAAACCGGCGAACATGGGGATGCCCACCATGGACAGACAGCCCACCGAAAAGGCCACTCCGGCAATTTTATTGCGGTAGCCCGCCCCGGTCAGGTCCAGGAAGCGCTTGCTGCCTCCGGAGGCGTCGGTGATGCCCACAGCGGAGAGGAACAGCAGGGATTTGGTGGCGGCGTGGGAAATGATGTGGTACACGCTGGCAATCATGCCCAGCTCCGTTCCCAGGCCGAAGCCCATATAGATGTAGCCGATCTGGGCCACGCTGGAGAAGGAGATCATCCGGCGGATGTCGTTCTCCCGGATGGCGCTCAGGGAGCCGAAAATCATGCCCATCAGGCCGAACAGGAACAGGATGTGAATGACCTGGCTGTTGGTGATCACGTCCAGGCCGATCACCCGGTAAAAAATCTTGATCTGCAAAAACAGATACCCCTTGGACACCAGGCTGGACAGCATGGCCGAGGAGGAAACGGTGGAGTAGCCGTAGGCGTCGGGGAGCCAGGAGTGGAAGGGGAACAGGGCGCTTTTGATGGCAAGGCCCGCCGACATCAGGCCGATGGTGGTGAGCAGGGGGGCGGTGTAGGTGCCGTCGGCTACGATAAGGGCCAGGGACTGCTTGATGTTGGACATGAGCAGATGGCCGGTCAGGTCGTACAGAATGCAGATGCCAATCAAGAACAGGCCGGAGCCAAGCAGGGACATAATCATGTAGCGCACAGCCGCCTCAATGGTCCGGCCGATCTCCCGGATCATGATAAGGCCGCAGGCGGCAATGGTATTGATCTCCACAAAGACGTAGGCGGTGAACAGGTCGTTGGTGTAGACCATCACCAGCAGGGAGCTGAGCAGCAGATTGGTCAGGATGTAGTACAGGTTCTGCTTCTCCTGCGCAACCTCCAGCTCCAGCCGGGGGCGGCCTCCCACCAGGGAAAAGAGCATGATCACGGCGAACACCAGAGCCATCCCGGCCTCCAGCAGGCCGGCCCGCAGCTCATTGCCCCAGGGGGCGGGGAAGTGGCCCATCCAATAGACGAAGGGCTCGCCGGTCCGGCAGAGAAAGACCAGCAGCCAGCCGGACATGGCCCCCACCGCCGTAATGACCAGGGTGTTGAGCCATTTTGCGGCCTTTCCGGGCAGGACGGAGCTGATAATGCCGGCGAACATGGCCAGAACGATGGAGAAAAAGGGAAAGTTTTGTGCAAGGGCCATCATGGGCAGCCGCCCTCCTTTAATTCTTCTGGTACTCCTTTTTGATCCGGGCGGAAATCTCGTCCAGATCCAGGGTGCGGTAGCGCCGGTACAGCCGGATGGTCAGGGACAGCATCAGCGCCGTCACGGACACGGAAACGACAATGCCCGTCAGCACCAGTCCGCTGGGCACCGGATTGATGTAGGCGTCCACATCCTGCACGCCGTTTACCACAATGGGAGCCGCCCGGCCCAGGATATAGCCCTTCTGGGCCAGGAACAGGTAAATGGCCGTGTCCATGATGTTCAGGCCAATGATTTTTTTAATCAGATTCCGCTGCAACAGCAGGTCGGAAAAGCCGATGCCGAACAAAATCATTGCGATGGTCTCGCCGTAGTTGGCAAGCAGATTGCCGCCCAGCATCAGAAGCCCCCCTTTCGGAACAGCGCGTAAAAGGCGTACATGGTGCAGGCCACCACCAGCCCCACGCAGATGTTCAGGGGCAGGATAAGGCCGCTGCTCAGGATGGCGCCGGGAGTCCCCAGGGGGATGCCGCTCTCCAGGTGGTTTGCGCCGGTGAAAAAAGAGTAGCTTTTAGCCAGACAGTAGAAGGTCAGCGCGCAGAAGCAGATGGTCTTGTAGGTCCGCTCGGTGAAAAAACGCTGGATGCGCGCAAAGCCGAAGGCGTTGACGTACAGAATCAGCCCCGCGCCGATGATCGTCCCGCCGGAGAAGCCGCCGCCGGGGGACAGATGCCCGTTCAGGATGACGTACACCCCGAAAATCAGGATGACCGGCACCAGCAGGCCCGCCACCTTCATCAAAATCACGTCCTCCCGGCCGGGGTGGAGCTGGTTGTCCTCCTCTTCCTGGCCTGGGGCGCTGCGCAGCAGGATCATCACAGTGATCGTGGCGACAAACAGCACGTTGGATTCCCCAAAGGTGTCGAAGGCCCGGTAATCCAGGATCATACCGGTGACGATATTGACCGCGCCAGTCTCCTGAAGCCCCCGCTCGATGTAGCGGGCGGAGACCTCATTGCTGTCCGGGTTGGCGGGGTTGGAGGGGTCCCCGGCCTTGGGGAGCCAGGAGACGGTGATCAGCATAATGGAGGTGAACACCACGCAGAACACCAGCGCCGCCACCCGGTACAGACGCTGGAACAGGCGCAGCTTGTAGTTCTGCTCCACCTGAAAAATTTTCTCCCGTAAATACTCATGCTCCGCCTGGATTTTGCGCAGCTCCTCCTCAGACGGCTCGTACTCCGTCTGGGGGCGCAGCTCCACCCGGTTGAGCAGGCTGTCCCGCTCGCCGTGGAGCCAGCGGTCAAAACGGTCGTGCTTCACTTCTTCTCATCCTCCCCGCCGATGGCCTTGATTTTTTTCAGGGTGACAAAGAACAGGATGCTGGTGACGCCGGCCCCCACAGCGGCCTCGGTAATGGCCAGGTCCGGGGACTCCAGCAGCATCCAGATAATGGACATCACCAGGCTGTAGGACATGAAGATCAGGATGGAGTTGAGCAGCTTTTTGGACAGGGAGACCGCCACCGCGCACACCACCAGAAAGATCATCAGGATATACGTAAACGTCTGCATCAGCGCTTCACCTCACAGTGCTGTTCCAGGTCCTCGTCGGTGACCACCTCAAGCTTGGCGATCAGGTGGGAGGACACCGGAGAGGCGAACCACAGAAAAACCACCACCAGCAGCATTTTCAGGCTGGTGAAGTTGAAGCCGGAAAAAATGATAAGCCCCAGCAGGGACACGCCGATGCCCAGAGTGTCCCCCATGGCGGCGGCGTGCATCCGGTCCAGGACGAAATGGAACCTGTAGAGGCCAAAGACCTCCAGCAGGAAGATGGAAACTCCCGTCAGCAGTACCAGCGTCCCCAAAATAAAGCGGAACCATTCCCAGATCATGACTTCTTGCCCCTCTCCTTCTTTTCCAGATAAATGCCGATATACACCTTGGTCAGCACGATCACCGCCAGAAAGCTTATCATGGCGTAAATAATGCAGATATCCACTAAATAGCCCTCGTCCAGCAGCAGGGCCAGAATGGCGATCATGACCATGGTCATGGTGCCCATCATGTTCACCGCGACCACCCGGTCGGCCACCCGGGGGCCGCGCACCGCGCGGATAAGGCACAGGACCAGCAGAACCGCCATCACGGTCAGAGTGCCGATAAACAGGATTTGATAGGCCTGGTCTAATAGGCTCACAGCGCCACCTCCTCGATCCGATGCAGAAGCTTGACAAAATCGCCGCCGGCCATCCCCTCAGAGAAGGATCGGTCCAGACAGTGGACCGCCAGCTCCCGGCCCTCCAGCTCCACGGTGATGGTGCCGGGGGTGAGGGTGATGGAGTTGGCCAGCAGCACCAGCGCCGCCCGGCTGCGCAGGTCCACCTGGAAGCGGACCAGCACCGGGTCCGGCTCCAGGTCCGGAGCCAAAATCAGCCGGAGGGTGGCGGCGTTGGCCTTGACGATCTCCCGCAGGAGCACCCCCAGATACTGCGCCAGCAGAGGGACGCACCGCAGGACGGTCAGGTCCTTCCGGAAGCTCCAGTCCATGAAGCGGCACACAAAGGCGTACACCGCCGCCGCCACCGCCAGGCCGAACAGGACGATCTCCAGGGTGATTTGGCCGTTAAAGATCAGCCAGACCGCGAAAAAAAGCAGATACATGGATGAAACCCTTCTTTCCGGAAGCTATGATGCGGGACACGGCTTTGTTGGTTGCCATAAAAATAAGGCCGGTTTCCGGCGAGCTTATTATAACACTTTACAAAAAATATGCCAGAGGAAAACCGGAATTTTTACAGGAAATTTTCAGCGCCCCGGCAGATACACCGGGCTTTGGGTCCACTCCCGTCCGCCCTTTTTCAGCTCCGGGAAGCACAGGTCGTACAGGTCGGTACACCGGGCCTCCAGCTCCATCAGCTCCTTGGCCGGCTGGGACAGCCGCCGGGCGTGGGCGGGCTTGGCCAGCACCGGCAGGGTACCCCGCTTGTTGACCTGCCGCAGGATCTCCCGGCCCCGGCGGTTCAGCGCCAGCACCCGCAGATAGGGTATATGCTCCAGCCGGTCCTGGGCCTCCAGGTTCAAGAAGGCCCAAAGCGCCAGCCGCCGGATGCGGGCGTGGGTGTACCGCTTGGTTTTGGCGGTGAAATAAAACTCCTCCATGGAGCAGGCGCTCTGGGCGGCGGCGGCCAGCCGGTCGGGCAGACCCTCTCCGGCCCCGCTGTCCGGCAGGCGGGCGAAATCCCTGGCCCCCATGGACCGCAGCCGGTACAGCACCGCCCGCTCGATCTGCCCCATGTGGGCGGGGGACAGGCCCTCCGGCCAGGGGGTGGGGAGGAAAAACGAGGCGTTCCAGCCCTGGCCCGTGCGCATCCACTCCCGCAGGATGGACGCGGAGGCGTAGCCCTGGGCGGGGCGGGGGTCGTCGTGGCCCGCGCCGGTCCGGGGGATGGCAAGCACCTCTCCCGTCCAGCCCAGGGCCTGGCCCGCCCGGAGGTACTCCACCCCCAGATTGTCGTTGGGACTGGCCAGCACCCGCGCCCCCTCCAGCCCCAGCAGGTCCGCCGCCGCAAGCTGGCGGCACACGGCAAAGGGCTTGTGGGAGTCCAGATGTACGTGGAGCCGCTGGGCGAAGGCCGGGCTGTCCAGGCACTGTGCGGCCCGGCGCAGGGGGGCGCTCTCCCCGCACTCGCTGCCAAAGCACAGCGCGTCTACCACTCCCGTGCCCGCCAGCACCTCCATGCCGCCCCGGGCAAAGCCCTCGGCGGAGGACAGCGCCCAGGGCGTGGGAAGCTCCAGCACCAGGTCCGCGCCTCCCTGCACCGCCCAGCGGGCCCGCTGCCACTTGTCCGCAATGGCGCACTCCCCCCGCTGCGCCCAGTTCCCGGTCATGGCCGCCACCACGGGGGTGTCCTCCCCCAGACGCTGGCGGACCTGCCGGATCAGGCGCTGGTGTCCGGTGTGAAATGGGTTATATTCTGCAATAATTCCTGCAACTGCCATATGCGCTCCTTTCTCAATGTAAGAAAATTTTGGGACCAGACCCACTTTTTTTAAAAAAGCGGTTGTCCTTTTGGAGCAACTGCGGTACAATCATAACAGACAGCCGGACATCTGGCAACATAAAATTGTGGAGTCCGTCTAAATATTTGTCAATTTTGAAAGGAGAGCGATTCCCATGAACATTTTAGTCATCAATGCGGGCAGTTCTTCCCTGAAATACCAGCTGCTCGACCCCGCCAGCCAGCAGGTGCTGGCAAAAGGCTTATGCGAGCGCATCGGCATTGACGGGAAATTTACCTACAAGGCGCCGGGCAAGAACACCATCGACGCGGTGGACGTGGCCATGCCCACCCACTCCGAGGCCATCCAGGCGGTGCTGAACGCCCTGGTGGACCCCCAGAACGGCGTGATCGCGTCCATGGAGGAGATCGACGCGGTGGGCCACCGGGTTGTCCACGGCGGCGAGAAGTTCGCCAAATCGGTGAAAATCGACGCGGCGGTGATGGAAGCCATTGAGGAGTGCAACCCCCTGGCCCCTCTGCATAACCCCGCCAACATCATCGGAATAAAGGCCTGCCAGAAG
>CAJTOE010000086.1 GCA_910577805.1 uncultured Oscillospiraceae bacterium | reverse complement strand
TAAAGATTGAGGGCAGCGTAGAGCTGGCTCCGATTTTAGGTTTGGCCGACGCCATTGTGGACATCGTGGAGACCGGGGCGACCTTAAAAGCCAACGGTCTGGTCCCCATCGAGACGGCGGCCCAGGTCTCGGCCCGGCTGATCGTCAACACGGCCAGCATGAAGCTGCATAAGGAGCAGATCACCGATTTTATCGAAAAATGTCAGGCTGGATTGGAGGCGGCACTATGATTCCCATTATCCATGCGGACGGTACAGCGGAGCAGGTCCAGATCGACGCGATGCGTGCCAGAGCGGCAGAAAAAAACGCAGACATCGAGCGGGTAGTCCGTGCAATCATGCAGAGTGTAAAGGAAGAAGGCTTTCCAGCGGTTGAGCGCTATACCCAGGAATTTGACCACAGAGCTCCCTATGAAATCCCCCCCGAACGCTTGGAGGAGGCCTACCAGGCCTGCCCGCCGGAGCTGATTCGCGCACTGGAGCATTCCGCCGCCAATATCCGGGACTATAACGAAAAGCTGCTGGTGCGCAGCCAGGAGTGGACTTCCCCGGACGGGGGGACTGTGGGCCGGGTGGTCCGGGGCCTGACCCGTGTAGGAATCTACGTCCCCGGCGGCACCGCCGCTTACCCAAGCAGTGTTCTGATGAACGCAGTTCCTGCGAAGGTAGCCGGGGTGGAGGAGCTGATTATGGTCACGCCCCCTACGGAAAATCTCAGCGCCCCGGTGCTGGCGGCAGCAAAAATCGCCGGTGTGGACCGGGTGCTTGCGGTAGGGGGAGCACAGGCTATCGCCGCTTTGACCTATGGAGCGGGCTTTATCCCCAAGGTAGACAAGCTGGTAGGGCCTGGAAACGCCTATGTAGCCGCCGCCAAGCGTCTGGCTTACGGGAGTCTGGATATCGACATGGTTGCCGGTCCGTCGGAGGTGCTGGTGATTGCCGACAAAACTGCCAACCCGAAATATGTGGCTGCGGACTTGCTAAGTCAGGCGGAACATGATAAACTGGCTTGTGCAGTACTTTTGACCGATGCGCCGGAGCTGGCACAGGCGGTTTTGGAGGAGATGCGCCGCCAGACCGCTTACTTGGAGCGCTCCGAAATCATGGAAGCATCCGTCCGGGATTTTGGCTGCGCCATCGTGTGCCATGGTCTGGCACAGTGCGTGGAGTTGTCCAACGAGATTGCCCCAGAGCATTTGGAGATTGTCACGGAGTCCCCGCGGGACCTGCTGCCGTCGGTAAAAAATGCCGGAGCAGTATTTCTGGGCGCGTACAGCCCGGAGCCGCTGGGAGACTATCTGGCGGGACCGGACCACGTTTTGCCCACCAGCGGGACGGCACGGTTTTTCTCCCCCCTGAGCGTGGACAGCTTTTTAAAGACCATGAGCGTGATCGAGTTCGACCGGAACAGCCTGGAGCCCCTGGCCCCGGAAATCATCACTCTGGCCTGCTCGGAAAAGCTTACCGCCCACGCAAATTCCATAAAAGTCCGCTTTGAGGAGTGATTGTTTCATGCGTACAGCCCAAATCAAACGGGAAACCAAAGAGACGCAGATTGCGTGTACTCTTTCCCTGGACGGAGGAACCGTTGCCATAAAAACCGGCATCGGCTTCTTTGACCATATGCTCACCGCCCTGGCTTTCTACGCCGGCTGGGGGCTGGAGCTGCGTGTCAGCGGCGATTTACATGTGGACGGCCATCATACAGTGGAGGATGCAGGCATTGTGCTGGGACATGCCCTGCGGGAGGCGCTGGGCGACAAAAAGGGCATCCGCCGCTTTGGCAGCGCCTACGTACCGATGGACGAAGCCTTGTGCTTCACAGCGCTGGATTTCTCCAACCGTCCCTTTTTGGTGTTCGACGCGGATATGCCGCAGCCTATGATTGGCGCCTATGACGCCTGCCTGACCGCGGAGTTTATGCGGGCGCTGGCTATGAACGCCGGAATTACACTGCATCAAAAATGCTTTTATGGCGAAAACGCCCATCATATCACGGAGGGCCTGTATAAATCCCTGGGACTGGCCATCAAGGACGGGGTAAAAATCGAGGGGACCGGTGTGGTTTCCACCAAAGGAGTGCTGTAACCATGGGGTGCATTGCCATCATAGACTATGGTGTGGGAAATCTGAAGAGCGTATCAAATGCCCTGCGGTATTTGGGCTGTGAGAGCGTCATTACCGCAGACCCCCAGGAGCTGGAGCGGGCGGATGGGGTCATTCTGCCGGGCGTAGGGGCTTTTCCGGATGCGGCGGACAAGCTCCGTGCCGCAGGACTGGACCAGACGGTCATAACGCAGGGGCAAAAGAAGCCCGTTTTGGGCATCTGTCTGGGAATGCAGCTTCTGCTGGAGCGGGGGGAGGAGGTCCGTCCCTGTCCCGGCCTGGGTGTGGTCCAGGGGGTATGCGCCAAAATCCCCACCCAGGAAAAGCTGCCCCATATTGGGTGGAATACCCTGACCTTTTCCCATGATTCGCCCCTGTTTCAAGGGCTGGGCCAAGGAACCAGCGTCTATTTTGTCCATTCCTTCAGCGCTCAGGACACCAGTGAAGCCCAGGTCATTGCCACTACAGACTACGGCATTCCGGTGACCGCGGCAGTACAGAACGGAAATTTCTTTGGCTGTCAGTTCCACCCGGAGAAAAGCGGCGACGCAGGACTGCACATTTTACGCAATTTTGCGCGGTTAAGCCAATCCTGAAGGAGGTACCATATGCTGGATAAGCTGCGGGCCATCGAGGCCAAATACAGCCAGATCGAGACTCAGCTGGAAGCGCCGGAGACCTACGGGGACCCTGGGCTGGCAGCACGTCTCAACAAAGAGCAGGCGGAGCTGGCCCCGCTGGTCGAGACCTACCGCCGCTATCAGGAGGCCCAGCGGCGGGAGGAGGAGGGCCGGGAGCTGCTCTCCGACCCGGAGATGCGTCCGTTGGCCCAGGAGGAAATCCAGCAGGCCAGGGAAGAACAGACAGAACTGGAAAGCCAGCTTCGGCTGTTATTGCTGCCCAAGGACCCGAACGATGATAAAAATGTCATTGTAGAAATCCGCGCCGGCGTGGGCGGGGAGGAGGCGGCGCTGTTTGCGCACTCCCTGTTCCGGATGTATTCTATGTACGCGGAGCGGCAGCGCTGGAAAACAGAAGTCAACAGCGCAAACGAAACGGAGCTGGGCGGGGTAAAGGAAATATCCTTTACGATTGAAGGGGCCGGAGCCTTTGCCCGCATGAAGTTCGAGAGCGGGGTCCACCGGGTCCAGCGGGTGCCGGAGACCGAGTCCGGCGGACGGGTCCATACCTCTACGGTCACTGTGGCGGTCCTGCCTGAAATGGAGGAGGTAGATGTGCAGCTCAACCCCGCCGATATTGAAATGCAGGTGTTCCGTTCCTCCGGCGCGGGGGGGCAGCACGTCAACAAAACCTCCTCAGCGGTGCGGCTGATTCACAAGCCTACAGGCATGGTGGTGGAGTGCCAGCAGGAGCGCAGCCAGTTCCAGAATCGAGACAAGGCGATGCGGATTCTGGCCTCCCGGCTGTACGAGGAGGAGCAGGAGCGTCTGAGCAGCGAGGTGACCGCCCAGCGGCGCAGCCAGGTGGGCACAGGAATGCGCAACGAACGTATCCGCACCTATAACTACCCCCAGGGCCGGATGACCGACCACCGAATTGGACTTACCCTCTACAAGCTGGACAACATTTTGAACGGCGATTTGGATGAAATCGTGGACGCGCTGCGGGCCGCCGACCAGGCGGAGCGGCTGAAAGAGGAGCAGATATGAGAAAAGCACGTTTTGTCTGGATAATTTTACTGGTTTTGATGTTGAGCGGCTGTGCAAAAAATGAGGGTATGTACGTGGAGCCGGCCCAACTGACCCAGGAGGAGCAGGAAATCGCGGAGCTGCTGGGGCTGAATACCGAGCACCGGATTTTTGATTTCGCTGTGGACGATACGGTCCAGACCGTGCAGGTCAATGTCTACGAGCTGGAGAACGGCGGATGGAGCCGGATTTCTGGTGGGGGAGGCCTGGACTTTTCCGATTGCACATCGGGGCGGCTCGCCTTGGGCTTTGATCAGATTGCTGCCGGAGTTCGGATTGCGCTCCAAAGCGACAAAAATAAAAGTATAACCTCTTACACAAGAGAAACGGAGGAAGAAGGGAGCTTAGGATGCGCAACCACGGTTCTGTCCGACCGCACAGAGGTCATATATGAGCAGGAAATCCCCCTGGTGATTCAAATTGAAACCTCGAAAAATGAGGTCCGCACCTACGATGTGTCTTATTTTAACGCCCCGGAGGAGTATGAAAAAGAGGGCTATGAGCATGTTTATGCCATCACGATTCTATTCAGCCGGGAAACGTTATCTTAAAAATTATATTTTGAATTGAACGAGGAGTTTTTACGATGGACGTATACATTCATTTCAAATCCCTGCCCCAGGACAAGACCCTGGAGGAAATCGAGAACGGTCTGTTTGACGCGATGGACGGAAAGGGTATCGTCAACGGCGGCAGCTTCGACGGCACCGGCGGCCATATCGAGCTGGAGCTTCAGGACGAGGACGACAACGTGAACCCCAAGTACGCACAGCTGGGCGTGAAGGCCTATCTCCAGCAGATGCAGTTCCCGAAGGATACGCTTATTGAGTTCGGCGGAATGGAAATTCCCCTCTATAATTGACGAAAGAAGCAGAATAACCATGTTTTCCTATGTAATTTTCGATTTAGACGGCACATTGCTGAACACGCTGGAGGACCTGGCCGACGCTGGAAACTGGGTCTGCCAAAAGCGGGGCTGGCCCACCCACACACTGGATGAATACCGTTATTTCGTGGGCAACGGAATGCAGAAGCTGGTGGAGCGGTTTTCCCCTGAATACGCCCGAAGTTTTGAGGAGATCGCAAAAACCATGGAAGAATTCATGCCCTATTACAACCTCCACAAGGAGGACAAGACCGCCCCGTATCCCGGAATGGTGGGAGCCGCCCGCCGCCTCCGGGAGGCAGGGGTGTCCATTGCGGTACTCTCCAACAAGGCGGACCAGATGGCTGGTCCGGTGGTGGAGGGCTATTATCCCGGCATTTTTCCCATCGTCCAGGGGGCGCTGCCTGATGTTCCTACCAAGCCGGACCCCACGCTGCTGCACCGCTTGATGGAGCGTATGGGAGCGGACCCGGCCAAGACACTGTTCGTAGGGGACAGCAGCGTGGATATTCAGACGGCCAAAAATGGGAACCTGATTAGCTGCGGGGTATTGTGGGGGTTCCGCACCCGGCAGGAGCTGCTGGACGCTGGGGCGGACCATCTGGCGGAGACAGCGGAGGAGTTGGTGAGGCTGATTCTGACATGAAAACGACCAAGCTTCTGCAAGAGGCCGATGTCCAGGAGGCCGCGCAGATCATTCGGGCCGGGGGGCTTGTGGGAATGCCCACCGAGACGGTGTACGGCCTGGGAGCCAACGGTCTGGATCCGGCGGCGGTCGCCCGTATTTTCGAGGCAAAGGGCCGCCCGCAGGACAACCCGCTGATTCTACATATCGCAGACCCGGTTTGGCTGGAGCGGTACTGCCGGAATATCCCCCAGTCTGCGTATTTGCTGGCGGACCGCTTCTGGCCAGGGCCGCTGACCATGGTACTGTCCCGGCGCTCCAATGTGCCGAACCGGACCACCGGGGGATTGGATACCGTGGGTATGCGCTGTCCCAGCCACCCGATTGCCCTGCGGCTGATTCGGGAGGCGGATGTGCCCATTGCCGCGCCCTCCGGGAATACTTCGGGAAAACCAAGCCCCACGACCGCCCAGCATATGCTGGAGGATATGGACGGCAAAATTGACGCGATCCTGGACGGTGGACCTTGTTCCGTGGGGGTGGAATCCACCATCGTGGATTTGACCTGTTCTATCCCGCGCCTGCTCCGGCCCGGCGGGGTCACGCTGGAGGACTTGACGCAGGTTTTAGGCCGGGTGGAGGTAGACCCAGCGGTGACCCAGCTGATGAAGGCGGGGGACCGTCCCAGGGCGCCTGGGATGAAATACCGCCACTATGCCCCGAAAGCCCCGGTGACTGTCATTACCGGCCCGGCTGTTCGTACCGCACGCTATATCGCAAGACGGGCGCAGGCGGGGGACGGGGTCATTTGCTTCGACGAATACCAGGATTTATTTTCCAAGCAGGTGGTAGAGACGCTGGGGGCAGCGGAAAATCTGGAGGAGCAGGCCCGGCGGCTGTTTGATGCCCTGCGGGCCTTCGACCACACGGAAGCAGCCGCGATTTGGGCACAGTGTCCGGACTGTAAAGGAATAGGACTTGCCATTATGAACCGGCTGAACAAGGCGGCGGGATTCCATATTGTGGAGGTGTGAGCGCTATGCGGATTATCGGCATCACCGGCCCCTCCGGAGCGGGCAAGACGACAGCCCTGAACGTGCTGGAGGAGCTGGGCGGCGCGGTCATTGACTGCGATGCGGTTTACCACGACTTGCTGACAAGTGATATTGCCTTACAGTCCGAGCTTTGCCAGACATTCGGGGATATTTTGGATGCAGAAAAGCAAATCGACCGCAAAAAGCTGGGAGCCATCGTCTTTCACGACCCGGCCAAGCTGGCGCTTCTGAACCAAATCACCCAGGAGGCCATCTGCACAAAGGTCCAGACGCTGATTAACTACGCCGGAAACGTCCCCGCCGTGGCGATCGACGCGATTGCACTGCTGGAAAGCCCTCTGCGGGAGCTTTGCGATACGACCGTGGCGGTGATTGCCCCCCAGGAAATCCGTGTGGCCCGCATCATGGCCAGGGAGAGCATTTCCCGGGACTACGCATGGTCCAGGGTGCGGGCACAGAAGCCGGACGAATACTTTATACAGCACTGTGAGCACATTTTTGTGAACGATTGCGCCAGCCGGGAGGAATTTGCGGAACGAGTTCGAGAGAAACTAAAGGAGCTGATACGAACATGAAAAAGTTTGCCTGTCTGCTGGTCCTTTTGTCCCTGCTGACCGCCTGCGCGGCGCAGGAGCAGGAACCCGCACTGGAACCTGAACCGAACCCGCCGGCCGGAGAGTGGAAGCTGCTGGACGAAAATTATATGCCAATCTATGAGGACCCCTGCGATACAATCGAATTTCCCGATTATGATGGCATGAGCAGGGAGGATTTTGAGGCCAAAGCGTTGGAACAAGGTTATAATTCCGATATAGGCCCCTTTGCGGCTTGGGCCACCAGCGGCATATATTCCCCCAGTGGGCGCTACCTGGCGTACCACTCCAATAAGGACTGCTTGAATGCCTCCAGCAAGGATGGGTTTTCTGTCTTTTTATTTGATACGGAGACCGGGGAGGACCGCGTTTTGCTCAGCGGCAGCGACGGGAGCTACTATATTATCTACGGCTGGCTGGATAACGAGACGGTTTTGTGTCAGGAAGCCAACCAAGAGTATGGATACATGGTCTGCGGGGTAGACGGTTCTATTGCCAAGTTGGACGGAGTTTCAGAAATCCTCCACCAAAATGGCGACTATATTTTCGAGAATAAAGGACAGAACTTGAAGCTGCTTCAGATTGAATCAGACGGTGGCATTACAGAAATTGCCCAAACCCAGGTTGATGGGGAACAGGTTATGAGTTGCGGCATTTCTCCGGATGGAAAATTTGTCTGCTTTACGGTACGGCCCAACTGGGACTCTCCTGACCGGGAAATCGTCCTCTGGAACACCGTCGACGGAACCAAACAGATGCTGACCCCGCCGGAGATGACCCAGGGAGAGAACGCCGCCGCGATTTCTGTAAAGTGGCAATACAACGGCTTTGTGATTGATTTTAATATCGCAGACACCTCAGATGAAAACGGGCATAATGAGCTTTGGCACTATCAAAATTATAACTTTAATGTTATTTGTGCGCTTGAATTTTAAGGAGGTTTTTCACATGGACGAAAATAAGGAACTGACCCGCGGCGAGCGGCTGCGTAAGGACCTGGCCTATGAGCGTAAAAACGGCTACGACCGGGTGGAGCCGGAGGAGCTGGAGGCCGTGGAGGCCTACTGCACCGGCTACAAGCAGTTTTTGGACGCAGGCAAGACCGAGCGGGAGTGTGTGGACCGGGCAGTGGCGCTGGCCCAAGGGGCCGGGTTCCGGGCCTACGAGCGGGGGATGGAACTGAAGCCAGGCGACAAGATCTACAAGGTCAACCGGGGTAAGGCCCTGATGCTGGCGGTCCTGGGCCAGGAGAAGCTGGACCAGGGCGTGTGCATCGGCGCGGCCCATATCGACTCCCCCCGGCTGGATTTGAAGCAGAATCCCCTTTATGAGTCTGACGAGCTGGGCTTTTTCAAGACCCACTATTATGGCGGCATCCGCAAGTACCAGTGGGTGACCATCCCGTTGGAGCTTCATGGAGTCATTGTCCTGAAAAGCGGCCAGTCCATCCGGGTCTCCGTCGGAAACGGGGAGGGGGACCCCCTGTTCACCATTGATGACCTGCTGCCCCACCTGGCAACGGACCAGTCCAAAAAGCCCCTTCACGAGGCCATTCCGGGAGAAAGCCTGAACATCCTGATTGGCAGCCGCCCCCTGCGGAACGACGAGGGCAAGGACCGGGTGAAAATCGCCATTCTGGAGCTGCTCAACCGCAAGTACGGCATGACGGAGGAGGACTTTATTTCCGCCGAGCTGTGCGCGGTGCCGGCGTTTTCCGCACGGGACGTGGGCTTTGACCGCTCTCTTATCGGCGCATACGGCCACGACGACCGGGTGTGCGCCTACGCGTCCCTGGCCGCGCTGCTCCAGGTGCAGAACCCCCGCCGCACCGCGATTTGTATGCTGGCTGATAAAGAGGAGATCGGCTCCGAGGGCGTGTCCGGAATGCAGTCCGCCGCCTTTGACGCGTTCTTGGCGGACCTCTGCGCCAGTCAGAACGTCCCGCTCCGGGCCTGCTATGAAAAATCCTTCTGCCTGTCCGCCGACGTGACCGCCGCCTATGACCCCAATTTCGCCGAGGTCTATGAAAAGCGCAACAGCGCCTTTGTGAACTACGGCATGGGTATGTGCAAATACACCGGCTCCCGCGGAAAATCCGGCGCGTCGGACGCCTCTGCCGAGGTGGTGGCCTACGCCCGGCGGGTGCTGGACGCGGCCGGCGTGATCTGGCAGATGGCGGAGCTGGGCAAGGTGGACCAGGGCGGCGGCGGCACTGTCGCGGCGTTTATGGCCCGGCGGAACATCGACACCCTGGATGCAGGCGTGCCTGTGCTGTCCATGCACTCGCCCTTTGAGACGGTGGGCAAGCTGGACTGCTATATGACCTTCAAGGGCATGAAAGCCATGTACGAGGCGTAAACTTTTCCGGCAGGCGGGCATAGAGTGAGGTAGGAGTCTTTCCCCAGAAAGGAACCATGCTATGCTCTACTATCTCATCGTGTGCCGTTCCCTGACCTACGCCCAGCGCACTGCCGCCGCTTTGGAGCGGGCCGGGATCAGCGCGTATATCATGCGCTCCCCCAAAAGCATCGCCGGGGAGGGGTGCAGCCATTCGGTCAAAATCGCCCAGCGGCATTTGACCCAGGCCCTGCAAATCCTCAACCGGGCGGGGCTGTCCCCCAAGCGGGTGTTCATCGCCCAAGGGGGATATTACGAGGAGGTGGCGCTGTGATCTACCTGGACAGTGCCGCCACCACACTGCAAAAGCCGCCGGAGGTGGCCCAGGCCAGCCGCTACGCCATCGAGCATCTGGCCAGCCCCGGCCGGGGAGGCCACCGCCCGGCTATGGAGGCCGCGGCAGTCACATTCGCCTGCCGAGAGGCGGCGGCGCGGCTGTTCGACGTGCCCACCCCGGAGCAGATCGTCTTTACCCTCAACGCCACCCACGCCCTCAATCTGGCTGTCCATACCCTGGTCCAGCCGGGAGATACGGTGCTGGTGTCCGGCTACGAGCATAATGCGGTCACCCGGCCCCTGGCGGCTATCCCGAACGTGACCATAAAAGTGGCCCGTGCGCCTTTGTTCCAGCCGGAGGCCATGTATAAGGCCTTTGAAGACAATTTGACCCCAGAGGTCAAAGCTGTGATCTGCACCCATGTCTCCAATGTCTTTGGGACCATTTTACCCATGGAAAAAATCGCCGGGCTGTGCCGCAGCCGGTGCGTACCTCTTATCATCGACGCGTCCCAGTCTGCGGGCAGTCTGCCGGTATCTCTGGAAAAAACCGGTGCGGCGTTTATCGCTATGCCAGGCCATAAGGGACTGTTTGGCCCCCAGGGGACGGGACTTTTGCTGTGTAGCAGTCAGCAGGTCACGCCCCTGATGCAGGGGGGAACGGGCAGCGAATCCATGCGCCAGCAGATGCCGGATTTTCTGCCCGACCGCCTGGAGGCGGGGACCCACAACGTAGCCGGGATCGCCGGTCTGCTGGAGGGCATCCGTTTTGTGGAGAACCGGGGCACAAAACCAATCCTGGCCCATGAACAGAAGCTGATTCATACCATGGCGGACAGCCTGTCGCAGATTTCCGGGGTGGAAGTGTTTTTCAGTCCGGAGAATCAGGCTGGCGTACTCTCTCTGCGGGCGGCGGGCCGGGACTGTGAAGAACTTGGCGAGCTGCTGGGGGAGGGGGGCTACGCTCTGCGGGCAGGGCTTCACTGTGCGCCCTACGCCCATGAGACCGCCGGAACGCTGGAGACAGGGACCCTGCGGGCCAGCGTGTCGCCCTTCAACACGGAGCAGGAGATGTTCCGCTTTGCGGACGAATTGGCGCGGCTTGTGAAAACATAAACGAACCGGCGGTTTTGTAACCGCCGGTTTTTTACAGACAAAAAAGCCGCAATTCTT
>CAJTOE010000085.1 GCA_910577805.1 uncultured Oscillospiraceae bacterium | reverse complement strand
CATCGGCATTACGATTGAAGCGGACTACAAAAACATGGGGATTCTCAAGACCGTAGGCTTCACCAGCGCCGCCCTCCGCCGCCTCCAACTGCTGCAATACGGCGCGGCGATACTGGCCGGCATGGCGCTGGGTCTGTTCCTGACGGTTCCCGCCAGCAGGTTTGTCAGCCACATTACGCTGACCACCACCGGCATCCAGGTTCCGTCCCGCTTCCCAATCTTTTGGTGTGCGGGGGCGTTTGCCGCGATTCTGTTTCTGCTTGGCCTGTTCATCCTCTGGAAAACCGGCAAAATCGGGAGCGTTTCTCCGATGCGGGCGATTCGTGGAGAAACAGAAAGCACAGCTCTCCAAAAGGAAAAACTGCCGCCCATCGGCGGGAACGGCCTGTGCTTCCACCTGGCTCTGCGCCAGCTCCTCACAGCAAAGAGACGGTATCTCAGCACCTGCGCTGTGGCGGTGCTGCTGGTGTTCTTCGCCTCCATGATTGGGCGCATGGACGCATGGCTGGGGCCGGACGGGAAGGGCATGATGGATGCCTTCAACCCCGCTGACCACGACCTGGGTGTTCAGACCTTCGGCACACTGGATGAGGCGGAGGCGGAGGAACTGGTGCTGACCTTTACGGAAATCACCGACAGCTACCTGCTGGCTATGCCCAGCGTAGCGGTCAACGGCGTGGACTACACCGCCAATGTCATCGACCAGCCGGAGCGGTTCCACATTCTGGAGGGCCGGACCTGCATAGCGGATGATGAGATCGTTGTGACTGAATTTATTGCCGCAAATTTCGGTTTGAACATCGGAGATGCCGTCACTGTTTCCGGGGGAGTGGGCAGCGGGGAATACACCGTTACCGGAATCTACTCTTGCGCCAACGACATGGGGGACAACATCGGCATGACGGCGGCAGGGTATCTGCTCATAGGCCGGGATGATCCGCAGATCTGGTGCCACCACTACTTTCTGGCAAACCCCAGCCAGAAAGCCGCTATCACGGAAGCTCTGGAGGACGCTTACGGCGGGGACGTCCATGTCCACGAAAACACTTGGCCTGGGCTGTTTGGCATTATAGCGGCTATGCGGGCGCTGCTGGTGTTTATGTACGGCATGGTCACGGCGTTTATCCTGATCGTCACCATTATGACTGGAACCCGTCTCCTGGCCGCAGAGCAGCGGAATACTGGCATTTATAAAGCCCTCGGCTTTACAAACCGGCAGCTTCGCTTGTCCTTCGCCCTTCGATTTGGCATGACTGCTGCCATAGGCGGAGCATTGGGGCTTGTCCTCGCCGCCGCTGCCACTGATCCGCTGGTATCCTCTGCCATGAAGCTGGCAGGCATCAGCAACTTTGCTTCTGCGGCAGCCTGGAACAGTACAGTCCTTCCAATCGTTATAGTGATTGGACTGTTTACGCTGTTTGCGTATCTGGCAGCCGGAAAAATCAAAAGGACCGATTTAACGGTGCTGATCTCAGAATAAAGAAAGGGATTTTTATGAAAAGGAAAACTTCACTATTTTTGCTTTCTATGACGCTCGTTCTCTCTATGCTTCTGTCTGGCTGCGGCCAGTCCCAGACCAGCGCACCTCCCTCCGAAAGCGATGATGCAGCCAATCCTCCTGTTGTGGATACGGTAACGCCGTCTGATGAGTTGGAAACACCGGAAGATTCCCAGCCGGTCATCTCTGACGCCCCCGAAGATGAGTCTGCTACTGGTGAGGAGAAAGCGGATGAGGAAACATCCGCTCCCAGTGAAAATGCGCCGGATGAGACTGCGCCGCCCCTGGAGGAATCAACTCCCGAACAGAAACCGGCGCAGACGCAGGAACAAACACCTGACCCCGAGCCTGACACCACGCCTGCACTTCCTCCCGCTCCCGTTACACAGGAACCTGCTTCTGCGCCGGAAACGCCCTCCGAGGAGGAAACGCCTCCTGTGGAAGAAACGGAACCCGTTGCCCCCCCTGCATCCAACACGACTCTCTCCGGCACAACTTTGACTCTGCGTTTTGGCGGTGGGGAGGAATTTACCATCAATATGTACGACAATGACACGGCGAATAAGATTGCCGAGTATGTGGGTACGGCAGCATGGCAGCTTCCTATTTACCACTACGATGATTACGATGGCTGGGAGTCCTTCCAGTATTACGACATTCCCAGCCGCTATGACATTCCGGACGGCTCTCAGTCTGTTACCTCCCAGAAAGCCGGAGCGGTATACTACTCCCATCCCAACCGGATCATCCTCTTTTATCAGGATGCCAACATTTCTACGGAGTACACCCCTGTGGGCTACATTGATTTCTCGCAGGACTTGGTGGATGCCGTAGAGAACAACCCGGTAGTCGAGGGCTGGGGCAACAAGCTGATTTTTATTCAGCCCTAAAGAACCACATCGCAAAAGCAATAGACTTTTCGTTTTGAAAAATCCATGCAAAAAACCTATGGTTTCATATTCAATATAAGTATTTGCTATTTATAAGGGCCGGGTATATGATAAGGATACAGCAAATAATCCACACACAACAACAAGGAGTGATCAACATCATGCGGAAAAAATGGTTCTCCATACTGCTCTCCGCTTTGCTGGTCCTGTCTCTGGCCGCCTGTGCAGAAAAGGACTCGGCAGCCAATAGCAGCACGACCCAGCCCGTGGATGAGAGCGGCAGCGTCAAAACGGAAACCTCTGCGGCGGATCAGCTGACGGTGCGCTTTGGCGACAGTGGCGCCCCATTTACGATGTACCTGGAAGATAACGACACGGCGGCAGCTATTGCCCGGCACGTGGGCAGCGCGGACTGGCGGCTCCCCATCTACCACTACGATGATTACGATGGCTGGGAATCCTTCCAGTATTATGACATCCCCAGCCGGTACGAGGTTCCCTCTGCCGCAGAGACTGTCACCTCCGAAAAAGCTGGAGAAGTCTACTACTCCGAGCCGAACCGGATCGTGCTGTTCTACCATGACGCCGAAATCTCCGGGGAGTACACGCTGGTTGGACGCTTCGATGTCACGGAGGAGTTCACTTCCGCTGTAGAGAACAATCCGGTACTGGAGGGCTGGGGCAATAAGATCATACAAATCAGCGCAGGAGAGTGACAACCCATGAGCGAACGTCTTTTGCAAATCCTGATCGACTCGTTTCCCAAAATGCTCATCCCCGGCCTGACCATGACCATCCCGCTGACGGCCATCGCGTTCACCTTCGCCATGATCATTGCGGTGGCGGCGGCGATGGTACAGTACGCTAAGATCCCGGTACTCACGCAGTTGTGCCGGTTCTACATCTGGATATTCCGGGGAACACCCCTGCTGGTGCAGCTCTTCGTGGTGTTCTACGGCCTGCCGGATCTGGGGATTCGCATGGACCCCTTTCCCGCCGCCGTGCTGGTATTCTCGCTGAACGAGGGCGCCTACTGCGCCGAAACGGTCCGAGCCGCGTTGGAGGCTGTACCGGAAGGACAGATGGAAGCTGGATACTGCGCCGGGATGAGCTATATGCAAACCATGCGGCGAATCATACTGCCCCAGGCCATGCGAACAGCCTTCCCTCCTCTGTCCAACTCTCTGATTGCCATGGTGAAGGACACCTCCCTCGCCGCCAATATCACGGTGGTGGAGATGTTCCGGGCATCCGAACAGATCAACGCCAGAGTGTATGAGCCTTTGGCCCTCTATATAGAGGTGGGCTTGATCTATCTGCTGTTCTCCACCGTGCTGACGTGGCTCCAGCGGGCGGGAGAGAAGAAACTGGGGGCCTATGAAAAGCAGGAGGTATAACCATGCTGGAAATCCGAAACATTCAAAAATCCTTTGGCTCTCTGGAGGTGCTGAAGGGCATCGACCTGACCGTGGAGAAGGGCGATGTAGTAGCTATCATCGGCCCCAGCGGTTCCGGTAAAACGACCCTGCTCCGCTGTATGAACTTCCTGGAGAATGCCGGGAACGGCACAATGGTCTTTGACCAGGACCACTTTGAGATGGGGCGTATCTCCAAAAAGGAAATTGCCCGCCTGCGGAAAAAGACCGCTTTCGTGTTCCAGAATTACAACCTGTTCCGCAACAGGACGGCCTTGGAAAATGTTACCGAGGGCCTGATTGTGGGGCGGAAGATGCCCAAGGCCCAGGCAGTTATCAAGGCCCGTCAGGCTTTGGAGAAAGTGGGGATGCTGGACCGGGAAAATCACTATCCTCACCAGCTCTCTGGCGGTCAGCAGCAGCGGGTGGCTATCGCCCGCGCCATCGCCACTGACCCGGAGATCATCTATTTCGATGAACCGACCTCCGCCCTGGACCCGGAGCTGACCGGGGAGGTGCTGGCTGTCATGCGCCAGCTGGCGGACGAGGGAATGACCATGCTGGTGGTCACCCACGAAATGGGTTTTGCCAAAAATGTCTCCAACAAGGTGGTCTTTATGGAGCATGGCGTAATCGTCGAGACAAGCGGCTCCAGAGACTTTTTTGAGCATCCCCGCCAGGAGCGGACAAAAGAATTTTTGCAGACAATCAGCAAAAGCCTGGATATGGCAGGCTGAAAAACATCAGTAAAAAGGAGTATCACCATGAAGAAACATCGTTTTGCGGCCCTGGTGGCTGCCGCCGTCCTGTGTGTATCTGCCCTCACTGCCTGCTCCCAAAGCAGCGGGCAGACCTCCAGTCCCAGCTCCAGCGAACCAGCCCAGACCGAGGCTCCCACCGATCTGCTGACCCAGATTCAGGAACGGGGCGAGATCGTGGTGGCGATGGAGGGTACCTGGGCGCCCTGGACCTACCATGACGAGGACGATCAGCTGGTAGGCTATGACGTGGAAGTGGCCCAGAATATTGCCCAGCGGCTGGGTGTGGAGGCCAGATTTGCCGAGGGCGAGTGGGATGGCCTGCTTGCCGGCTTGGATTCCGGACGCTATGACATCATGGTCAACGGCGTGGACATTGATGAGGCCCGTTCTGAGAAATACGACTTCTCCATCCCCTACGCCTATAACCGCACCGCCGTTATCGTCAGCGGAGATAATGACAGCATCCAGTCCATGGAGGATCTGAACGGCAAGAGTACCGCCAACACGCTCAACAGCACTTATGCCAACGTGGCGGAAAGCTACGGTGCGGAGGTCACCGGCGTGGATGACTTCATCCAGACCATCGAACTGCTGAACAGCGGACGCATTGACGCAACGCTGAACGCGGAGGTCAGCTACTACGACTACATGGCCCAGCACCCGGACGCCAATGTCAAGATCGCCTGCATTGACCCTCAGTCTACCCAGGTTGCCATCCCCATGCGGAAAGGGGAGGAAAGCGCCGCTCTGGTGGCCGCCATCAATGACGCACTGGCCGAGATGGCCGGGGACGGTACGCTGACCGAGCTGTCCATGAAGTATTTCGGCACGGATATTTCCAAGGATCAGTAAAATCAGGAAGGAGAGTGTGGGGTTATGGAGTTACGGGAATTTCTGGACTGCATGGACGCCGGAAAGCGGGTAGTGAGTGGATCGGAGGCACATCGCTTTATGAGCGCAGCATCTTTTGAGGTGATGGAACTGACCAACAAATTGAGCGCCAGCCATGACCTGAGCGAGATTCAAGAACTGTTTGCCCAAATTACCGGGAAGCCGGTTAATCGGACCTTTGCCTTGTTCCCTCCCTTTTACACGGATTTTGGAAAGAACATCATGGTGGAGGATAATGTGTTTATCAATTCCGGCTGTCACTTCCAGGACCAGGGCGGCATCGCCATCGGAGAAGGGAGCCTCATCGGCCACAACGTGGTGCTGGCAACGCTGAATCATGAGATGGACCCGGAACACCGGAAAGACCTGCACCCTGCCCCCATTAAAATCGGCAGGCACGTCTGGATAGGGGCCAACGCCACGGTCTGTCCCGGCGTGACCATTGGAGATGGCGCAGTGGTAGCCGCTGGAGCGGTGGTCGTGAAGGATGTTCCCGCCAAGGCTATTGTGGGCGGCGTCCCGGCAAAACTGATACGTTATATTTCAGAGGAGGAAACAGCATGAGCGGACATATCGCGGCGCTGAATGACAGCGTGACAAGAAAAAAGGTGGTTTACAAAAACCGCTACGGTTTGGAAATTATGGGTGAGTTGTACTATGCCAAAGATATGGACCTGACACAGAAACATCCCGCCCTCATCGTGGGCGCCCCCTATGGCGGCGTGAAGGAGCAGGGGCCCTGCGTCTACGGCAACGAGCTGGCCCAGAGGGGCTTTGTGGTCCTCACCTTTGACCAGAGCTTTATGGGCGAGTCCGGCGGCTTCCCCCGGAACGTGTCCTCCCCGGACATCTTCACAGAAAATTTCAGTGCTGCCGTGGACTTCCTGGGCCTCCAGACCTTTGTGGACCGGGAGAAGATCGGTGCTATCGGCATCTGCGGCTCCGGCGGCTTTGCCTTGTCCGCCGCTCAGATGGATACCCGGATCAAGGCGGTGGCCACTGCCAGTATGTACGATATGAGCGTTGCCGTCCGGGGCGGACAGGACCGCGCCGCCCTCCAGACTGTCAAGACCCAGCTTGCCGCCCAGCGGTGGAAGGATGCGGAGAACGGCTACCCCGAATACCTGCCCGGCTTCCCGGAGCGGCCCATTGAGGAGGTTCCTGCCAATATCCCGGAGCCGGATGCCGAGTGGATGCGCTTCTATGCCGTCAAACGGGGCCACCATCCCAACGCCCGCGGCGGCTTTACCACCACCAGCGCGCTGGCCATGATGAACTTCCCCCTTTTGGCCCACATTGACGAGATCTCGCCCCGGCCCATTCTGTTTGTGGTGGGCGACCAAGCGCACTCCAGGTTCTTCAGCGAGAACGCCTATGCCGCCGCGCTGGAGCCGAAGGAGCTGTACGAGGTTGCCGATGCGGAGCATATTGACCTCTATGACCGCACGGATCGCATTCCCTTCGATAAGCTTGCGGAGTTCTTCCGCTCTAATCTGAAGTAAAGGAGAAACGCCATGAGCAAATCAGTTTTGATCATTTCCACCAGCCCCCGCAAGGGCGGCAACTCCGACACTCTGGCGGAGGAATTTGCCAGGGGCGCGCGGGAGACCGGGAACCAAGTTGAGAAAATCGTGCTTTACGACAAGGCCATCGGCTTCTGCAAGGGTTGTCTGGCCTGCCAGAAAAGTAAGCGCTGCGTCATTCACGATGATGCGGATACCATCGCCCAGAAAATGCTCACAGCCGATGTGATCGTCTTTGCCACACCCATCTACTATTACGAGATGTGCGGCCAGATGAAAACCATGCTGGACCGGGCCAATCCTCTGTACCCTGCCGACTACGCTTTTCGGGACATTTACCTGCTGGCAGCAGCGGCAGACGCGGACAAGAGCGCCATGGATGGGGCTATCAAGGGCCTTGAGGGCTGGATCGCCTGCTTTGAAAAGGCCCGCTTGGCGGGTACGGTATTCGGCGGCGGCGCGGATGCCATTGGGACCATCCAGGGCAATCCCGCGCTGGACGAAGCCTATGAGATGGGCAAACGGGTGTAAGGAGATCCTTATGAAACAACGATTTACTACTTTTTTAGCCGCGCTCTTTTTCTCTCTTTCTATGGTGCTCCCTGCCAGCGCAACGGTGTCTGATACCGGTTATTCCGATGTTGACGCTGGAGCTTGGTATGCGGAGTCCGTTACCTGGTGCCGGGAAAATAATCTGATGGCCGGAGTGGGCGGTGGACGCTTTGCCCCTGACAGTACCTTGACCCGGGCCATGCTGGCCGCTGTCCTGTGGAGGCAGGCTGGCAGTCCTGTGGTCAACTATCTGATGCGGTTTAATGACGTACCAGAGGGACAGTGGTACACAGAATCTATTCGCTGGGCGGCCAGCGAGGAGCTGGTTCGTGGCTATGGAAACGGGCGCTTTGGAACCAACGACCCCATTACCCAGCAGCAGTTGGATATTATTCTGAACAACTACCTGGGCCAGACTATTACCCAGGGCATTCCCGGCTTTGACGGCAGCTCCGCCGTCACCACTCGCGCCCAAGTGGCCGCTGTCCTTCAAAGGCTCAGTGACACTCAGCCAGGGACAAGTCCATCTGAAGGAGAAGAAACTATGCTGTATATTACGGTCAATGGAACCACACTCACCGCCACTCTGGCGAACAATTCCTCAGCGGAAGCATTCCGGGAACTGCTGGCAAACGGTCCCTGCACCATTCAGATGAGCGACTACGGCAATTTTGAGAAGGTTGGTCCTCTGGGCCAAAGTCTGCCCACGAATAACCAGCAGATCACTACCGAGGCAGGGGATATCATTCTCTATCAGGGCAACCAGATCACCATCTACTACGACCGCAATTCATGGAATTTCACCCGCCTGGGGAAAATCAATGACGTTACTTCTCAACAGCTGCGGGACATCCTGGGTAGCGGTGACGTGAGTGTCACCTTTTCACTGGAAAAAGTGGCTTGACTGAAAGCCCACTTTAAGGATTAAATTTCCAACATATCCGGGGCGGCCTGCAGGCCGCCCCTCATCTGAAATGGAGGTAACAACAATGATAAAACAGACAGCGGGCCGTGACCAGTTGGGTGAGTTCGCCCCTAAATTCGCAGAGCTTAACGACGACATCCTCTTTGGAGAGGTCTGGTCCAGAGAAGGAGTGCTCTCCTTAAAAACGCGCTCCATTCTTACTGTCACGGTTCTGGTGAGCAAGGGCTTGATTGACAGCTCTTTCCAATATCACCTGGCTTCAGCAAAAAAGAATGGCGTTACCAGGGACGAAATGGCGGAAATCTTGACTCATGTGGCCTTTTATGCGGGCTGGCCTAACGCCTGGGCCGCGTTTCGGATGGCCGTGGAGGTCTACAAGGACGATGCAGGAGCGGACGGCGGGATCTTTGGTTTGGGCGCACCCAATGAAGCCTATGCCCAATACTTCGTAGGGAAATCCTACCTGAGACCCCTCACCGTTCCTGGAGAAACCGTATTCATGGCGAATGTGACATTTGAACCGGGCTGCCGCAATAACTGGCATATTCACAAGGCCACCAGTGGCGGCGGACAGGTCCTGCTATGTGCCGGCGGCAGGGGCTGGTATCAGGAATGGGGACAGGAAGCCCGGAAATTGAACCCCGGCGATGTAGTGATTATTCCTGCCGGAGTCAAGCACTGGCATGGTGCCGCCAAGGATTGTTGGTTCTCTCATGTAGCTGTGGAATGCCCCGGTGAGAATACTGCCAATGAGTGGCTGGAGTCGGTGAATGACGAACAGTATAGAATGCTCCGGTGACTGGTCGGGACGCGATATAAAGCGGGGTGATTCCTATACTCATCGCTTTGCGGAGAGAGTTCATCTACCTTTGGTACTATTTCAACCTTCAGCTGGAGCAAATTTTTCCCTATTGGGTGCTGGGCATGGTGCTTGGGTCTGCTGTGTCCGTTTTTGCGAAAGATTCGATACATAGATTGTTTCGCTCTATCCAAGGGAAACGTCTGGGCGCTTTAGGCATAATCCCCGCCTCGGCTCTGGGAATCGCCTCGCCCCTCTGTATGTACGGCACAATTCCGATTGCCGCCTCATTCGCTGAAAACGGCATGGAGCATGACTGGCTGGCAGCGTTTATGATGAGTTCTATTCTATTGAACCCGCAGTTGATTTTTTACAGCATGGCCCTGGGACCAAAGATGCTGATGATACGGATCGTCTCTTGTTTCCTCTGCGGTATTACAACTGGCCTTCTTCTCCGTATATTCTATTCAAATAAACAATTTTTTGATTTCAACGGATTTTCTGAACCTAAAAACCGTGATACCGCCCCCAACCTCCTTGTGCGCTTTATGAAAAACCTGGGGCGGAACCTTAAGGCCACCGGGCCAATGTTCCTGTTGGGCGTGATCTTATCCGCACTGTTTCAGCGGTATGTTCCATCAGACGCAATGGCCCGACTGTTTGGAAAGCAAGAGGGCTTTGGCGTTTTGATGGCAGCGACGATTGGAGTACCGCTTTATGCCTGCGGAGGAGGAACGATCCCGCTGTTGCAGGCATGGCTGATGGATGGTATGAGCGCGGGCAGCGCGGCGGCTTTTATGATTACCGGCCCCTCTACCAAAATCACGAACCTGGGCGCAATGAAAATCGTATTAGGTGCCAAACGATTTGCGCTATATATCCTGTTTGTTGTGGCGTATTCTCTCATAACAGGTCTGTGGATCAACGCGTTTATGTAGCTGCTCTGGGCAGACCGGCGGTCAAACTCTCTGCCGATTCAATAACGATTTATGAAGGAGACAACCATGAAACACTGGAAACGAATTTTAGCTGCGGCACTGTCCGTCACTCTGCTGTGCGGTGTGTGCTTTGCAGCCTCCGGTATCTCGGCGCCGAGAGCAAACGCAGCGAACGAGGACACAGTTTCACCACAACCTGAAGCCAGTTTTACGGATGTTCCGGCTGGAGCGTGGTATGCGGAGGCGGTGGGCTGGTGCCGGGAAAACGGTATTATGAGTGGAACTTCGGCTACTACCTTTGCCCCAGAATCCAGCATGACCCGTGCCATGATGGTCACGGTCCTCCACCGGGCGGCGGGTACACCGGCCAGCACAGGCGAAAACGTATTTACGGATAATATCCCCGGCTCCTGGAGTTATGATGCGGTCCTTTGGGCCTCGGCCAATCATGTTCTTGCCGGATACGGCGATGGGCGTTTTGGCAGCGGCGACCCGGTCACAAGAGAGCAGGCTGCGGTGATTCTGCATCGGTACGCAGGGAGCCCTAATGCAGGAACCGCCTTGACTGCCGCAGACGCTTCTCTGGTCAGCAGCTATGCGGTGAATGCCGTTGCATGGGCTTCGGCTAACGGCCTGCTCCGTGCCGAT
>CAJTOE010000084.1 GCA_910577805.1 uncultured Oscillospiraceae bacterium | reverse complement strand
GGAGTTGTCCCGGCCCAGGAAATCTACAAAGCTTACCGCCATAGCCTCCGGGCAGTAGCCGTGGGGCGCGGGGGCGGTGTAGGTGATATACCCCTCCGGATCGTCAGCGGGGCCGAACTGGGCGGTGACGCTCTCCACCTTATTCATAAAGGAATTGGCCGCGTTGGCGTCGCTGCCTGTATGGTGGACGAACAAGCACATGGGAAAACGGTACTCCCCGTCCAGCTCCGCCGCCTGATAGACCTCCGGGGCGGGGGTGTACGGATCGTTTCCCCAGCCCAGCAGGAGCTGGTAGCTGCCGTCCCGGTCGGTGTAGATCACTGTGGCTGTGCCGCCGTCATCATAGGTTCTGGGCCGGGTGTACAGCCACGCCGCCAAAATCAGAGACAGAGCGGCCAGAACAACCAGAGAAATACGCACCGCCCGCCGGGACAGCCGTCTGGGCGGGTGGAGCTCCCGGCGCTGGGTGACGCTTTGGGCGCAGTGGGGGCAGAAGGAGACCGCATCCGGCAGCTGGGCTCCGCAGCGGGGACAGTTTTTCCATTCCATCACAGCGCCTCCATCAGATGCAGCACGTTCTTATACCGCTTAGCCGGGTTGACCTGGGTGCATCGCTGGATGACCCGGCCCAGCCGGCCCTCCGCCAGCTTTTTGGAGGGGTGCTGGCCGGTGAGCATCACATTCATCAGCACGCCCAGGGAGTAGATGTCCGTCCGGGTGTCAGACTGGCCCAGGCCGTACTGCTCCGGGGCGGCAAAGCCGGTGGTGCCCAGAATCTGGGTGTCCGCCTCCGCCTGGGGCTTGTGGAGACGGGCGGCGTCGAAGTCGATGAGCACCGCGTCGTTTCTCCGGAGAATCACGTTCTCCGGCTTGACGTCCCGGTGGACGGCGGCCATGGAGTGGAGCACCCAAAGCCCCTGGCACAGCTGCTTCACGATCTTTCTGGTCTCCTGGGGGGTGAACAGGGCGTCCGCCAGCAAAAAGTCCAAGGTGTCCACCTGGACGAACTCCTCGATGACCAGATTCTTCCCCTCCCGCTCCGCCGTCTCATAGATCAGAGGCAGGTGGCGGCAGGAGCAGTCCAGCAGCCGGCGGTAGACTTCCCCATTGCCGGTGAACCGTCGGAGGATGAACTGCTTGCCCGAGGCCCGGTGGCGGATGAGGCGCACGCTGCCCCGGGGACTCTCCTTCAACAGCCGGACCTCCTCAAATTCCAGTTTCAGTTGTTCTGACAGCCAGGAGTAGATAGCGGCCACCCCCACAAAATTTCAAACCCTATGCAGCCAGCATATTGCATTGAATGAAATATTTTTATACAATCCATTATATATCGTTTTCTGAAAAAGTAAAGAGGGATGAAATCATGCGGGAAAAAACAACCGACGACCTAACACAGGAGCTGATGGAGCAGGCCGACCTGGACCGGTATATCACAGAAAACGAGGCGTACTTTGCGGAAATGGACCTGATCTCGGTTTTAACACGGCTCTATAAAAAATGCGGGCTGTCCAAAGCGGAGCTGGCCCGGCGGGCGGGAATGAGCGAGGTCTACCTCTACCAGGTTTTCTCCGGGCGGCGCAGGCCCTCCCGGGACCGGCTGCTGTGCCTGTGCATCGGGCTGGAGTCTGAGCTGGAGGAGGCCCAGCTGCTGCTGAAGAGGATGGGCTACGCCCCCATCTACCCCAAGCTCAAGCGGGACGCCATCATCAGCCACGGCCTGCTCCACCACACGCCCCTGGCGGAGATCAACGACAAGCTGTTTTCCGAGAACGAAAAGACCCTGTTTTAAGGAGAGGACTGCCATGCCAACCACGCAAACTCTCTGCTACAACTGCTTTCAGCAGATAGCAGACCCGACCCGGCCCTGCCCCCACTGCGGCTTTGACCTGGAGGAAAACCGCCAAAAGTTCCCGGTGGCCCTGCGGGCGGGGACGGTGCTCAACAACCGCTATATCGTGGGCCGCGTCCTGGGCCAGGGCGGCTTTGGTATCACCTATGTGGCCTTTGACAGCCAGTTACAGGCCAAGGTAGCTGTGAAGGAGTACATGCCCAGCGACATGGCCACCCGTGTGGAGGGAACCACCGTATCCATCATGATGGACACACGGGCGGAGGACTTCACCTATGGAGCCGAGCGCTTCCAGGAGGAGGCCCGGACCCTGGCCAAGTTCATCGGCCACCCCAACATCGCCGGCGTGTCCAGCTACTTCGACGAGAACGACACCTCGTATTTTGTCATGGACTACATCGAGGGCGTGAGCTTCAAGAGCTACATCGCCAACAACGGCGGGAAGGTGTCCATAGACGAGACGCTGAACGTAATGATCCCGGTGCTCCGGGCATTGACCGCCGTCCACGCCGAGGGCTTCATCCACCGTGACGTCACCCCGGACAACATCTACATATCCAAGGACGGCAACGTCAAGCTGCTGGACTTTGGCTCCGCCCGGTATTCCATCGGCGACAAGAGCAAGAGTCTGGACGTGATCCTGAAAGTCGGCTACGCACCCAAGGAGCAGTACATCCGCAGGGGCCGTCAGGGGCCGTTCACCGACGTATACTCCTGCGCCGCCTGCTTCTACGCCGCCCTGACGGGCTATCTGCCCCCGGAATCTCTGGAGCGGCTGGACCACGACGAGCTGGTGCCCGTCTCCCAGGCGGGGGTGGAGGTCCCCGAGTGGCTGGACAAGGCCATTTTGAAGGGCCTGGCCGTCCAGCCCGAAGACCGGTTCCAGTCCGCCGCCGAGTTTCTGGACGCCATCGAGAACCAGCTGGTGGTGGACGTGCCCGCCGCCGGACAGACCGCCCCCGCCCAACCGGTGAAGAAGAAGTTCAACCCCCTGGTCATCGGCGGCATTGCGGCGGCCATTGTGGTGGCCGTTGGCCTGGGGATGGTCCTGGGCGGCCGGGGCAGCGGCGGAAACGGAGACGGGGGCGGAGACGGCGGAAACGGAGGCATCATGGAGGCCCTGGCGCCCAAGGTGACCATCGCGGGGCAGGAGGTGTCCACGGCCACCGAGTTCCTGGAGCTGGTAGACGGCACCTTCACAGACGCGGATGTGGAGACTTTGAAGCAGCTGGGCAGCTTAAAGCGTATCTATCTGGACGGCGTGACCATCGAGACGGAGGATTTATCCTGGGTGGCCCAGTTCCCCAAGCTGACGGAGTTCAGCTGTGAGGGATACCTTATGGATGAGCTGGACCTGACCCCCTTTGCCGGCCTGACCGAGCTGGAGCGGCTGGGCTTCTACCAAAACGGCAACAGCGTGGGCATGGTGGTTAACGACCTGTCCCCCCTGGCGGGCATGACTAAGATGAAGCGGCTGGACCTGAACATTGGCTTTGAGGTGACCGACCTGGATGCCCTGGCAGGCATGACCCAGCTGGAAAGTCTGCGGCTCTGGGGGAACAGCAATAACAGCAACGCTTCGGGTATCATGGATATCGGTGGCTTGGCTGGGATGACCAAGTTGACCAGCTTGAACGTGAATGTTGGGGATGTGAAGGACTTCTCTCCCCTGGCGGGGCTGACCTCTCTAATAGACCTGAATATGTATGGGGAGTATGTATTGGAGGATTTGTCCTTCCTTCGGAACCTGACTCAGCTGCAAAACCTGCACATGAGCGGAAATTACAGCGAGGGCGCCCCGGTGATAAAGGACCTGTCCGACCTGTCTGGCCTGACCAAGCTCACCAGTCTCCAGCTCAACGTTCCCATTGCCAGCCTGGACGGCCTGGAAAACCTGACTAAGCTGCGGGAAATGCGGATGCACGGCTCTAACTCCACCTACACCGATGTGGACACCCTGACTAATCTGACAGAGCTGGTCACGCTGAACCTGCCCTACCGGCAGTATAATTACGATAACCCCCTGCCCCCCGTTGACATCAGCGGACTGAAAAACCTGACCAAGCTCCAGGAACTGCGTGTCTACAACCCGGCCAGCCTGGAACCCCTGCGGGGGCTGACTGAGCTGCGGTCACTGGAGGTTCAGTCCAACAACCGCAATGACACGATGTCGCTGGAGTCTCTGTCCGGGCTGACCAAGCTGACCGATTTGAGGTTTGACG
The DNA here is from genome assembly GCA_910577805.1 of uncultured Oscillospiraceae bacterium. Lineage (GTDB taxonomy): Bacteria > Bacillota > Clostridia > Oscillospirales > Oscillospiraceae > Lawsonibacter. Next base: position 6,771 of record CAJTOE010000084.1, on the reverse strand, counting down.
GAAATATCCAGGGTGGCAATCTGTCTGCCCTGTCCGGGTTGACAGAGCTGCGTTCTCTGCAAATCTATCACGACGACCGGAACTACACCAGATATGAGGACCGGGTAGTCATCCGGGACCTGTCCCCGCTGTCGAATCTGACCAAGCTGAACAGTCTGCGTATCGGCGGCGCGGCGGAGAATATTGATACTTCGCCGGTATCCTTTGTCAGCGACTTAAATATCAGCAACTGATTTGAAAGGAGGAATTTTTCCATGGCACAGATTGAATGCGGCCGGGGCCACCTCTACGACCCGGACAAATACCCCGCCTGCCCCTACTGCAACGGCGGGCAGAAGATCACGGTGGCCTCGGCGGGACGGACGGCCCCCATTGGCCGCTCGGTGCTCTCGCCCAACCGCACTGCCCCGGTGGGCGGAACTCCGGTGACGGCGGCGCAGAAGACCGCGCCTCTGTCCGGGGTGTCGGTGACCGCCCCTCAGAAGACGGCCCCCCTGTCCGGGGGCATCCCGGTCACCGCCGCCCAAAAGACCGCGCCCCCCAGGGGCTACGGCGTCCCCCAGCCGGAGCCGGTCCAGACCGCTCCCCCGCCCGGCTTTGGCGTGAGCGTGACGGCGGCGGGTAAGACGGTGGGCATGATGCAGTCCCAGATGGGCTATGACCCGGTGGTGGGCTGGCTGGCCTGCGTGGAGGGCCCCAGCCGGGGCAAGAGCTACACCGTCCGGGGCGGAGTGAACGCCATCGGCCGCAGCGAGCGGATGGATATCGTCATCACCGGCGATCTGAAAATTTCCAGCGAGAACCACGCCAAGATCAGCTACAGCGACAAGCACAACCGCTTCAACCTCCTCCCCGGCGAGGGGCGGAACATCGTCTATCTCAACGACGAGGAGGTCTTCACCCCCATGCCCCTCCGCGCCTACGACCTCATCGACTTCGGGGAGACCAAGCTGCTGTTTGTCCCCCTGTGCGGCGAGCGTTTCACCTGGAAGACGGAGGAGAAGGATGGGACTGTTTAAGCTGTTTTCCCGGGGAAAGCCGGCCCCTGAGCGGGTCCCGGAGGAGCCAGCCGCCCCGGCTGAGGGCCCGCTGACCCTTCAGATCGCCAACGTCCAGGGCCAGGGGGAGCGGGAGCGGCAGGAGGACTCCTTCGCCATTGCCAACGCCGCCGACCCGGAGCGCCAGAGGGCTCAGGGGCTGCTGGCCCTGGTGGCCGACGGCATGGGGGGCATGGAGGACGGCAAGGGGGCCAGCCAGTGGACGGCGGAGCGGTTCCTCCAGCTTTTCCAGGAGCGGGAGAGGGAGGACATCCCAAGCTGGTTTTACCGCAGCGCCCACGCCGTCAGCGACAGCGTGTTTCAGAGCTTCGGAGGGCGCAGCGGGACCACTCTGGTGGCTGTCCACATCCGGGAGGGGCTCCTCCACTGGCTCAGTGTGGGGGACAGCGGGATTTTCCTCATGCGGAACGGCGGAGTGTTCCAGCTTAACCGGGAGCACACCTGTCTCAATCAGCTTTTCCTCCAGGAGCTGGAGCGGGAGGTCATTGACAAGGAGCGGGCCATTTCGGATCTGGACGCCCCCCGGCTGACCTCCTTTGTGGGCATCGACCGGCTCACTGAGGTGGACCTGAACCTGCGGCCTATGGAGCTGCAAAGAGGAGATGTGCTCCTGCTGTGCTCCGACGGAATCAGCGGAGTGCTCACCCCGCCGGAGCTGATGGAGTGTATGTCCCTGGAGCCGGAGGAGGGCTGCGCTCTGCTGGAGCGGATGGTTTTGGAGAAAAACGTGATGGGACAGGACAACTACACAGGGGTTTTGATCTCCTGTCAATAAAAACAAGAACGGAGAGATGACATGAAACGCGTTCGGAATCGTATTGCCGCCGCGCTGCTGGCGGGATTGCTGCTGACGGTGACCGCACTGCCCGTCTCCGCGGACTTTAACCAGGAGACCCTGAATGGCATCGTCATGATCACCACCGGCGCGCCCGACAAGGACGGGACCATGAACTACTGGCGGGGCACCGGCTTCTTTGTGGGCGAGGCGGGGGAGGATCCCCAGTACATCGTCACCAACTGCCATGTGGTGGAGGAGTTTATCCTGGCGGGCAAGGCCCTGGGGGGCGGGGAGCTCCATGTCCGTTTTGACAAGGACGACGAGGCGGAGGCCTACCTGGTGGACTACGACGCGGAGAAGGATGTGGCCATCCTCCGGCTGGCGGAGACCACTGACAAGCGGGTGTCTTTGCAAATGCGGGTCCCCCAGGAGGACAGCCTGGGCAGCGAGGCCTACGCCGTGGGCTACCCCTCCGCCGCCGATCTGACGGTCACAGCGGTGAACTCCTTTAGTCAGAAGGATGCCACCGTTACCACCGGCAGCATCAGCCGCTTCCTCACCGAGAGCGGCACTGGCCGCAAGCTGATCCAGACCGACGCCTCCCTGGGAGGCGGCAACTCGGGCGGTCCCCTCATCGACAGCTCCGGGGCGGTCATCGGCATCAACACCGCAGGCTCCAAGCTGGACTCCAACCTGTTCTACGCCGTCAGCGTCAGCGAGGTGCTCCCCCTGCTGGATAAAAACAGCATCCCCTATACCTTGGCCCCGGAGACCATGTCCGGCGGCAATACCATGCTCTATGTGGGCGTGGGTATCGCGGCCCTGGCGGTGATCGTGATTCTGGCAGTGGTTCTGGGCAAAAAGAAAAAGCCCGCCCAGAGCGGGGAGAAAGCGGCCCGAGGCGGCGCGCCCGTTCTGCGCTCCATGGCCTCCCAGCACGGGGGGATGGTGGTCCAGCTCCATGGCCAGCCGGTGCAGATCGGCCGGGACGGGGCGGTGTGCCGCCTGGTCTATCAGGACGGAACCCCTGGGGTGAGCAGCAAGCACTGCCAGGTGTACTTCGACCAGAAGGACGGGCAGTTCGTGGTCACCGACCTGAACTCTACCTACGGCACTTTCCTGTCCAACGGCCAGCGCATCGCTCCCAATACTCCGGTGCGCCTGGCCCCCAAGAGCTCCTTCTATCTGGGGGAGGCGGACAACGCCGTCTATGTGGACCTGGAGTAAGCCATGAGACTATCTGCTTACTGCTATACCAACCAGGGGGGCCGGGCCCACAACGAGGACAGCGTGCGCTGCTCCGCTGAGGCGGGGGCTTTTGTCCTGGCCGACGGTCTGGGGGGCCACGGGAAGGGGGAGGTGGCCTCCGCTCTGGCGGCGGACGTCCTCTTCGAGGGCTGCGCCGCCCACCCGGCCCCCGATGGGCTGGCGGAGCTGTTCCAGCGGGCCAACGAGGCTGTGATGGAGGGTCAGAAGGTCCCTGGACAGGAGGAGATGAAAACCACCGCCGTGGCCCTGTCCATCGACGGGGAGCGGGCAGTCTGGGGACACATCGGGGACTCCCGGCTCTACCGCTTCTCCGGCGGGACCCTGGACCAGGAGACCCGGGACCACTCGGTCACCTTTATGAAGTATCTGGGCGGCGAGATATCCTATATGGACATCTGCCACGACGATGACCGGTCCAGCCTGCTGCGGGCCCTGGGAAAGCTGCCCTGCAAGCCGGAGACAGGCCAGGCGGAGCTCCATCCGGGGGACGCCTTCCTGCTGTGCTCCGACGGCTTTTGGGAGTATGTCTATCAGGAGGAGATACTGGCCGACCTGCTGAAAGCGGAGACTCCGGAGGGGTGGGCCCGTGACATGCTCCTGCGCCACATCCGCCGCACCCCGCCGGGAAACGACAATTTTTCCCTCATCACCGTGTTTGTGGAGGAGGAGCTATGAGACGGCTGACATCTATATTCCTTGCTCTGCTGTTGGTGGGGCTTATGTGTACCGGCGCTCTGGCTGCCGGCAGCGTGGAGATTGTCCGGGCCTTTGTCTACGACGGGACCCTGTATACCTATGTGTCCATGGACGGGATGGAGAAGCCCGTCACCAAGGCGGAGGCCAGGGTGGCCGGGCAGACCTTCTCCGCTTCGAACCGGCTGGAGACCGTCCGCCAGGCGGGGGCCCCGGTGACCTGGCTGCTGCTGGTGGACAACTCCACCTCCATGCCCGCCTTTCGCCAGGAGGTAGAGGAGTTTGCTCGAAATCTGGCACAGTCCGGCGGGGAAAACACCCAATTTATTCTGGCTACCTTCGGAGATACGTTTGTGGTCCGGGCGGAGGACATATCCCCGGAGGGGCTTCAGGTTGAGATGGAACAGATCCCCTTTGACGAGCGGGTGACCCGGCTCCACACCGCCATCAGTCAGGGGCTGGATTACTTTGAGGAGCTGCCCCGGCAGCGCAGCGAGCTGCGCTGCATGGTGGTGTTGTCTGACGGAGTGCAGTACGACCCCACGGGGGGCGTGCCCTATGAGGAGCTGCTGGAGCGGGTCAGCGCCTCCGATGTGATGCTCCATTCGGTGGGTCTGGGCGGTGAACAGGAGGCCCTGGAGAGCATGGGCCGGCTGGCGGAGGCCTCAGGCGGGCTCCATCAGGTGGTGGACACGCAGACGGTGGCGGAGGCCGCCGTCCGGCTGGCGGAGAACAGCGGCGGGCTGTATGTCACCGGCTTTGACCTGTCTGTCCTGACCACGGAGGGCGGGACGGAACAGGTGTCCGTGGCCTTTGCCTCCGACGGGAAGCTGATCTGCCGGGCGGAGGCCCAGGTAGAGCTGCCCCAGCTGACGGGGGAAACCGGAGGGCAGTCCGATTCCCAGACCCCCGCCCAACTGCCGGAGTCCCCCGCTGAGATGCCCGAGGGGGGCGGAGCCGGGCCTGCCGCCCCGGATGTTCCCTCCAAAGAGGGACCACCGATGGGGCTGATTGCGGGGATCGCTATTGCGGCGCTGACCCTGATTGCCACCGCAGTCATCCTGACACAAAAAAAGCGGAAGCCTCAGGTGGTTTCCGAACCCGGGCCCGCCCCCCGGGAGGAACAGGCGGGCATCTATATGCGGCTGGAAGTGGTGCGGGGAGGTTTGGCCGGTGGGCAGAGCCAAAAGGAGCTGGAATTGCGAAATGAGCTGATTGCTGGCACGGCTCCAGCCTGTGACATTGTAATTTCGGACGGAGAGGCCGCTCCCAGGCACGTCCGGCTGTTCTCCATGGAGGGGGCGGTATATGCGGAGGCTCTGGATGCCTCATGCGTAACACTGGTCAACGGAGAGGAGTTTCAGAAAGCCCGAAGACTGCGCAGCGGGGATGAGATCACGGCAGGCAGTACCGTAATTCGTCTGAAATTTTAGCGGGGAACGATTTCCTTGTTTACTGCGTAGCAATTTTTGCATAGGTAGCGTGTCGTTTGAAGGCTTGACCCACACGCGGAAAAAAGCGGGCGGAGGCAATGGACGGAAAAGTGCCAAAGACCATATACCTCTGCAACAAAAAGGTCCCGAAAGTGCTGAACAGCGGCACTCCCGAGGTTTCCAATCACTTGGTAAGGACAGAGAGACGGGCCCATGCCGAAATAATACCGTCAATAATGGGCCGGATTCTTTTGTAAACGCTTGGAATATTTCCGATATTCAGCACTTTTACTGCGTATTTCAATTTGCCGCTTTTGGTCTGACCACATATCTGCCCACAGACAGAGAAAAACCGAGGGACTCTGGATTTTGCGCTCCAGAGTCCCTCGGCATATATCAGCTAACTTGCTTTTCCAACCTCAGTCTCTCCTTTTCAGCGGCGATCTCCGCTTTCATCTGGAGGATCATCTCCGCCAGCAATTGCTCACATTCCTCTCTGGGCTTGGCGTAGACATTGCGGGGATGCTTTTTGCCATCCGGCCAGACTGGGGAGTAGCGGCCCTCCCACAGGTGGTCGTTGATTTGAGTGACGCACCCGGTGCCCGCTTTGCGGCGTTTGTCCTTGTAGGGCTGAAAGGTGCTGGGAGCGGGTTTTCGTGGTGCTGACTGTTTCCCCATTTGAGGCTCAACCCTGCCAATCCCTTGGTCGATCTTGCGTGCCGCCGTCTGCCGCATCTCGTCTGTGATGTGAGCGTAGATGTTCAGTGTGGTGCTGCTGGACACATGCCCGATCACCGTGGAGAGGGTTTTGATATCGATTCCATGTTCCAGAGACATGGTGGCGAACAGGTGACGCAGGTCGTGGAAGCGGATGTGCTTGCACCCGGCCCTCTCCAGAATCGTAGTCAGGTGTTTACGGACGGAAGCGGGGTCTAAGGGCAGGTCATCTTTTCTTGGCGCGGGGGAACATCCAGCGGGAGTGTACCTGTTTGCAGTATTCCTTTTAAGATACCCAGGAGCGGAGCGGGGAGGATGATTGTCCGGTTGGCGGCTTTGGTTTTGGGCTGGGAGATGACTAACTCTCCCTTGGCCCGATGAACCTGACGTTCCACTCTCAATGTCCCGGTTTTGAAATTGAGGTCATCCCACTGGAGGGCCAGGAGTTCACCTCGCCGCAGGCCGGTGGCTGTCTCCAGCAGGAGCAGCTCGTAGCAGCCGTCCTCCTTGGCCTGGATCAGCAAACGCTGGACCTCGTCCGGAGTAAGCACCTGCATCTCCCTGGGCTTGGCGGGAGGGAGCCGGCAACCGTCCGCGGGGTTGCGGGCGATCAGCTTCTTGGAGACCGCCATCTCCAGCGCGGAGCGGAGTGTGGTGTGACAGCCCCGCACCGTCTGGTCGGAGAGGCTGCTGCCATAGTAGCTGGTATAGTCACCACAGGTGAAAAGCGGTAGAAAGGGCATCGTCAAAGGAAGGTGCAGAGGGAAGGATTTTTCTCAAGAAACGCTTCAGGCAAGCCCAGAACAATTCAATGGGATTGAGT
>CAJTOE010000083.1 GCA_910577805.1 uncultured Oscillospiraceae bacterium | reverse complement strand
CAGGTCGCAGAAGATCACCGCGTCATAGACGGGCACCTTTGGAAACGGATAGGGCGGGCCGCGCTGGGCGTTCTGGCAGGACATAAGGGCCAGCGTTGTGCTGGGTGTCCCCGCCCCATAGCTTAAAATGTCGAGTGTACTCCAGGTCAGCATAGTAAAATCACCCCCGAAAATGCTAACATTTTTCGCCGGAAAACGCAAAAAATCGGCCCTATACCGCCACAATGGGCAGTATAGGGCCATCGGGAAATGCGTCTCAAATTGAGACACATTTCGACATTATCATGGGCCAAAAATATCCGGCCTTCCTACAACGGTAAAGCCGGACGCGCCAAACTCGGTTACGACAACATTGTTCTGTCCGCTGGCACAATGGCAAACCAGCAGCTTTCCGGCCTCGTTCCGGCCCACAATGATCCCGATGTGGCTGTCGTCCGGGTAGAAAGCCAGGTCCCCCGGCTGGGCCTCGGTCTGGGAAATATTGGTGCAGTAGCGGTGCTGCATGATTACGCCACCGCCGTGGCCGATGATATAGCCCTGGCTGTTGTTGAATATCCAATCCACAAAGCCGGAGCAGTCAAGGCCAAACGGCCGGTAAGTGCCGGTAGATGAGCTTCCAGCGGCCCACACCTTAGTAAGCTGTCCCCAGCGGGAGTCCCAGCCAATGGCACGGCTCTTGCCGCCCCAAAAGTAGTTGACTTTGCCCACCAGCTGGAGGGCCGTCTGTACGGCCTCCCGGCGGGCCGGGTCCAGACCGTCCGGCAGGGCATCCAGCACTTCCCGCACATCGGCGCTGGTGATAGCAAGGCTCCCGGCCAGAGAGGACAGCGCGGCCCGGTCGGCCAGCAGCTCATCAAGGGCGCTGTTTTGGTAGTCGGAGAAAGCATAGGAGACACGCATATCGTCCGCTGTCCTGGGCGTGATGGTGATATGCAAAACCTTCTCCGTCCATGCTTCTGTATCGCCGCTGGCCGGATGGTCAATAGTATCTTCCGATACGGCGATCCCGGTCATATCCCAAAACACAGCGGTCAGCTTGTTCACCCGGTCGGAGTCCAGCGTGGCCACATCCAGACCGTCCACATCGGCCCCGGCGGTCTTGACGGCAAATACCGCCAGCACGTCCGCCCAGTCCGGGGCCTGCCCGTCCAGGGTAATCGTGTCATAGTCCCCGGCTTGCAGCAGCTCCAACCGGCTGTTGTAGGCCATGTTGACCGTCCCCACCGCCTGGGCAACGGATACAGCACCCGGCGCGTTCGGCTCCTGAGCGAAGAACAGGCCGAAGGGAGAATTGGCGATGGCGGCGATCACCACGACTACCACCAGGGCCAGCAGCAGGATACTGCCGCCGATGATACTTGCAAGGGCGCTGACAAGGGCAGACGCCGCCTTTGTCACAGCAACCGCCGCTTTTTTCAGGACCACGGCTGAGGTTTTGGCCGCTTTCCCCGCCTGCTGTACGGCCTGCTGGGTCATGCGCCGCTGGGCGTTCTGCCGGAGGCCCCGGACAGGCCGGGAGACAGCGGACTTGATTGGGGCGCGTGCGGCTTTGGGAACGGAAACGCCTTTTCGGTAGACGGCTCCCCGGATTTTGGGGGTGCTGCCCTTGGCGCTTGCTCCTGTACGCGGGAGTATATCCCGGCCCGTACTGCGGACAGATTTCAAAGCGCCGGGGGTCTTGCCCTGGGCGGAGGGTCCCGGCTGTTGCGACAGGCCCTGCCGGGGCTTTCCAACTGTCTGACGGCGGGCCTCCCGCTTCAATCGGGCGGAACTGCCTGGGGCCGCCGGGGAACTGGCTGGTTTGGCGGCGGTGCTGACGCTCCTGCGAATGGAGCGCGGCCCCGCGCCTAACTGCTTTCCCGTCGGGTAGGTGGAAGGGCCTGCCGCTGGCCTCCCATTGGAAGATGGGATGGATCGGATTGATTTGATGGATGGGATAGATTGATTTGAGAGAGAAGAAGGTTTTTCTTTTATGCTGGGAGCAGCGGTCCCGGTCCTCTGCTCTTTCAGTCGGACGGCGGGACGCTCCTTGATCCGCATGGTGTGGGCAGGTGTGTCCGCTGGTGCGGCGGGCGTTGCTGGCGCGGAGTGCTCCGCAGGGGGCGCTGGCGGGTGCTGCCCCTTCACCTGGGCTGCCCGCTCCTTTGGCAAGGGTCCCGCACGCTGGCGGGAGCTCACGCTGGTTTGGCGGGGCGGCGGGCTTTCGCCCTCCGGGACGGATGCCGGGGCGTCCGCAGGGGCCGGTGTCTCCGGCACATCCCTGGGCCGCTCCTTGATCCGCTTGTCCGGCTGGCGGTCAGAACGGGGCCGCTCATGGGTCAGAAGCTCGTCCACGGCCCAGATCCCGGCCCCCTCCACCTGATCGACGGCCTGGACCTCGATGCTCTCGCCTTCCGGCTGGTGCTGGTCAAGCTGCTGGACGTATTTATCCTTCAAGAGCTTGGCCGCCTGCTTCGCGGAAATGGCGGGCTGGGACCGGGCGGCGACTTTCCCGGCGCTCTTTTTCGTTTTCGCCCCTTTGGGCTTTTCCTTGGGTGACGGCATGATATTCCCCCTTTTTACAAAATAACGCTCTTGGTATGAAAATTGAGATATACAAAATGGTGCGGCCATGGTAGAATGTGGACAATGGGGGGTGATTCTGTTGGGCTTTACTCTTGAAATGATGGTGCCGAAAACTTCCTTTGCCCGCAGGCTGGAAAAACAGATGGACTTTGACTGGCTGATAAACCAGGTAAAGCCCTATTTCCCGGATGCCCAGGACAGGACCGCCGCTTCGGTCCGGGCGCTCTGCCTTATCCTGCTGGAGCACCTGGAGCCCTATGGCCTGCGCTGTGGGGACAGGCCCCTCTTGGCCTCAATCTATGACAACTGGCGGGACAACACCGCTTATATGCTTCTGCTGCAAGCAGTACCTGGGGATATTCCGGCATATAGGACGCTCTCTGATTTTGGGGACATTCCGGTCTTTGAAGATGTGTTTTATCCTGTTGCCGGTAAGCTCCCGCCGGAAGTGCTGCGGGAGCTGCTGGCCCACGTCCTGACCAACTGCGCGGCCAGCCGTATCGCGGCGGAATATCCAGACCAGCCGCTGCATTACATGAACCGTCTCTCGAAAGAGGAACAGGCTGTGGAAGTGGAGCGGCTGGCCCGTGACTATGCGGAGCAGTTCTATCAAGAGGTCGCCGCATACCGGGAGTTGGCAGGTCAATAAAAATCAGCCCTCCACCGGCATCGGTGAAGGGCTGATAATGCGTCTCAAATTGAGACGTATTTCGACATGGTTCTACCTGTCACCGGGGGTCGTGGTCATCAAGCGGTACAGCTCCGTATCCCTGGGAAACTCGTTGGCGAAGGGGACGATGGAGCCGCCCACGCGGATCAGGCCGTGGCCCGCCTCGGCGCTGGTGATGTAGGACATTTGATTGGTGGAGATATTCAGCAGCTTGGCAAGCTCGGCCCGGTCGGTGGCCGCCTGGTTCAGCAGCACCAAAAACTCACTGTTGGCGAACATAAGCCGGGCGGTGTCGGAGCGCAGACATTCCTCCACATTCTGCGTGGCGGCGGTCATGGCGGCGGCGTATTTTCTGAACCGCTTCCAGCACTTATACAGGAATTGCGCGGAGTAGTAGTAGCGGAAGAAAAGGTAAACCTCGTCCACGAATACCCATGTGTATTTCCCTGCCAGACGGTTCGCGGCCACGCGGTTCTGAATGGTCTCCAGTGTGACGTTCAGCGCCGTGGGCTTGAGCTGCTCCCCCATTTCGTACAGGTCGAAGGAAATGATCCGGTTGGCAATATCCACGTTGGTCTCGTGGGCGAACATATTCAAGCTGCCCTCCACAAACAGCTCGGAGGCCAGGGCCAGTTCCTCCGCCTCCCGTTCCGGCTGGCGCTTCAACTCGTTTCGCCAGTCGGACAGGATGGGCTGCCGGGACTTGCCGCCGCTGGCGATCAGCTCATGGTAGACATTGGCGGTGCAGCGGTCAATGATAGACTTGTGGAAAGCCCCCAACTGGCCCGCGCCCATCTGCTGTTCGCAAATGCTCATAAGCAGCTCGGACTTCATGGCTACGGGGTTTTCGCCGGTGCCGTAGCCCCTGGTAATCTCCAGAGGGTTGATGTGGTGGGGGCTGTTGGGGGAAATCTCGATCACGGCCCCGCCCAGGGCACGGGTCAGGTCGCCATATTCTCGCTCGGCGTCGATGATGATAATATCATCACTGGTGGACAGAGCAATAAAGGTGATGGCCTCCTTCATGCTGAAGGATTTGCCGGAGCCGGACACGCCCAGGATAAAGCCGTGGGGGTTCAACAGCCGCTTTCGGTTGCAGATCAGGAGGTTTTTGCTGACGGCGTTGACGCCGTAGTAGATGCCCCCGGCATCCTGTATCTCCTGGACGCGGAAGGGCATGAGGACGGCGGCGCTCTCGGTGGTGAGGGTACGGGTGGTCCTGACCCGGCGCAGGCCATAGGGCAGGGCGGTGTTCAGCCCGTCCTCCTGCTGGTAGCGCAAGACGGAGAACTGGCAAAGGCTCTCGTTACCGATGGCCTGCAAGGTCTCGGTGTCCGCGTCCAACTGCTCCAGCGTGTCGGCCATGTGGACCAGGGTGACATTGGCGAAGATCATGCGCTGGTCGCGGGTGCTGAGGTCGTCCAGGAACTCCTTATTCTCTGCCCGGAGCTGTTCCAGCTCATAGGGGACGGTGGCGGTAAAGTTGTTGTTGGCGTTCTGCTTCTGCTGCCAGCGGGTGATGTCGCTCTCCACGCCCAGGATGCGGGCCTGCATTTCCTTCACGGCCTCGTTGGTGGGAATGGGCAGAATGTCGATGGACAGCATAAGGTTCCGGGAGAAGTCGGACAGGTCGGTAATCATGCGGTCCTTGATGTAGCTGGCGTACTCCCGGAGGAACAGGACGCGGCCCACCTTGCCGCCCAGCTCGAAGTGGTCCGCTTTGAACTGCATCCCGTCCGGGGCGATGGCGTCCTTGAAGTGATGGCCCCGGCGCATGGCGGCGGAGAGGTCGAATTGAAAGTCCCGTTCCTCGCTGGGCCGGAAGAAGTCATGGAAGATCCGCAGGCGCTCATGGTTGTCCAGGGGCTTGGCCCCGCTGTCCAGCTTGCCAAAGCTCTTGGACAGGTCAATATCCACCCGCTTGAAAAAGGTACGGGCCTCGTCGATGCTTTTCCGGGCAACGGAGATTGTGATGTACTTGTCCTGAATGAGATTGTTGCTCTCCAGCGCCTTCTCGGTGAGGATGCCGTTATACTCCTGGCGGTAGCGGTCCAGCTCGTCCCCCTTCAAGCGCATGAGGACACTGTGCTGGAAGTCAGTGCCATTGAGACGGCGGTTGTTGATGGTGATTTTGGCGGTGGCCCCGGTGGGCAGGCTGTTGAGAACGCCGCAGTAGGCCAGAAACATTTCCTGCTGGTCCTCATGGGACGCCACGGAGTAGTTGATGTCCGCAAACCGCCACGTCCGGCTGTACCGATTGCGGCCAGTCTGCCAGATGCCGTCCCGGAATACCCGCTGGATGGGGATGGACTGCTGCACACTGCGGGGAATTTTGAACGGTTCCCGTTCGCTCTTGTTGGCGGCGGCCAGGGTTTTAATCATAGTCTTGTACCCCCTTTTTCGTCAGAGCTGTGCCGTAGAGGTTTTCCGACTGGAACACCCTGGGCCCGGCGCAGAGGAATTGAGATTTCAAAAAGGCCCATAGGAATTGCTCAAAGGTCATGCCATTGTACTGGAAAAAGCCGGTGACGGCCACGGGAGCCGCCGCCACAATGCAGGCCCAGCTTGCGGTCTCCGGGCCGGTGATGGTTTTCAGAAGGAAGTACACGCCCACAGCCGTGCCCACGGCCAGCACCGCGCAAACGAACTGCCGGACAGACAGACCAAAGAAAATAGTCTCCTTGTGCTGGCGTACTTCCTTGGGGATTTTGATTTCCATATAGTCGCTCCTTTTCTGAAATGCGTCTCAACTTGAGACACATTTCGACATTACAATTTATCATTTTATTTGTGAGGAAGGGTTTGCTATGGCTGCCAGGGGTAATTGCTATATTTGTGGAAAAGAACTCAGCAAAGCCGGGGTGAAAAAGCATTTGGCTGTGCATCAGTACAATGGGCCGGAGACCGGCGAGGAATGTGCCTTGCTCAAAATCGAAGGGGCGTATTATAAGGACTATTGGCTGTTCCTTGATGTTCCTTTGACGGCAGGACTGGACAGTCTCGACCGCTTTCTGCGTGAAATATGGCTGGAGTGCTGCGGACACATGAGCGCCTTTTTCGGAAAAGGCCATCAGGAGATGAAGAACAGCCGGAAATTCAGCACGTTTGAGCCGGGAGAACAATTCCTGCATGAGTATGATTTTGGGGATACAACGGAGACGCTTATCACGGTGGCGGGCCATACACGCCGGGAGCCGCAAAAGGCGGCCGTCCGGCTTCTTGCCCGGAATATCCCGCCGTTGATCCCATGCTCAAGGTGCGGGGCGCCCGCGGCCTATGTCAGTACGGATAATAACATCTATAAGCATAAGGAACCGTTTCTCTGCAAAGCCTGTGCCCATGAGAGTGAAATTGAAGAATTTTCTCTGCCCGTAACAAATTCCCCCCGGATAGGGATATGCGCCTACTACGGCGATTTGGATGTCTACGCATTTGACGCGGAAAAATTCGCGCATAGAGAAAAATGATGCTTTTACAGGCCGAACATCTCCTTCACGATCCGCTCCGCGCCCTTCACCAGTCCCACCAGTACCATCATGTTAAAAATGGTCTCCCCGATGTACTGCCAACTCATGGTGACGGCGGACAGAGAGGTGTCCACCACGGGGGTCCCGTTGGACATAAAAGCGGAGAAGATCAGGCAGGCCAGCACGATGATGGCCCCCTCCAGGCACACGCCCACATAGCTTTTCAGGAATGCGGTCCCGGCAAAGCTGGTTCCCTCCCCGGCGAAGGACGCCAGGGGCAGCGGGGCCAGGGCGGTGTAGAAGTACAGCCGGAAAAAGCGGCCATATACGGTGAGTATCAGGATAAAGGACATGACAGTGATAAACAGGCTGCCCAGCAGGGACACCAGCCACAGGGGGATGCTGGCGAGAAAGCCCACGCCCTCGATGGCGTCCACGATCTCCTGGGGGACGGTGATGCTGGCGGCGGCCATACCGCCGATACCGCCCATGACGGTCTGCACAATGCCGCCGCAAACGGAGAAAATGCCTGTCATGATCTCCATAGCGGAGCCGACGGCCAGCTTTGCCAGCACAAAGCGGATAAAATGCCGCAGTACAAATTCCGGGCGCTGGAAGTCCCGGAAACTGGCGGCGGTCTGGAAAATGCTCATAGCGAAGAACAGCACCAGCAGGCCGTAGCCCACGGCCTTCATCGCGTCGTTGATGGTAACGATGGTCCCCCATACCGTACCGCCTCGGAACCCTTCCGGCGTAGTGGTAATGAGGGACCATATCTCCGTCAGCTTTCCATTCCAGGTGTTGAAAGCCGATTGCAGGTTTCCAACGATCCAGTTGTCGCTCAAAAGAAATTCACCTCCAAAAATGCGGCTCAAATTGAGACGCATTTCGACAATATATTATAAGGTAGGGGCGGACGCTGCGGCCCGCCCCCCTGGGCGGCTTACAGCGCGCCGATGGTGGTCAGAATCTCCTTAGCAAAGGCTATCATAAGCCCACCAAACAGACACAGGAAGCCCTGGGTGCGCTGGCTGGCGTCGTGGGACTGGATGGACATACCCACCTGGACGATGCCCCAGCCCAGCACGATCACGCCCACGGCCTTGATGATGGAGAAGATAAAATCAGAAAGATTATTTACGATGGTCAGCGGGTCGCTGCCAGCGGCGAAGGCCGGACAGGTCATGGCGGCGCAGAGGGCCAGGGTCAGAACGGCGGTGAAGTAGCGGCGCTTGGCCCGGCGCTGGCGGGCGGTGATGGTTTCAACGGTCTTTTTCATTGGGTAGTTCCTCCTCGTCAATGATGATAATATTGTCCAAGCCCTCGAACGGCAGGCTCAGGTCCTCCTGCGCGAAGGTCAGGCCGGGATGATGGATGTAGGGGGCGGCCCCGCCGTCCTCAGTCAGCTTGATATTGGGGTGCTTGAGAATGTCGTACTTCTTGTCAATAACCGGCCTCTCGCCCCGGATAAAGACGATGGCATAGGCGTTGTCCATAGCCCGCACTTCATCTGGCGTAAGCAATTCGCGGCCGGTCTGCTGGTACGATGTGGAGCTGGAGCCGTGGGAACCCTTGGAAATACTGCGGTTCCGGGTGTCCAGCGTCTCCTTTCCCAGCATCTCAGAGATGTATTTGTGGGTACTTTGCTCATTTCCACCCAAATAGATCAATGTGTCCGCGTTGCCCATCAGGCCCTCCCAATCGTCTTTGAACAGGGCTTTCAGGGCGGAGATATTTTGCAGGACAATGGTGGACATGATGTTGCGGGAGCGCATGGTAGCCTGGAGCTTGCCAAAATCGTCCGGCAGGGAGACGTTGCAGAACTCGTCCATCATCAGCCGGACCGGGACGGGCAGCGCCCCCTGGTGTACCTTGTCCGCCTGATAGTAGAGGGCCTGAAACGCGCAGGTGTAGAGCATCCCCACAAGGTAGTTGAAGGTGCCGTCATTATCGGGGATGATGGCAAAGACGGCCTGCTTGCGGTCCCCCATCAGGCCCAGTTCCATATCGTCCCGCGTGGTGATGCCCACGATCTCCGGGATGATGAACGCGGACAGCCGGACGGCGGCGGACAGAAGAATACTTTTCGCGGTTTTGCCGGCGGCTTGCTTGAAAATTTTGTACTCCCGCACAGCGATATGGCCGGGGTCCTCCTCCTCCAGCGCTTCAAAGAGCAGGTCCAGGGGGGATTGGAAGTCGTCGCTGTCCTCCCTGGCCCCGCCGTTCTCGATCATATACATGACCATTTCAAAGTTTTGCTCCTCCGGGGGCGCTTCATGGAGCAGGTAGAGGATCAGGGCGGTGTCCAGGGCAATTTCGCTTTTCTCCCAAAACGGGTCATTGTTGCTGGCGTTCTTGGGGGTGGTGTTGCGGATCAGGTTATGCACCAGCTTCATGGCGTCCTTGTCGTCCCGGATATAGGGGAAGGGGTTAAAGGCGTCGGAGTTGGCCGGGTCGATCAGGTCAAACACTTTAATGATATAACCCTTTTGAATGAGCAGCGGAGCCACGGCCCGCAGCATTTCTCCCTTGGGATCAGTCACAAGAAAACTGCAATTCGCCTGCATCAAATTGGGCTTGCAAAAAAAGCGGGTCTTGCCCGCGCCGGAGCCGCCGATCACGATTTGCAGGAGATTTCGCCGGTGCTTTTTCCCGTTGAGCCCCATGCGGACATTCTGCGTGAGGATGGTATTTTTCATGGGGTCTTTATCCCGGTACTTGGCGCAGAGCTGCCGGGGGCTGCCCCAGCGGGCGGAGCCATGCTCCTCGCCGGGGCGCCGGTTCTCCTTGGTGGAGAGGTACAGCGCGGCGGCCCCGCCATACAGGAGCAGTCCGATCAACATGAATTTCGGGGTATGGGCCGTCCAGCCGATGGCAAAGGGGCGCTCCACCAAAACGGTGAAACGCCCCAGCAGGTCAAAGATGTTCATGCCGTCCTCGTAGGCGTAGGCCATAATTGCCGCCGCCCACAGGACCGGAACCGTCAGCAACGCCCACGGGAGGATGCCGCTCTCTTGCTGTTTCTTCATAGGCCCGCCCTACCTTTCCGGCTGGCTCGGCTTTTCCTGCCGGGCAGGCCGGGGCCGCTGCCGGACCGGGAGTATGGGCACAGCCAGCTCATGGAACACAGACGCCCGCAGGCGCTCCGCCTCCTCCTGTGTCGCGCCGCCCTGGGTGATAGTGGCGCTGGGGAGATTTTGGATGCCGCTGGCGGCTACCCTGCCGTAGCTGCTGCCATCCAGCACAGCCCCCAGGAAGTCCACGCGGTCCAGCGTGCAGTCCAGCGTCAGGCAGGATTTCAGCCGGGCCTCCTGGAAGGAGACGGAGACAAGGGAACTGTCCCGGAAATGGGAGTGTGCGATGCTGGCCCCGGTGAAGTTGACCATCCGGAGCAGTGCGGAGTGAAAATCAGTATCATCAAGGGTGGCGTTGTCAAAGACCGCGCCCCGGATGCCGCAGACGGAAAACTGGCAGCTCTGAAATTGTGAAAAAGAGCAGTCCACATTGTCGGGCATACAGTAGATGGTCACATGGTCAAAGTAGGACTCTGTGAAAAAGTCCGGGGGAAAACCATGCTCCGCCGCATGGTCGAACAGGGGCTGGCTGATGATCTTCAAGGGCCGCTTGGGGTCAAAGTCCCACATCTCATAGTGGTATTCCTGTGCGCCCGTCAGGGTATAACGCCGTGCGCGGTTTGATTTTTGAACACAGAACGCCTCCACATCCCGCCTGATTTTTTCTACCTGCCCGGCCTCTCCGCCGCACGTCTGCGCTAAAAGCGAATAGAGCATATCAAGGGATAATTCGGAACGGTCCTGTAAAATATCATTGGTCTCCCGGATGGTCTGTACCCGGTTCGCGCCGTTGTACTGCGTCGGGTCAGCCCGTTCCAGCATATCAGCGATACTCTGGCTGATTGCAAGGCCGCTGCGGACCGCTTGGAAATGAGCCATAAAATTTCCTCCTTTCTGGCATATTGGTTACTTTTTGCGAGAGTGCGAAAAATGTCGGGAAATGCGTCTCAAGTTGAGACGCATTTCCGACAAGGAAAAATTAGTAGCCGGTCTTGGGCAGGGGCGTGGGCTTTCCGTACACAGTCGTCACCCAGCGGGACACGGCCTGTACCCATACGCCGTCATGGGTTCCGCCCACGTCGGCCACATTCACAAAGCTGCTGCCGGGGGTCAGGCCGGACACGGCCTTGCAGTGGAGCATGGGGGCCTCCACCTGGCTAAAGCCGCCGGGGACCTGACCGAACACGAACATAATT
>CAJTOE010000082.1 GCA_910577805.1 uncultured Oscillospiraceae bacterium | reverse complement strand
GGCCCCCACCGGCGGCTACATCGCCGGACGGCGGGACCTGGTGGAGGGGGCCGCAATGCGGCTGGCCGCACCGGGAATCGGGGGAGAGTGCGGCAGCACATTAGGGCAGAACCGGCTTTTTTATCAGGGGTTGTTCCTGGCCCCCCACACAGTTGCTCAGGCTGTCAAAACGGCGGTGTTTGGGGCGCGGATCATGGAACTGCTGGGCTACGATGCACAGCCGGCCTCCCACGAGGTCCGGCACGACATTATTCAGATGATTCACATGCGGGGGTCGGAGCCGCTGAAAAAATTCTGCAAGGGCATCCAGATGGGTGCTCCGGTGGACTCCTACGTTACCCCGGAGCCCTGGGATATGCCGGGCTATGACTGTAAAGTGATTATGGCTGCGGGGGCCTTTATCCAAGGGGCTTCCATCGAGCTGTCCGCCGACGCACCTATGCGGGAGCCGTTTACCGTCTATCTCCAGGGCGGGCTGACCTATGAGTCAGGACGCTTGGGAGTACTGCTGGCGGTGCAGGAGCTTTTGGGGGAATAGTCCAACCTCCAGGCGGAATATCCTGGCCCTATAGGGGGTGAGGATATGCGCAGACGGCGCGTTTGGGAGCCGGAGCCTTGGGTCATTACGCTTCTGGTGGGGATAGGGCTGGCGCTGCTGGTCATTGCTGTGCTGGAAAGCCGTCTGCGTCCCATTGTGGAGACGGTGGCCCGGACCCAGGCCCAGAACGTGATCGCGCGGGTGGTGGAGCAGGCGGTTTTGGAGGATTTGGCCCGGCGGGAGATGGATTACAGCGATTTCGTGACCATCCAGCGGGGCGAAAACGGAGTTATTACCGCCCTGACCACCAACATGGCCCAGTTGAACTTATTGCGCACCCAGCTATCCACCCGGCTCCTGGAGGAGCTGGAGCAGATCGACGTGTCTCAGATTCAAATTCCCCTGGGCAGTCTGATTGACCTGGACGTGCTGTGGGGACGGGGGCCGTCCATGCAGGTCCACGCCATGCGGGTGGGTACGGTGTCCGCCGAATTTACCAGCCAGTTTTCCCAGGCGGGCATCAACCAGACCCGGCACAGTATTTTTCTGGAAATTGCAGTGCCCCTCACGCTGATTCTGCCGGGCGGTCAGGTGGAGACTGCGGTGCAGACCCGGCTGTGCGTGGCGGAGACTGTCATAGTGGGCCAGGTGCCCGATACTTATTTACAGATGAGCGAAAGAGAGGATACACGTGGAATTGCTGCTGGATATTTGGCGGTACGCAAAGCAGATGCTTCCCCTGGCTGCGGCGGCGTTGCTGGTCTTTGGTCTGACACGCCCCTGGCGGCGGAAGAACGCCCTCCGGCGGGAGGCGGCAATGGCATTTTTTGTGGCGTACTGCGCCGGTCTGGCCGCGCTGACCCTGTTTCCGGCCAATTTCTGGACATTCTCCGGCCAGTCGAAGTTTTTCCTTTTCCTGCCCTGGAATGTGGTAATGTCCAACCTGGCCTATCTGCCCCCCATGCTGGAGCCGTTCCATGAAATCCGGCGGGTCCTGCAGGGGGGGAGCTACTGGGGAATTTTTTTGCTGGCGGGGAACATCATCATGTTCATGCCCATCGGATTTTTCCCGGCGCTTCTGTGGAAAAATTGGAGGTGGTGGAAGTCCCTTCTAGCGGGCTTCTGCACCTCTTGTACCATTGAATTTGTCCAGCTTTTTGTGGGACGAAGCACCGATATCGACGACGTGATTTTGAACACCACCGGAGCCTTAGCGGGCTTTGGGCTGTTCTGGATTTTGAAAAAATTGCTGCCAGATAAGATTGGGAGGTCCTTTTATGGATGAAAAACAGACCTTGGAGGCCCTGCGGCGGGAGCTGACCCAAGCGGGGTACGAGTACTATGTATTGGACGAGCCTACCATGTCCGACTACGATTACGACCACAAGCTGCGGGCACTGGAGGAGCTGGAGGCGGCTCATCCGGAGTGGGTCACCCCCGATTCGCCCACTCAGCGGGTCGGCGGAACGCCCCTGGAGAGTTTTCAGCAGGTGACCCATCAGGTCCCGCTGGAGTCCTTGCAGGATGTGTTTGACTTTGAGGAGCTGCGGGCTTTTGACCAGCGGGTCCAGGGTGCGGTCCCGGAGCCGGAGTACGTGGTGGAGCCCAAGGTGGACGGACTGTCTGTAGCGCTGGAGTATGAAAACGGGCTGTTTGTCCGGGGAGCCACCAGAGGCGACGGCCGGGTCGGGGAGGACGTGACGGAAAATCTGCGGACCGTCCGGTCCATTCCCCTGAAAATTCCCGACGCTCCCGACCGGCTGATTGTCCGGGGAGAGGTTTTTATGCCGAAAAAGGTCTTTCACGCCTTGAACGAGGAGCGTGAGCGTCGGGGAGAGGCTCCGTTTGCCAACCCCCGCAACGCCGCCGCCGGTTCTCTGCGGCAGCTGGACCCGAAAATTGCCGCCTCCCGCCGGTTGGATATTTTGGTATTCAATGTCCAGTGGGCGGAGGGAGAGCATTTTGAGACCCACGCAGAAACGCTGGAATACTTGCACCGTAAGGGCTTTAAAGTGATTCCACATGACAGCTGTACCCAGATAGACCAGGTGGAGGAGCGCATTGCCCAAATCGGGGAAGGCCGGGAGAATTTTTCCTTTGACATTGACGGCGCGGTTGTAAAGCTGAATAGCTTGTCAGACCGGGAGCGGCTAGGCTCTACGGCGAAATTCCCCCGCTGGGCGGCGGCCTACAAGTATCCCCCGGAGGTCAAGCCCTCCAAGGTCATTGACATCACCATCCAGGTGGGACGGACCGGCGTGCTGACCCCGAAGGCGGTGGTGGAGCCGGTGCGTCTGGCGGGAACCACCGTGACCAACGCCACACTCCACAACCAGGATTTTATTGCGGAAAAGGACATCCGCATCGGAGACACCGTGCTGGTGCGCAAGGCGGGGGAGATTATTCCGGAAATTCTCTCGGTGGACCTGGACAAGCGGCCTGACGGAACGGTCCCCTATGAATTTCCCAAAATCTGCCCGGAGTGCGGCGCGCCCGTGGAGCGTGACGAGGAGGGGGCGCACATCCGCTGTACCGGCGCGGAGTGTCCCGCCCAGCTGCTGCGGACGCTGGCTCATTTCGCCAGCCGGGGGGCGATGGACATCGAGGGCCTGGGCATTGCGGTGGTAGAAAATCTGGTGGGCGCAGACCTGGTCAAAACGCCGGGGGACCTGTATTTCCTGGAGGCAGACAAGGTGGCCGGTCTGGAACGGATGGGGAAGCGGTCCGCCCAAAAGCTGCTGTCGGCCATTGAGGCCTCCAAAAGCCGGGAGCTGTCCCGACTGCTGTTTGCCTTTGGCATCCGGCAGGTGGGGGAGAAGGCGGCGAAACTGCTGGCCCGGAGGTTCCACACCCTGGAGGCGCTGGAGCAGGCCACCCTGGAGGAGCTGACCGCCATCGACGACGTGGGGGAGATCACCGCCCAGAGCCTGTTGGATTGGCTGTCCCGCTCCCAGAGCCAGCATTTGATTGCCCGCCTTCGGGAGGCTGGAGTGAACATGACCGAGCCGGACCAGGGGGAGGACCAGCGCTTTGCCGGAATGACCTTTGTCCTGACCGGAGCGCTGGAGAAATTCACACGGGACGAAGCTGCCGCCATGATCGAGGCCCGCGGGGGCAAATCGGCAGGCTCCGTGTCCAAAAAGACCGCCTATGTCGTGGCGGGGGAAAACGCAGGCTCCAAGCTGCGAAAAGCACAGGAATTGGGTATTCCGGTCTTGACAGAGGATGAATTTCTGGATATGATGAACTGAATGACTGGCCGGGGTGGGGAATATGAAAAAAGGATATATTTGTGTCGCCGTTGCTACGCTGATGTTCAGCTCCATGGAAGTCATGCTGAAATTCATTGTGGGGGAGCTGAACGTCATACAGCTGTCCCTGATCCGCTTCACACTGGGCGGGCTTTGCCTGCTTCCCATGGCACTGAACACCCTGAAGAAGCGGGGAGAGCATTTGGAAAAAAAAGACCTGGCCTATCTGACGCTGCTGGGCTTTGTGGGGATCACCGTCTCCATGCCCGTCTACCAGCTGGCCGTGTTCTACGCCGGTGCGTCCACTGTCAGCGTGCTTTATAGCTGCAACCCTATTTTTACGGCGGTCTTGGCGGTATTTATGCTGAAAGAGATGATGCGTAAAAACCACATTGCCGCTTTGATCCTTCAGCTTTTGGGCAGCTTGATTATCATAAATCCCTTCGATACCAAAATCGACCCCACTGGGTTGGCCCTGATTATCGCCGCAACGTTTCTGTTCTCTCTTTACAGCGTTATGGGCAAGCATAGCTGTGCTAAATTCGGCGGCGTGGTGGTCACCTGCTTTGGTTTTTTGTCCGGCAGCGTCTTTTTGCTGCTGATTATCCTGCTGACACGGGTCCCGGCCGTGGCGGACCTGCTGACGCAGGCGGGGCTTGGTTCCTTTGCCAGCATTCCGATTTTGGATGGCATCACGCTGGCGAACCTGCCCTATGTGCTGTACGTCTCTCTGGGAGTGGCCGGCGTGGGTTTTTGTGCCTACTTCCTGGCCATGGAATGTCTCAGCGCCAGCGAGGCTTCTCTGGTGTACTTCTTCAAGCCCGCGCTGGCCCCGTTTTTGGCGTGGCTGGTTCATGGGGAGTGGATTTCCGTCAATATGATGGTAGGCATTGTCTGTATTTTGATTGGCGCGCTGGTGTCCACACTTCCTGGCATTGTAGAAGCGAAAAAACTGAAAAAACAGGAGGAAACATAGTATGTCTAAATCAAGCGTTTATTTTACCGATTTTCACACCGTCGCCTTTGGGGACGGCCTGCCCACCAAGCTGAAAAAGCTGATGCGCAAAGCGGGAATCGACCAGATCGACATGGAGGGCAAGTTTGTCGCCATCAAGCTCCACTTCGGCGAGCTGGGCAACATCAGCTATCTGCGGCCCAACTACGCCCGTGCGGTGGTGGATCTGGTCAAGGAGCTGGGCGGCAAGC
This sequence comes from uncultured Oscillospiraceae bacterium, assembly GCA_910577805.1. Taxonomy (GTDB): domain Bacteria; phylum Bacillota; class Clostridia; order Oscillospirales; family Oscillospiraceae; genus Lawsonibacter. The sequence goes on along the minus strand of CAJTOE010000082.1, from coordinate 6,024 downwards.
CGTTTTTGACGGACTGCAACACCATGTATCCCGGCTCCCGGAAAAATGCCCTGGAGCATTTGGAGTGCGCCTGGCAGAACGGGTTTACGCCCCTGACCGTGGGGTGCCCCATTTTGATTGGCGATGGCTTGAAGGGTACCGATGATGTGTGTGTGCCGGTGAACGGGGGAGAGTACGTAAAAGAAGCAAAAATCGGCCGGGCGGTGATGGACGCGGATGTGTTCATCAGCCTGACCCACTTCAAGGGCCACGAAATGACCGGCTTCGGCGGGGCTATCAAAAATATCGGTATGGGCTGCGGCTCACGGGCGGGCAAAACCGAACAGCACAGCAGTGGTACGCCGGAAATCTATGCAGACGCTTGCCGGGGATGCCGCAAGTGCCAGAAGGAGTGTGCCAACGGGGGACTGGTCTTTGATGAGGCGTCCAAAAAGATGACTGTGGACCTGGAGCATTGTGTGGGCTGCGGCCGGTGCCTGGGGGCCTGTAACTTTGACGCGATCAGCTTTGCCACCGACAACGCCGTGGAGGTGCTCAACCGCCGGATGGCGGAGTACACCAAGGCGGTGGTGGACGGACGGCCCCAATTCCATGTCTCATTGGTGGTGGATGTGTCCCCCAACTGTGATTGCCACGGGGAGAACGACGTGCCCATCCTGCCCAATATCGGCATGTTCGCCTCCTTCGACCCCCTGGCTCTGGACCAGGCCTGCGTGGATGCGTGCCTGAAGGCCGCGCCCCTGCCCGGAAGCCAGCTGGCCCGGCATCTGGAGGACCCGGAGTTCCACGACCACCACGACCATTTCACCAATTCCACCCCGGAGTCCGAGTGGCGCTCCTGCCTGGAACACGCGGAGAAGATCGGGCTGGGGAGCCGGGAGTATGAGCTGATTACAGTGTAAAGCGATTGCCAAACAATAAGGAAAGAATGGAACATGAAATAAAACCTTCGGAATCCCTTCCGGTGGGGTTGCTGCTGGCCATGGCGGGAGGGATTCTGGACGCGTATACCTATTTGGTCCGGGGAGAGGTCTTTGCGACTGCGGAAACCGGAAATCTGGTCCTGCTGGGTATCAACCTGTCCCAAGGACGGCTGAACGAGGCCGCCTATTATCTGTGGCCCATTTTGGCATTTGCCGCCGGAGTGCTGGCGGCGGAGCTGCTGCACCTGCATTTTGAGCGCCGTCCCGTGGGGCTGCACTGGCGGCAGAGCATCCTGCTGGCGGAATGTGTGGTGCTGGCTGTCGTTTCCCTGATTCCCACAGGAAGCTTGGATTCCCTGGCAAATGTGCTGATCGCGTTCACCAGTGCGGTGCAGATTGAGTCCTTCCGTCAGTTTGAGGGGTGCGGCTGTGCAACAACGATGTGTACCGGGAATCTGCGCAGCGGCACGGAATTTCTGTTTCGGTATGTGGTGAAAGGGGAGAGGACGGCCAGCGGAAAAGCGCGGCTCTATTATGGGCTTATTTTGTCGTTTGTGACGGGGGCCGTGGTCAGCGGCCTGTTGTCTGGAAGCTTTGGTGAAAAAACGGTGCTGCTGGCGGTGGTTCCTTTGGGAATTGCGTTTGCAAAAATGTTTTAAATCAACTTCCACTTCTAGTTGCGGCGGTTCCACCCAGATGTTGCAGACAGATTTTCTGCCGTTTGGTAGACTGGAAGCACGAAAGGAGGACTGCGCTATGACGTTTGGAGAAAAGCTGTACAGGCTAAGGAAAGAGAGAAAATTGAGTCAGGAGGCGCTGGCACTAAAGCTGGATGTTTCCCGGCAGGCTGTTTCCCGCTGGGAGCTGGGTGAGGTGGTGCCGGATACCACTAATGTACTGGCGATCAGTCAGGTGTTTGGGGTTTCTACCGATTATCTGCTTCGGGACGACTGCGACAGTGAGAATGAGACGCCAGCGGTACAGTCAGCTGAGAAGAGCTTGAAGCATCGTCAAATGATGGTAGGGGCTGGCTTTCTGGCCCGATGCTTTGCGTTGGGGATGCTGGCAAACATCCACTCGGAGCTGCGGCAGGGACGAGAAATAAACTGGCTCATCTGGGGTGGTATGACTCTGGTGATTTGCGGTGTCTTGTTCCGGCTGAACTGGGATTATTACACAACCACAACAAAACCTGCCCGAATTCTTCTGATACCAGATTCCGCTTGCTTGGCAGTAATTTGCATCTTGCCAAGACTGCTGAATTGGGTGCCTAATGGATACGGGCTGTTGTTGAGCCAGCTGGCATTGGTCCCATTTTTGGTGCAGAGCGTAAAAGCTCTGCGGCTGCATTACGGTTTAGGCTGGAAGGGGAAAGGGTGAGGCCATAGTTTACGATTTGCAGTTTACTTTTTTCTCTTATTGTGTCATACTGGCATTAATCTGGCATCAATAAGGAGGTTTTCTCTATGAAAAACAATGACCCGTTTACACGGGACGATCAAACGCGTTTTACCATGCGGATTAATTCTGCGTTGTTGGAAAAAATAAAGCTGGAGGCGGAAAAAAACAAACGCTCCGCAGCAAAACAGATTGAATTTATTTTGGAGCAATATATTACGTCTCTTTCCGCAGAATAAGTACGTTAAAAACCGCCGCTGTCTCTAATCACTGACAGCGGCGGCTTTTTCGCGTTTGTTTTTCAGCTGTATCCAAAGGCCCCTTTTGAAAGGGGCTCCGCCCGAAGGGTGGTGGGGATTGTTTACAACTATTTTCCTTACTTAGCCAGAACCTTCTTCAGCCGGGCGAACCGGGGGAGGGAGTTCTCAGTGGGAGCCTTGGCGTCGCCCTGGATGAGGGGCAGAGCATAGTCAATGAAGTCCTGGGTCACGCCGTTGCCCTCCGCATTGATCCACTCCAGGGGGACCTTCTTCTCAAAGTTGGCCACCTCGGACAGGTTGAACAGCTTGGTCTGGCAGGTGTACTTGCCGCCCTCACGGGAGCAGTCGAAGCCAACCATTTTGTCGGTCTCACCGGACACCGCGGCCTCCACGGCGGTCTTACCGGCCAGGAAGGATTCGTCGATGTCGGTGCGGGAGGCCACATGCGCGCCGCAGCGCTGGAGCAGGGACAGCTCGATGCCGCGGACCTTGGCACCAGTGCGCTCCTTGACGATGTTAGCCAGCAGCGCGGCCAGACCGCCCAGCTGAGCGTGGCCGAAGCCGTCGGTGGCGGAGGTCTTGGCCTCGGAAACGAAAGTACCGTCGGCGTAGTGGATGCCCTCGGAGACCGCTACGATGCAGTTGCCGTTCTTCTTATAAATGGTATCCACGTCGTTGAGGAACTTGTCCATATCAAAGTTCACCTCAGGCAGGTAGACCAGGTCAGGGGCGCAGCCCACGACTCCGGCCAGCGCGGCAGCGCCGGCCAGCCAGCCGGCGTGACGGCCCATAATCTCAATGACAGTCACCATGCCGGTGTCATACACACGGGCGTCCTTGTAGACCTCGGCGCAGGAGGTGGCGATATACTTGGCGGCAGAGGCGAAGCCGGGGCAGTGGTCGGTGCCGAACAGGTCGTTGTCGATGGTCTTAGGTACGCCCATGATGCGGCACTCGTAGCCAACTTTCTGCATGTACTTGGAAATCTTGTTGCAGGTGTCCATGGAGTCGTTGCCGCCGTTGTAGAAGAAGTAGCGCACATCATACTTCTGGAAAATCTCCAGGATGCGCTTGTAGTCGGTGTCGTCCTTGTCGGGGTCGGCGATCTTGTAGCGGCAGGAGCCAAGCTCGGAGGAGGGGGTGTTCAGCAGAAGCTCCAGCTCCTTGGCGTCCTCCTGGCCCATGTCGTACAGCTTGTCGTTCAGCACGCCCTTGATGCCGTGGGCCGCACCGTAAACGGCGGTGATGGCCGGGTTATCCAGCGCGGTACGGATCACGCCATAGGCGCTGGCGTTGATGACGGAAGTGGGGCCGCCGGACTGACCAATAATCAGGGCGCCCTTCAATTCGTTGCTCATGTTGATTACCTCCAAAATTAATTATCCTTTGCGGAATGGGTGATGGTTTGAAACAGGAACATTATAGCAAAAACTTTTCGCGTTGTAAACGGCAACTTCAATAGACTTTAATTCAGAAAGGAGAGGAATCTTTCGGTTTTCCCCCACCGCAATTCCCCCAAAATCCCCGCAGCGTTGTGGTCCTTTCACAAATCCTACAAAAGAGCGAACTCTGGGCTTGTAGTTTTTTGCCCCTTGCCTGTTGCATTCTGGAGAATTTGTGGTAAAATAGAAGCGACTTTATTATAAGGAGGATATTACCATGCCCCTTGTTACTACAACTGAGATGTTTAAGAAAGCCTACAACGGTGGTTACGCCATCGGTGCCTTCAACGTCAACAACATGGAAATCGTCCAGGGTATCACCGAGGCGGCCAAAGAGGTCAACGCCCCCCTGATCCTTCAGGTTTCCAAGGGCGCCCGCGCCTACGCCAACCATACCTATCTGGTGAAGCTGGTGGAGTCCGCCATCATTGAGACCGGCCTGCCCATCTGCCTGCACCTGGACCACGGCGACAGCTTCGAGACCTGTAAGTCCTGCGTGGACGGCGGCTTTACCTCTGTTATGATCGACGCCAGCTCCAAGCCCTTTGCCGAGAACATCGAGATCACCAAGAAGGTCGTCGAGTACGCCCATGACCACGGCGTCGTGGTCGAGGCCGAGCTGGGCAGCCTGGCCGGCGTAGAGGACGAGGTCCAGGTCTCTGCCGAGGACTCCTCTTACACCCGCCCCGAAGAGGTGGAGGAGTTCGTCTCCAAGACCGGCTGCGACTCTCTGGCCATCGCCATCGGCACCAGCCACGGTGCGTATAAGTTCACCGCCGACCAGTGTACCCGCAACGAGAAGGGCGAGCTGGTTCCCCCGCCCCTGCGCTTCGACATCCTGGACGAGGTGGTCAAGCGTCTGCCCGGCTTCCCCATCGTGCTGCACGGCTCCTCCAGCGTGCCCCAGAATTTCGTGAAGATGATCAACGAGAACGGCGGCAAAATGCCCGACGCCGTGGGTATCCCCGAAGAGCAGCTCCGTCAGGCCGCCCGCAGCGCCGTGTGTAAGATCAACATCGACTCCGACCTGCGCCTGGCTATGACCGGCACCATCCGTCAGTTCTTCAACGAGCATCCCGATAAGTTCGACCCCCGCGAGTACCTCAAGCCCGCCCGCGCCAACATCAAGGAACTGGTCAAGCATAAGCTGATTAACGTTCTGGGCTGCGACGGCAAGGCGTAAATCCTAAGTTTCTGCCCTTGAGCTCCGAAAAGAGGGAGCGCCCAGCGGCGCTTCCTCTTTTTGTAACGCGAGGAAAAAGCTTACCGTGTAACGCGCCAACGTAAGGATTTTTTCACGCTTTTAATGGATTAGAACAAATCACATATTTGGTCCATAGAATAAAACAGGATTAATCCAGTTAGAATTTGTAGGTGAGTGAATAATATGTTTACAAGTATCAAACGCTCTGTACTGATTCGCATTGGCGCCAGTGTATTGGCTACGCTGCTTTTCTGTATCGTGGTTCTGGCCAATGTCAGTTTGATCAAACGGGCGAACGCCTCTACGGAGAACGCCAACAATCTGCTCAGCCGGGCCTACGGCGCAGAATCGGCCCACTACCGCTGGGCCAGCAACCTGAGCAATGCGCTCTATGCCGGTGCGGAGTTTACCGGAAGCCTGGATTATACCAGCTGCGCCCTGGGCCAGTGGCTCTACGGAGACGAGCAGAGTGACGACCCGGAGATCATCGCACAGATGGAGATTATAGAACCTCTGCATCACACGCTCCATGAGACGGCGGGCGAGCTGCTGGAGCAGCACGCCTTCTATCCCGCCGCGGCACAGGAGCGCTTCCAAAGCGAGATTCAGCCAACCCTGACTTCGCTGGTGTCCTCCCTGGACAAAGTGATTGAACGGGAGGAGGCCATCCGCATGGCGGAAGACGCGAGCCTGGAGAAGACGATTGTGGTGCTTCAGATCGCGGCAATCATCTGCTTTATCATCAACCTCGTCTGCCTGTTCAGCCAGGGCTGGTATGTAATGTACCGGGTGGTCCG
>CAJTOE010000081.1 GCA_910577805.1 uncultured Oscillospiraceae bacterium | reverse complement strand
GGGACGCCGCGGCTCTGGGCCAGCTCCAGCTTGTCCAGAGCGCGGGCCAGCAACATACGCTCCTCCGGGTCACGGGCGCACCGGTTCAAAAGCTCCGTTTTATTTTTCATAAAAGCTCTTTCAACTCTCCAATCAGATACAGCGACCCGCACATGCAGACCACGTCCTCCGGCCCCGCCAGCGCCAGCACCGTCTCCACCGCCTCCCGGACAGTGGGACAGGCCTGGGCCGTCCCGCCCAAGCGCTGAACGCAGGCGGATAACTCCTCTGGGGGCAGGGCGCGGGGGCTGTCCGGGGCGGTGCAGACCACTTGCTTTGCGTAGGGAAGCAGGATTTGAAGCATAGATATAAAATCCTTGTCCGCCATCACGCCCAGCAGAAACAGCACTTTTTTTCCTGGGTACAGCTCGTCCAAAGCCTGCACCACTGCCTGCATACACTGGGGGTTGTGGCCTCCGTCCAGCAGTACGTCCGGTCCCCGGCGCACCAGCTCCAGCCGTCCCGGCCAGCGGGCATTTTCCAGACCTCTCGTAATCGCCTCCTCCGGAAGGCCCAGTGCCCAGAGGGTGTCCAGGGCGGCGGCGGCATTTTCCAGCTGGTGCCCGCCCAGCAGGGAAATCTGATACGGCCCCCGGTCCCGGTAGGTGAACCGCTGGCCTTCCGGCGAGCAGGAGAGCCGCCGCAGGCGGTCCGGCGCGGTAACCGTCAGTGCATTTCCGTCACAGCGGGCGGAAATCGCGTCCAGAACCGCCTGCTCCTGCTTGCAGACCACCACCGGACTGCCCGGCTTGATGATACCGGCTTTTTCTCCGGCGATTTTCCCCAAAGTGTCCCCCAAAAGCTGCGTATGCTCCAACCCGATCCGGGTTATCAGACAGGCCGCCGGGGACTCGATCACATTTGTGGAATCCAGACGGCCGCCCAGGCCGGTTTCCAGCACGACAAAATCACAATTTGCGGCCCGAAAATAGAGCATCCCAACGGCGGTCATCAGCTCAAATTCGGTCTGGTCCTCCGCCGCGTCCAGCACAGTCCGGACTGTCTCCGCCAGGGTGTTTGGAGGGATAGGCCCGCCGTCTATCTGAAAGCGCTCGTGGAACCGCTGCAAATGGGGGGAGGTATACAGCCCCGTCCGCAGTCCGGCCTGGGTCAGGGCGCTGGCCAGCAGCGCCGCAGTGGAACCCTTTCCGTTGGAGCCGGCGATGTGGACAAACCGAAGCCCGTCCTGAGGTCTGCCCAGCCGGTCCAGCAGGCGGCGGATGCGCTCCAGGCCGGGGGTCTGGCCGGTCCAGGCCCGCTGCCGGAGCTGCTCTACTGCCTCACGGTCCGTCATGGCGGACCTCGTTCAGCACGCCGCTGCGCCGCAGGAGATGGACCAGAGGCATACTCAGGGTGGCAATGACGGCGGCGGTCACCACCCCGGAGACATAGCGCGCTGGGGCGATGAACAGGGCGGCGGAGAAAGAGGTGTGATAAACCAGGCTGTCCAGCCACATGCCCAGGGTGTTCCCGGTGGTGGTGAGGACCGCCCCGGCAATACACACGATATAGCACAGAGCGGGCCGGCGCTCCAGGGGGACACCGGTTTTCCGCAGCTGCACCGCGGCCAGTCCCACCACCACCGCCCGGATGGCGGGGGGAAGAATCCAGATCACCGTTGTGGGCATCAGGCCGAAGGTGAGCAGCTGGACCATAAATTCACCCAGGACGGCGACGACGATCCCCTCCAGGGGGCCGAAGAGCATTGCGGCCAGCACCACCGGCAAAGAGCCGAAGGTGAGCTTGAAGTAGTCTGTGCGCACGGCCAGGGTGAGACTGAGCAGCACCATCATGGCGGTCAGCAGTGCGAGGGTGCAGAGGGTGTTGACATTCCATTTTCGCATAAGAAAACGCTCCTTTCATGGCGTGTTGCCATGCAAAGAGCGCACTCTCCCCATGGCAGCGGATGCGGTACAGCACCGCGGAGCCGAAAACGGCTCCTTCGTTCACCGGCAACCTCCCATCCGGTGACACTTAACGCGCTGGACCTACTCTGTCAGGCTTCTGTGGGGTATTGTACCATGCTGCGGGGATTTTGGCAAGAGAGAAACGCCGGGTGAGGGGGGAGCTTCCTTCGCAAATCGACCTATATAAATCCGTCCGCTTATGCTATAATACAACCAAACCAGCAAAAAACAGCCAAACGATTCAGGAGGTGCATCATGAAAGAGGAATGCTTGATCTGCGGCGCTGCGCTGGAATACCTGGAGTTCGGGACGCAAATGGAATGTGCCGTTTGCGGCAGAAGGGAGGGCAGCAGGACCCGGTGCGTCAACGGCCACTATGTCTGCAACGATTGCCATATGGACGGCATGGACGCCACCCTGGGCCTGTGCCTTCGCTCCACCTCCAAAAATCCGATTGGGATTTTGCAGGAGCTTATGTCTCAGCCCTTCTGCCACATGCACGGCCCGGAGCATCACGTCCTGGTGGGTTCGGCGCTTCTGACGGCCTACCATAATGCAGGCGGCAGCATCGACCTGCCTGCGGCCCTGGCCGAGATGGTGAGCCGGGGAAAAAGCGTCCCTGGCGGGGCCTGCGGCTTCTGGGGGGCCTGCGGCGCGGGTATCAGCACCGGCATTTTTGTCTCGATCCTATCCAACTCCACCCCCCTGAGCGAGGAGCCGTTCGGCCTCTCCAACCAGATGACCGCAAAGGCCCTGGAGCAAATTGGGACCATCGGCGGTCCCCGGTGCTGCAAGCGGGATTCTCTGTTGTCCGTCCTGGCCGCGGTCGCCTTTGTGCGGGAGCAGTTCGGCATTGAAATGGAGGTGCCGGACGTTGTCTGTGAGTACGGGGCGCAAAACAACCAGTGCATAGGCATCCGCTGTCCGTTCTCCAAGGCGAACCAGAAAAACAATCCCTGACCGGCATACGAAAAAGAGGACAGCCTGACTGCAAGCTGTCCTCTTTATTTTGATGTTCGATCAAAGCCCTGGGTGCTTACGTTTACCGCAGATAGGACAGCGGATTCACCGCCGAGCCGTTGACCCGGACCTCAAAGTGGCAGTGGGGACCGGTGGACCGGCCCGTGCTGCCCGCCTTGGCAATGACCTGCCCCTTGTAGACCTTGCTTCCGGCGGACACCAGCAGGGAGGAATTATGGGCATAGTAGGTCTGAATGCCGTTGTCGTGGGTGATAATGACCAGATTGCCATAGCTGCCCTTCCAGCCCGCGAAGGTCACCGTACCGCCGTCCGCGGCCTTGATGGACGCGCCGTAGGAGGCCTGGATATCCAGACCGGAATGGTAGCTGTACCGTCCGAAGATATAACGGCCGCCGAAATAGGAGTTGATGCGTCCGGAGATGGGCCAGGAGAACTGGCCGGTGGAGGCAGTCTTGGGCTTTTCTTTGGTGCCCACCGCCTTGGTGGTGGTGGTAGGCTCCCGCACCGTCTCCTTGGACTGGATGTCCCGTTCGCTCTCCTTGCCGTTGACGTAGGTGACCTGAGCGGTGACCAGGCTCTCGCCCTCCTCGCCCTGGACCAGGATCTTGGACGCGCCGATGTACATGGTGTCGTCCTTGACCTCCTCCACCGGGCAGGGAATGGCCTCGGTGTAGGTGATCTCGTCCACCGTCACCACCCCCAGCACGGGGATTTCCTCCTTGACGTTCAGCACGTCCCCAATCATCAGCCGGTTAATATCCACATCCGGATTGAGCTGCTGCAAGTCGGTAATGGACATATCGTTGGCGTAGGCGATGGCCCCGAAGGTGTCGCCCTGAACTACGCTGTAGGTAGTCTCGCCGGTGGTGTTGGCGCTCAGGGCTTCCCGCAGCTCCTCCCGGTCCATGACGTGGTCGGTCATGTAGATGTACTTTACGTCCACTTTATGGTCAAACTCGGCGGAAATCGTATGTTCTGTCGAAAACTCCGCTTTCATCTCCGCCAGGAGACTATCCAGCTCCTGCTGGCTGCTGACGACCCCCACCGGGTCCCCGTCGATCAGGACCTGATACTTGCGCAGCTCGCTGCTCTCCTTGTCCAGCTGGGCGTAAAAGTAGTCCTCGAAGGTGGACGAGGGCGTCAAATCGGTTTTCAGCGTCAGGGCAAACTGGTAGTCCACCTGGCTGTCCACCTCATACTGGTAGCCCAGCAGGGTACTGCCCGCGTGTTCCACGTTGGCCACCGCGTCCTCTACCACGCTCTGGTCCGCCACCACGCCAAGCTGCTTTCCGTCCACGGTGACGGCGAAGCTGGAGGTATACAGGGTCGTCAAAGTCAGAGCCGCGCCCAGCGCGCAGGCAACGGCCAGAAAGGAAATCGGACCGGCCACTGCGCTTTCCGCGGCCAGGGCATGTATATGATGGGTGGCCCGGCGCAAATGAATGCGGGCCCACTCCTGAAGCTCTTGCATTTTATCCTGAAGGTCTGTGAAATCGGCCATGGTCATGCCTCCTGGGTTCCTCACGAAAGGTTACAGAAAGGAACAGAATGGTTACAAAACGGTTACAAGGCATATCATACACATTTTTGCCCTTCCCGTCAAGTCCTGCTTTCTGAACTTTTTTTGAACGTGGCCAGGGTCCGGTCCAGCATGGCTTTTTCCCCGGCGATCTCACCGGGATAGGGATATTTTTGACCGCGCTTTTCCAGCTCCTCCCGGATTTTCTGGGCTTTTCCCAAATCATGTTCCAGGAAAAGCGCCTGAATGCACTCCTGCCGGAGCCGGGCAATCAAATACCGCCGGGTGGCTTTCCGGAACTTTTCCACCGGCTTTTCCAGGGGGTCCAGCTCCGTTTCTCCCAGCAGCAGACGGCAGCACCGCTGCTCCAGCACGCACTCATACCGGTGGATGGCGTTCAGCTTCGGGCAGTCCAGCAGGCGGTCCAGGTCTGCTTTGGCCCCCGCAAAATCTCCCCGTTCCATTTTGTACCCCGCGTAGATGCAGGCCACCGCCCCGACCAGCGGGTCGTTCCAGTCCGCCGAATCAAGGGGCGCAAAAAAATCCTCCGGCAGCTCGGAGAGGGCTTTGCCCTGGGCCTGGGCGGCGTTGATGCGCAGCTGGACCGCCAGCGCCCAGCGCTTGAGGGGATGTTTCCCCAGCGTCAGGGCGTTGCGGCCGTCGTTGTCCAGACCGCCCACCCGCATGGGGAGCAGATTGGCCAGGCCGCTCAGGACCCCAAAGACGGCGAACAGCACAAAAAACGACCGCACCAGCCTTGGCAGCGGACACAGCCAGACCAGCAGCCCCGCCAGCCCGGCGGTGACCAGGTTGAGCAGACCGCCCCCCAGGTTGTAGAGGACGATGGGGGAATCGTCCCCTTCCGGGGGGCACATCAGGCACTGTCCCCCGGTGCCGGGGATATGGAAGCGGCTGAAGGTCCAACGGCCCTCCCGGCGCACCAGCATCCACTTGCCGATGCGGAAGGAGGTCAGGGTGTAGCCGCACAGCCGCCCGCACAGCAGGTGTCCCGCCTCGTGGAGGAGCACGTGCAGATAGTAGGCGGACCAAAGCTCCGCCAGGGGGACCAGGATACCCCAGCCGTCCGCCGCGGAGGCCGCGTACCAGCCCAGCAGACCGCCAATCATGACGGTGCCGAGGAAGTACAAAAAGACCTGCATGGGGCGCTCAGGCTTTCCGGAGGATGCCCATGGGGGTACTCTCGCTGGACTGGCCCAGGGGGTTGTCGCCCAGGGCCTTGGCTAACCACTCCATGGTTGGCTCTTTTTCCGAAAAGCCCAGAATATTGGCGCCCAGGTCGTTGATGTCCACGATGGCCACCGGATGACCCAGCACCTGGGCCAGCTTTTTGGAGGTGCCCATTGGGTCGGCGGGGGTCAGGACCACGTAATGGTCGTAGGGGGGGATGGTGCCCTCGGTGGGGCCGTCGATGCCGCGGGCCTTGGGACCGGCTACGATATAAAACCAGCCCTTTTGCCGGAAAAGCTTCCCGATGACGCTGCAAAAAGCGGCGAATAGAATACGCAGCACGCCGCACTCCTGCAAGGCCATCTCCATGGTCTCCGGGATGCCCAGGCCGATTCCGGCGGGGGTCTTGGTCACGTGGCGGCTGAGGGTGACGGCCAGCTTCCGGGGGCGGATGGACTCCATAGGGATGGCACGGCTCTGGGTGCAGGCCACCGCTTTTTCCGAGATGAACAGGATATCACCCGGCAGGAGCTTGTCCTTTGCGTATTGCAGCACCACGCTGGACATATCGTCCTGCTTGGTAATCAGGTGGGTCTTGATGGGGATGCGCAGGTAATCCACGCCGTCCACAGACCGGACGAGTTTTTTGCCGGGGTTTGCGGCGGGCTGGCCGTTCCGGACGGACTGGTTGTCTTGAGTTTCGTGCATGATGGGGGACCTCCCTTGCTTCTTTTGATTTCTCTAAGCGTAGGCATTATAGCACGTTTTTAATCGTTTCGCCAGCGGTGGAGGAAAATTTAGTTTTTTTGGGGGGAAGCCCCAGAGCAAAAAAAGCCGCCGGAGCGGGATACCCCCGCCCCGACGGCTGATATTTTTCAGAGGAAGCCTGCCTCACTCCTTGCTGGTATCCACCACGCGCACGCTGGAATCGCCCTGACGGGCCTGCTCCAGCACCGCCTCCGACAGCAGCTGGAACGAGCTGTGGGACGAGGACGCGCCCGTCAGCGCGTCGATGGAGTCTGCGTTCTGGTCCTCCTGGAACTGCCGGGCATAGTACCGGGTGTACTCGTTGGGATAGGTGCCGTTGGAGTGGAGCATGGTCTGCATATAGGCATTGTCCCAGCTCTTGATGAAGCCGCTGGCGTTCTCCGCGTTGTACTCCACGGAGACGATCTCCCCGCCCTTGACCATGATGGTCACAAATTCCTTCCAGCCGTGGCTGAACTCCTGGGCCTGGGCGGTGTAGTAGCCGTCCTGGAGGCCGGAGCCGCCGCCGCAGCCCGCCAGCAGCACCGCCGGCAGGAGCATTACCAAAAGCAAAGCTGTTCTGCACAAATTCCTCATGTCTCCTGCTCCTCCTTTAATGTAAACTGCTCCACCTTGGCCTGGAGCGCCGACGCCTCCCGGGCCAGCAGGGCGCTGGCCTGCTCGCTCTCCCCCGCGTTCTGGAGGTTCCGGTCCGCAATATCCGTGATTTCCCCGATCCGGGTTTCGATGATGGAGAGCGCGGCCTTCTGGCCCTGGACCGCGGTGACGAGCTGGTCCGAAATCGCGCTGATCTGTCCGCTCACCCCGGAGATGGCCTGGACCGACTCCGCCGTCTGGGCGGTCAGCTCCACGCCGGTCTGAATGATGCTCCGGGTGCGGCTGACCACCTCGGTAGCGCTCTTGGCGGCCTCTGCGCTCCGGGCGGCCAGGTCCTTCACCTCACCGGCCACCACCGCGAAGCCCCGTCCGGCGGTCCCTGCGCGGGCCGCCTCGATGGAGGCGTTGATGGCCAGGATGCCCGTCTGGAACGCCACGTCCTCGATGGCTTTTGCGATCATGTTGATCTCCTGGGCGTTGGCGCTGATGTTGTCCATGGCGGAGGTGAGGGAATCCATCTGCTGGTTGGCCTCCTGGACCCGCTGGGCGATCTCCTCGGTCTTGGCACGGGTCTGGCTGCTGCTCTGGGTCACGCTGGCAAGCTGCTCCTGGACGTGGACCACTTCTCCGGCCAGGGCCTCGGTGGACTGGTTCTGCTCCAGAGAGGCATGGTGGAGCTGGTTGGACTGGCCGTTCAGCTCCTCAGCCATCTGGGACAGCCGGGACGCGGCGGACCGGAAGCCCAGAATCGTCTCGTTCATGGACTGGATAATGGTCCGCAGGCTTTGCTGGATCAGGGTAAAGTCGCCCTGGTACTCCACCTGGGAGGACACGTCCAGATTGCCGCCGGCGATCTGAGTCAGCACCTGCTGGATATCTGAGATATACTGATTCATCCGGTCCACTGTGCTGTCCAGGGTCCGGGTCAGGACCTCCAGCTCGTCCCGGGACTCGGTGACTATCACCTCTGTGTGCAGGTCGCCGTTGGAGAGGGCCACCATCCGTCCGGTGACATGCTTCACAGGGCGGGAGATGGACCGGGCCAGCCGCAGGACCAGGACGATGGAAATGACCAGAACCGCCAGAGTAATCAGGATATCCGATACCATGGCCGCATTAATCAGGTAGTTATAGTCCGACTTGGGCATTTGCAGCACCAGGGACCACTGGGTCCCCCGGATGGGCGCGTAGGCCACCAGCATGGTGTCCAGGCCCATGCCGAATTCCGACGCGCCGGTTTCGTTGCTGATGACCCGGCGGCGGACCTCCTCATGGCTGTTGGTGAGCTGGTCCAAAGTCTCTCCCCGGAGGGGCAGGGCCTGGTTCGGGTGGCCGACGACCACGCCCTCCCGGTTGACCATATAGGCCAGGCCGTGCTTGCCGATGTTGATGCTGCTGAGTACGTCGTCCAGGGCGTCGTATTTATAGACCCCGACCACATAAAAGACGGTTTCCCCGTCCTGCTTCACGGGCATTCCCATGGTCACGCCCAGCTTGCCCTGAAAAATCGTGGAGGGGTGGGTGGTCATATTATCGGTCTCCTGGAGCAGGGCCAGGAAATCGTCCGCCAGATGCTCCGGCGCGCCGTCGATGCCCTGCATCAGCCTGCCGTCCAGGTCGTACAGCGCGATGGTGTGCAGCTCGTAGATTTCCGCCGCCTCGGTCAAAAGCCCGGCACGGCTGGCTTGTGCAGCGGATAAATCCCCGGTGGACCGCATCCGGGTGTCCCCTGCAATGGTCATCATGCGGTCGGCCAGCATATGTATGTTGGCTTCAACAGTTTTTGCTGACTGCCGGACCATCGGCTGGAGGCTGTCCAGCAGGATATTATTGGCCAGCGACTGCATGGAAACCCCCATAATCACACAGCAGAGAAACACGACTGCCAGGATGTTCCGGGTGGTATGGCCCAAGATTCTTCTGTTCAGGCTCCGCCGTTTTCTGGCTGGCTGCGAACCCGTATGCTGTCTGCTCACGGTACTGATCGCTCCTTTTCCCCAAAATTTTTTCTCAAAAATCGTTCCAGACACAGAAGAAAAGCCGCTCAAAACAAATTGAAGGGCTTTTGTTCCAGTATACCATAGCCGGGGAAAAAAGGGAAGAACTTCCGGGGGGATTTTTATGAAGAAATTTTGAATTTTCCCCTGCGTCAGCTCCTCACTCCAGCTCCTCCGGCAGAGGGCGGCGTCGGTGCTCCTTCGGTCCCCAGGCAGGCAGGGGGAGCCGCTGCATGGCCCCGAAGGCCCTGGCCTTCAGGCCGGGGTAGCGCCCCTGCAATTCATAGACCAGCTCTTTGATCTCCTGGCGTTTGGTGGCCCCGTCGGCGGGACAGGGGTTCTTGACCACCGGCAGGTCCAGCCGCTGGGCGGTGTGCCGGACCAGGTTTTCCCCGCAGTAGAGCAGAGGCCGTATCTGGGTGATGCCGGTGCGGTCCAGGTAGGTCACCGGCTGAAAGCAGGACAGCCGCCCTTCAAAAAGCAGGGACATAAAAAAAGTTTCGACCGCGTCGTCGTAGTGGTGGCCCAGGGCGATTTTGGTCAACCCCCGCTCTTGCAGGGCGGCGTGTAAGGCCCCGCGGCGCATTTTCGCGCACATGGAGCAGGGATTTTTTTCCCGGCGCAGGTCGAAAATAATGTGCTGAATTTCTGTGGGGATCAGGGTGTAGGGGATGCCCTCCCGCTGGCACAGGGCGGCGATAGGCGCGTAGTCCGCCCCGCCCCCCAGGTCCAGCGTCACGGCCTCGACGGTAAAGGGGACGGGATAAAAGGTACGCAGTCTGGCCAGCGCCAGCAGCAGCACCAGGGAGTCCTTCCCCCCGGAAACCCCTACGGCGACGCGGTCCCCAGGGGCGAGCATTTCGTAATCCTCCGCGCACCGGCGGACCAGAGAAAGTATTTTTTCCATAAAACCTCCAAAAAATCAGGGTGAAAAAGTAAAATCAAACGGGAGATATTCTGAGTATTATCGAGTATCCGGGAGAAAACGGGAGTGTTTCGGGCATTTGCGAAAAACAGCCTTGACAGCGCGCTTTTTCAATACTATAATACAAAACGCTTCAATTGTATACTACGTTTTTGGAAATAGGAGGTTTTCACCCATGTCCACTTTCATGGCAAACAAGGGGAACATCGTGCGCACCTGGTACGTCCTGGACGCCGCCAACAAGCCCCTGGGCAAAACCGCTGCCGCCGCCGCCACCCTGCTGCGGGGCAAGCATAAGCCCGAATTCACCCCCCACGCCGACTGCGGCGACTTCGTCATCGTCATCAACGCCGACAAGGCCGTGCTCACCGGCAAGAAGCTGGACCAGAAGTATTACCGCTCCCACTCCGGCTGGGTGGGCGGACTGAAAGAGGTCCAGTACCGCACCCTGATGCGGGAACGCCCGGAGCTGGCGATGAAGCTGGCCATCAAGGGTATGCTGCCCCACAACACCATTGGTAAGGACTCCCTGGGACGCCTGCGGGTGTATAAGGGCGCGGAGCACGAGCACGCCGCCCAGAAGCCCCAGCCCTGGGCCCTGTAAGCAAGGAGGTTAGACGAGTATGTATCAGAGCAAGAAGCCTTATTTCTATGGTACCGGCCGCCGGAAGTCCTCCGTTGCCCGCGTCCACCTGTTCCCCAACGGCACCGGCGCGATCACCATCAACGGCCGGGATATTGACGACTACTTCGGCCTGGAGACCCTGAAGCTCATTGTCCGCCAGCCCCTGGTCACCACCGGCATGGTGGGCAAGGTGGATATCCAGACTACCGTGACCGGCGGCGGCGTCACCGGTCAGGCCGGCGCCATCCGCCACGGCATCGCCCGCGCCCTGCTGCTGGTCAGCGAGGAGTACCGCCCCGCGCTGAAGGCCGCCGGTTTCCTGACCCGCGACCCTCGTATGAAGGAGCGCAAGAAGTACGGCCTCAAAGCGGCTCGTCGCGCTCCGCAGTTCAGCAAGCGTTAAATTTTATCAAAATGGCTCAAAAAGCCCGGAAAATCAAGGTTTTCCGGGCTTTTGCTTTTGATAGGGTTTGATGCAGTT
>CAJTOE010000080.1 GCA_910577805.1 uncultured Oscillospiraceae bacterium | reverse complement strand
TGTGCAATGATCTGTCTTTTGTGAGGTTAGCTTTTGAGAGCCATCTCGCCGCAAACCCGCATGAATACTGGGTTTTTGCCTGTTTGCTTTCCCTTTCCCCAATAACCTGTGTTCAACGAGAGTTATGCCCGCGACATTTCCCTCCTGCCCACAGCAAAAATCTTTCTATTTCAATGTAAAAAATCGTGTCAAATTTATTTTTTATTATTTTGATGTAATAAACTTGCTTTCCGGGCATAAATATGCTATGCTTGACATGAATAGGGAGGGTAATGATTATGCAGAAGCCAATGCTGAAAAAGCGCGACCTCTATCTGAATCGGATGATTGCATTTCAAGACACCGAGATGATAAAAGTCATAACCGGTATACGGCGCTGTGGGAAATCCAGCCTCATGAAACTGATGGCCCAGCATTTGCGTGAAAACGGCATTGCCCAGGATCAGATACTGGAAATGAACTTTGAGTCCATGAGCTTTCCTGATATGGATGTCAAAGGTTTTTACGAATATGTGAAAGCCCGTGTCCTACCTGAGCGGCGGATGTACTTGTTCTTCGACGAGGTACAGAGAATCTCAGGTTGGGAAAATGCTGTCAACTCCTTCCGTGTAGATTTTGATTGTGATATTTATATCACTGGCTCTAATGCCTACTTGCTTTCGTCTGAGCTCTCCACCTACCTTTCTGGCCGATATGTTGAGATCAAGGTACTCCCCCTTTCTTTTAAGGAGTTTTTAGATTTCCACGGCTACACCGTGACTGAAAAGAAATCGCCTACTGGAGCACTGAAGCGTCGGATCACAGACCAGGACGGCGATATTTACGATGAGCGGGATTTATTCAATGAGTACGCCCGGTTCGGTGGGATGCCTATGCTGGCAGATGTGGGATTGGAAATCGACCGTGTCACCGCTGCGCTGGATGGAGTGTACTCCGCCGCTGTTGTCAACGATATTTTAGAGCGGGAAAAGCGGAAAGGGCGCCGTACCATCACTGATCCCATTCTGCTTCGGAAGATTATTATGTTTCTGGCAGACAATGTTGGAAACAATGTGTCTGCGACCTCTATTGGCAACACGCTGGTCAACGAGGGTCTATTAGAAGAAAAAGGCCGCAGGAAACCTGCGGTGCATACGATACAGAGCTATATTGAGGCACTGTTGGAGGCGTATATCTTCTACGAGATCAAGCGGTTCGACATCAAAGGCCGGGAGTATCTGCGCACACTGGGCAAGTATTATATCGTGGATATGGGCCTGCGGAACTATCTGTTAGGTTATCGGGATGGCGACAGTGGGCATATTCTGGAGAACATCGTCTATTTTGAGTTGCTGCGGCAGGGATATGATGTAGCCATCGGAAAGATTGACAACCAGGAAGTAGACTTTATTGCCACAAAGGCGGATGCGAAGAAGTATATTCAGGTTACGGAGAATATGAATGCTCCAGAAACCCGGAAGCGGGAATTGGCTCCGTTACGGAAAATTCGGGACAATTATGAGAAATTGGTGATTGCGTTAGAATGTGACCTAATGCAAACACAGGATGGGATTAGAATTCAAAGCGTGTTAGATTTCCTTTTAAAATAGAAATTTTTATTTATAGATAGAAAAGAGGGCCTTTGTAATGAATGGAGCAAAATGGTGGAAATTTGATTTCCATTTGCACACACCGGCATCATCTGACTACAGAGAACCAGAATTATCTGCCAAGGATTTCTTACTTTCTGCTATGCAAAAACATATTGACTGTATTGCTATTACAGATCACGATTCTTGTGCTTGGACAGAAATTTTACGAACAGAATTACAGAATATTAAAGCTGAAAATAGTGATTTATACAGAGAACTCGCCATTTTTCCTGGGGTAGAAGTCGAAGTCTTTCCTGCAATTCATTTGTTGGCCATTTTTGATCCCCAAAAACCTGTTGATGATATATCTTCAGTAATTTCACGCATACAAAATGGTGGAGATCAAATAAAATTTCACCAAGCAGTAAACTTAATCCAACATTCTGGGGGCATTGCAATTCCGGCACATGTGAATGATGTAAAGGGTCTTTTTAATGCAGTTGACGGTAGTGCACTGAAAAATGTGTTGGACAACTGTGATTTTTTTGCGGTTGAAGTTACAGACCCCATGTATCAGCTCCCACAGCTTTGTGTAGATATGAAGCGTGAATTTACTTATGTTATGGGATCTGATGCGCACAAGTGCTCTGATGTTGCAAAACGATTTTCTTGGGTTAAGATGGAAGCTCCAACTATTGAATCTTTGGCCCTCGCCTTACAAGACAGGGAGGATGGAGTTATTATAGATGGGACAAGCGTTGATGATCCAAATAATCTTGGTGAACGTTGCTTCATTGAAAAATTAGAAATTGAACAAGGACAAAAAATAGGGAATGGAGCTGCATTTTGTATACATTTTAGTCCTTGGCTCAATACAATAATTGGAGGTCGAGGATCAGGCAAAACAACCATTACAGAGTTTTTGCGTATTGCCTTCGGGAAAGTCCATAATCTTCCAAGTGAAATAGAGACCTCATTTAATAAGTTTTCAAAAATCCCAACTAGCCGCACAGATGTTGGTATGTTGCGTCCAAATACGACAATACAAGTTCATGTAAAAAAAGATGGACGAAAACTTAAATTGATTTGGGAATCCGAAAAATGGACTGAATATTACTATGAGCATGGTGACTGGAAACTAAGTGATGGGGCTGGTAATGTTGACCAGAGGTTTCCTGTCCAAATTTATAGTCAAAAGCAATTATATGAAATGGCGGAAGATCCCAATTGCTTGATTCATTATATCGACAGCTTATTTGACTATGATGCTTGGAAACAACAACTATCAACTCTTAGTGAAGAATACAAAACTATATGTAGACAGTCGCGAGAGATAAGTAATAAAATAGCCCAAGAAGAATCCCTGAAAGCACGTTTAACTGATCTCGATGCGAAAATTCATGCACTTGAAACCGTTGCAAATAATCCTATACTAACAACCATAAAATCATTTTCTTCCAAGTATGAAACCTTTAAATCAGAACTGGCTACCATCATCTCCAGACTGTCTGAGTTGCAGTATGATATCGTTCAAACAACTTTGGTAGATCAGGTCGATATTGATGCCATCTTAGACGAAGAGTCAGCTAAAAAATATAAACGCTTTATTTTAGAGTGGAGCAAATTGATGAGCGAGTATATAGCTCTACAAGAAAAAATGGTTGCTCTGAAGAATGCCGCAGAAGAGTTAAGTAAAAATCACCGTATATCTGCTGATTTTGAAACCGCTAGAACAGAATATTTAAGTGCAATTTCTCTTTTAAAACAACGAGGAATTGATAGCATTGATGAACTTGAGACACTGTATTCTCAGAGAACGGATTTGGAGCAAAAAATTGCAGATGTACTATATTGGAAAAATCAGTTGGAAGAAATCGAGGGAAAAAAGTCTGCTCAATTTGAAGCAATCATCTCGCATCAAAAGCTATTACGTCAAGAGCGGGCTCGTATCATAGCGGAGTTAAATTCGGACCAAGTACGGATCACATTGCTCCCTATGCAGGATATGAGTTTAGCTGAGAAAGAATTTAGAAATATTATCCGTAAAGATAGCCAGTTTCAATCTGACATCCTTGATTTAGATGATATTCATAATTCTTTCATTGGACAGCTCTGCGCCCCGAATCATGGAGCAGATATTTGGCAGAATAGATTAGAAACTCTGTCTAGCCTTACAAGCAAAGATCTTGGCGGTAAAAAGTACGGGAAACGTTTTAGTGCTTATATTTCTTCTTTGTGTATTGAGCATCCTGACGATATTGACGACTTGCAAATATGGACTCCACCTGATGCTATTCAATTGGAAATTAAAATGGATGGGAGGTTTTCAAATATTGCTCAAGGCTCAGCTGGACAAAAGACAACAGCGTTATTGTCTTTAATTTTGCGTTCTAATAATGGCCCCCTCATCATTGATCAGCCAGAAGATGATTTGGATACGAAACTGATTTCTGAAATGTTAGTATCTGAATTGCGTAGACAAAAGCTTAAGAATCAAGTGATTGTCGTGACACATAATCCAAACATTCCAGTTAATGGTGCCGCAGAACAAATAATCGCTATGAACTTTACGAATGGGCAGGTTCTCTGCAAGGTTGAGGGAGCATTGCAAAATCAGGCGATTAGAAATGAAATCTGTGATGTTATGGAGGGTGGGCGCGATGCCTTGAAGAAGAGATATTTTAGAATATATAAGCCTTTATACCAATAATCCGAGCAAATATCAAATGATGAATGGCCGCTTATCTCCCTAAAATTCCTCCACCGTTTGCAATAACCACGGCGCTACCCCAAACATCCGATGCCCGGACAAGTCCTTGCACCGCAAGGCTTTCCGGGCATCGTTTACATTAAGCGCGGCGGGATACGTAAGACCGGCTGATGCCGCACCGGGAGGCGATCTCCCGCTGGGTCTGGGGGACCCGTCCGTCCAGCCCGTAGCGCAGGCATACGATCTCCCGTTCCCGTGCGGTCAGGCAGGAGTCCACGCATTTCCGCACCTGGACGCAGGCGTCCCTGGTACTCAGCTGCTCCAGCATATCGTCGTCCACCGCGATCACGTCCATCAGGGACAGGGACCCGTCCTCCCCGCCGGCCTCCAGGGTGTCGGCCAGGGACACCTCCCCCTGGAGCTTGCGCTGGGACCGGAAGTGCATCAAAATTTCGTTCTCGATGCACCGGCTGGCGTAAGTAGCCAGGCGGACATTCTTATCCGCCTTGAAGGTCGAGATACCTTTAATAAGGCCGATGGTCCCGATGGAGATCAGATCGTCCTGGTCGCCGGTCTGGGCGTAATATTTTTTGACGATATGGGCCACCAGCCGCAAATTGTGCTCCACCAGCACATTCCGGGCCTCCAAATCCCCCTGGGCGCAGCGCTCCAGATACATCCGCTCCTCCTCCGCCTTCAGGGGCCGGGGGAAGGACCCGCCGCCGGACAGGCGCAGGGTGAAAAACAGGCCGTTCAAAACCAGATAGATTGCGGGCGATAACATAAAAACACCTCCAGTCCACTCTATTCCCCGCCGGCACGTCCCTATTCTTTGCAAAATTGTTCTCCCCCTCCCTGTTCCGACCCGTTTTTTCCACATTCTGGGATACAATGGGGAAACTCTCCCCCCTGGGGGAGGCTTGACAAAGGAGGCTTGCGGAGCATGGAGCAAATGGAGCAAAACTGGAAAGCGCGGTCCACCAGGACGAAAAAACGGACCGAACACACACCGGGGGATTTTACCGCCCTTCTGCGCAGCGCGGACGTATTGATCCATGTGCTGCTCTCATCGGTGCTGTCGGGGGCGGTGGTGCTGGGACAGTACGCCCCCTTCGGGGTGGCGATGGCGGGAGCCTCCGGGTCGGGGCTATGCGGCGCGGCGGCGCTGTCCGGGGCCTGCTTCGGCTATATGACCCTGCTGGGCTTCTCCGACGGCCTGCGCTACGCGGCGGCGGCGATTTTGACCTTCGCCGTGGGCTTCGCCTTTTATGACATAAAACTCCTGCGGGGCCCCTGGGCCATGCCCCTGGTGGCGGGAGCAATGAACGCCTGCACCGGCTTTGTGTACCTGTCCCAGCAGGGCTGGCGGACGGTGGACGTCATCTATTTCCTGACCGAAATCGTCCTGACCATCGGGGGCGCCTGGGGCTTCCGCATGGTCCTCACCCCCATCCGCACCGGGCGCGGGGACCGCCTGCTGGCCCCGGAGCGCCGGGTGGGCCTGCTGATCCTCCTGTGCGCGCTGCTGGCCTCTCTGTCCAGCCTGTACCTCTATAAGGAAATCTCCCTGGGCCGCATCCTGGCTGCGGCCTGCTTGGGGGCGGCGGGGTGGCTGGGCGGTCCGGGGACCGGAGCGCTGGCGGGGGTATCCATTGGGCTGGCCCTGGACCTGGCGGCTATGGGCACTCCGGTCTACGCCATGTCCTATGGCCTGGCCGGTCTGGCGGCGGGCTGCTGCCGGGGCAGAGGCCGTATCCCGGCGGCACTGGCCTGCGGCGGAGCCATGCTGGGGGCGGCGCTGTGGACCTGGGACAACGGCCTTCCCCTGTCCCTGCTCTTTGAGGCCTGCGCGGGCTGCGCCCTGTTTCTGGCCCTGCCCCAAAAGCGCCTCAAGCGGCTCACCCTCCTGCTGGCCCCCAGGGGACAGAGCGTCACCGACCTGGGTGCGCCCTTCCGGGTGGGGCGGCGGCTGCGGGACGCGGCGGGGGCCTTTCGTACCCTGTACGACTCTCTGCAAGGGGCGTTTCAGGCCCCCAAAAACGACAACGATATCGCCATGGTCTTTGACCGGGCGGCTTCCCGCATCTGCAAAAAATGTTCTCTCCAGGCCGGGTGCTGGGACCGGGATTATGTCACCACGTTCAACGCCCTCAACGACGCGACCGCCCCCATGCTGGACCGGGGCCGGGGCGAACCGGCGGATTTTCCCCAATATTTTTCCGACCGGTGCCTGCACTTCCCGGCCTTTCTGTCGGCGGTAAACGAGGAACTCACCGCCCTGCGCTACCGGCAGCAGTACAACAGCCGCATCCAGGAGAGCCGGGCCGCGGTGTGCCGGCAGTACGCCGAGATGTCCAGCCTGCTGGAGCGCGCGGCGGTGGAGCTGGGCGAGGAGCTGGCCCCGGAGCCGATGCTGGAACGCCGTCTGCGCCAGCACCTGGCCGGTCTGGGGGTGGAGGCTGGCTGCGGGGCCTTCCGGGACGGCCGGGGGCGGCTGCGCGTGGAGATTTCCGGCAAAAACAGCCAGGTCCTGGAGCAGACGGAGGAGGTGGACAAGCTGTCCCAGGCGCTTGGGGTCCTTCTGCGGCCCGACGAGACGGAGCCGGGCCGGGTGAGTTTGGTCCAGCTGGAGCCCCTGGTGGCGGTGGCCGGGGTCGCCGCCCGGAAAAAATCCGGCGAGACGGTCAGCGGCGACGCGGGAACCTGCTTCAAGCGCCAGGACGGGACTTTATGCGTCCTGCTGTGCGACGGCATGGGCAGCGGCCCGGAGGCAAACCGGGAGAGCGCCCTTGCGGTGCGGCTGCTGGAGCAGTTCTTGCAGGCCGGGGTGGAGACGGAACATGCCCTGCTCACCCTGAACGCGGCGCTGGCCCTGCGGGGCGAGACCGGCTTCACCACCGTGGACCTGCTCCAGGTGGACCTGTTCAACGGGGAGAGCGTTTTGTACAAATTCGGCGCCGCGCCCACCTACATCCGGAAGGGGAGCCAGGTACGCCGCCTGACGGGGACCTCGCTCCCGGCGGGGCTGGACAGCGGCGAGCAGGTCCGGCCGGACAAAACGCTGCTGAAGCTGGAGCCGGGGGACTGCGTGCTGATGGTCAGCGACGGCATCGTAGGCACGCAGGACGATCAATGGCTGCGGGACCGGCTGCTGCAATTTGACGGCCAAAGCCCCAAGGAGCTGGCGGCAAGCCTGATCACCCAGACCCCGGAGGGGGCCACCGACGACCGGACCGCTCTGGCGGTGAAGATTGGAAAAAGATAAGAAAAAAGCCAGCGTACGCTGGCTTTTTTCTTTATTCCGCAGAAATCATATAGTAATAGACCGGCTGTCCGCCCCGCAGGAGGGTAACCTCCGCGCCGGGGCAGGCCTGGCTGAAAATATCCGCTGTCTTTTGGGCCTCCTCCTCGGTCACGTCCGCGCCGTAGAAGATGGAGATAAACTCCGCGTCCTGCTGGGCGGGGGCGTTGGCCAGACGGTCCAGCAGCGCGTCCAGGTCCTGGTCCGTGCCGAACAGCTGATGCTCCACCAGGGCCAGATAGTCGCCCTGCTTGATGTCGAAGCCGTCAAAATCGGAGTCCCGCGCGGCATAGGTGATCTCGGAGGTAGCCACCCGGCTCAGGGCCTCGGTCATAGCGGAGGTGTTGTCCCCTTCCGGGGCGTCCGGGTCCACAGCCATCATCGCGGCAATGCCCTGGGGGACCGTCTTGGTGGGGATGACCACCACCTTCTTGTCCTCACACAGGGGGATGCACTGCTCCGCCGCCATAATGATGTTCTTGTTGTTGGGCAGGACGTAGACCGTCTCGGCGGGGGTCTTGTCGATTTCCCGTAAAATGTCCTGGGTGGAGGGGTTCATGCTCTGTCCGCCGGACACGATGCCGTCCACGCCTAAGTCCTTAAAAACCGCGGCCATTCCGTCTCCGGCGCACACGGTCACAAAGCCGTAGGGTTTTTCCGGAGCAGCCTTGGCGGGAGCGGCGGACATGCCCTCCTCCAGCTCGGCTTCCACGGCCTCCAGGTCGTCGGTACTCTGTACGTGCTTTCCGGCGGCCAAATCTTCCGCCTGGGTGCGCATGTTCTCGATCTTGGCCAGCTCCAGAGTGCCGTACTTCTGGGCCTCGCTGAGGGCGCTGCCGGGGGTGTTCGTATGGACGTGGACTTTAAAGGCCTCGTCGTCCTCGCCGATCACCAGGCTGTCGCCGATGGAGTTCAGGTAAGCCCGGAAAGGCTCCATATCCTGATTTTCCTCCAGCTTACGCACGATAAATACTGTATCAAAGGCAAAGGTGATGTCTTCCACGTTGACCGCCTCGAAGTCGGCCTTTCCGGCAGGCTCCTCCTTTTCCTCGGCCAGCGCGGGCATGGGCAGGCCCCGGAGGCTGTCCAGCATTCCCTGGAGGATGACAACAAATCCCTTGCCGCCCGCGTCGATGACGCCGGCTTTTTTCAGCACCGGGTTCTGCTCCATGGTGTCCGCCAGGGCGCTTTCCGCCTCCTCGATGGCGGCTTGCAGGACAAATTCGATGCCGCCGTCCTCACGGGCGGCGCCGGCGGCGCAGGCCGCGGCCATCCGGGACACCGTCAGAATGGTGCCCTCGGCGGGCTTCATCACCGCCTTATAGGCGGCGGCCACACCAAAGTCCAGGGCGATGGCCAGATCCCGGCCGTCGATCTCTGTACGGTCCTTGATGGCCTTGGCGAAGCCCCGGAACAGCAGGGACAGGATCACGCCGGAGTTTCCCCGCGCGCCCCGCAGAAGGGCGGAGGCGGTGGTCTGGGCGGCTTGGCCCACTGCGTCGTGGGATTTCTTTTTCAGCTCGGCGGCGGCGCAGCCGATGGTCAGGCCCATATTCGTGCCGGTGTCCCCGTCGGGCACCGGGAATACGTTCAAGTCGTTGATGGCCTGCTTTTGGGCGTTCAGGGCGGCGGCGGCGTGGATCACCATCTTTTGAAAGGCCGCAGCGTCAATGTTCTGTACCATATCGGGCAATTTCCTTTCTCAGTGGGATTAAAACCGCATGGAGTCCACGTACACGTCCACCGACTGGACCTGCACGCCGGTGGTGGTGCTGACCACGTAACGCACCTCGCTCATGATGGAGCTGCACACGGCCACCAGATTCACGCCGTTTTCCACGATGATATGCAGCTCGATGGAGACGGTGGAGTCCTCGTTATAAAAGACCTTCACACCCTTGGCCATGGACTCCCGCTTGAGCAGGTGGACCAGGCCGTCTGTTTTGGAACGGACCGCCATACCCTTCACGCCGTAGCAGTTGGTGGCGGCGGCGCCGGTGATGGCGGTGAATACCTCGCTGCTGATGCGGATTTCGCCCAGCTCGTTGGCAAGCTTCATAATTGGGGCACCTTCCTTTCCCTCCGGGGATTTGAGATTTTGAGATACGGATGCTCTGTTGCTTTTTATTGTATTCTATTTCCGAGAAAATTACAAGTGGGAAAATGCCGAAACTGTGTAATTCGTAAAGCGGCGCGGCCTTTCGCATTTCACCCTCATCCGTCACGCTTCGCGTGCCACCTTCCCCCGTGAGGGGGAAGGCTTCAGACACTGGCACTTGCATAACTGCACAGTAGTATCGGTAGGCGCACCGATAAACCTTCCCCCCTGGCGGGGGAAGGTGGCTGGCCGCAGGCCAGACGGATGAGGGGGAAGAACGCCGGGCAGGGGCGGCCAAAGGCCGCCCCTGCCCCATGTGCCATCATAAACAAAAGCAAACTAACTCAAGTCAGCTCCCGGACCATCTCCGCCAGCGCCGCCGCCAATTTCGCGTGGCTCTCACGGGTCAGGTGCATGAAATCAATGTGATTGTACGCCAGCCCCAGCGTCTCCGCGTTCAAAAAGTGGACCCCGTTTTCCGCCGCCATCCGCTCCAGATGGGCGGGCAGCTCCCGGGACTTCTCCACAGCCCCCAGGCCCATTTCGTCCGCCACAGGGCTCTGCTCCATCCGCTTATCAATGGGCAGGGGGGCGATGACCAAAATATTGGGCTTCCCCTTTCCCCAGCAGTCGGTGGTCTGGGCCTTCTGGATCAGGCGGCGCATCCCCAGCGCAATCTCATGTGCGTTCCCGCCTAAGCGCTGCTTCACATCGTTGGTGCCCAGCATGATAATCAGCAGGGACAGCGGTTCATGGCTCTTCAGGCAGGGCCACAGATAATGCAGCGCGTCCAGCCCCTCGTACAGCGGGTCCTGGAACACGGTGGTCCGGCCGGACAGCCCCTCCTCCAGCACCAGGTACTCGTCCCCCAGGGCGCTTTGCAGGCGGCAGGTCCAGCGTTCGTTCTCGTGGAAGCGGTCGCCGCCGCCGGCACAGTCGGCGGGGTCGGCGCAGTAGCCGTGCGTGTTGGAGTCCCCCAGACAAAGGATGTGTTTTTTCAAAGCAGAACGCCTCCTTAAAAAACCTTATGGGATTTTTTGTGTATTTCGCCCATATAGATAGGCTATCAGATTTTCTTGATTTGTCAAGATTTTTGCGGCCGTTTTTGGGGCTGAAAAAGAAAAAACTTTTCTTTTTTTGTGAATTGTGAAAAAGCTTTTAATTCCTATTGACAAAAGGAAAAAATTTTTATAAAATTTGTACAGTGACGTTCCACCGAGAACGTAAGTTTTTATCGAAAATTAAAAAGGGAGGATCACAACACATGAAACTGAGAAAAACTCTTGCCGCCATCCTGACGGGCGCAATGCTGTTCGGCCTTGCGGCCTGCGGCAGCCCCAGCACCCCCA
>CAJTOE010000079.1 GCA_910577805.1 uncultured Oscillospiraceae bacterium | reverse complement strand
AGAGGGTGCGCCGGATGCGTCGAAATGGCGCCCGTCCGGTGTGGAGTGGGGGAAAAGACCGAGGCGTTAAAACCAGAGTCTTACCTATCACTATCCAAGGGCGAGGACAGCAAGGGCGGTGAAGATTTCTGGGCTAAGGCCGAGGCGTTGTACTATCAGGCGTTGATAGCCTATATCTGGTACGAAGCCCCGGAGGAAGAAAAGAACATGACCACATTGTTGGAAATGTTAAACGCCTCAGAAGTGCGTGAAGATGATGAAAACTTCAAAAATGCCGTTGATTTGATGTTTGAACAGTTGCAACAGCGTGACCCCGAACACTTTGCCGTCCGGCAGTATGTCAAATACAAAATGGCAGCGGGCAAAACAGCTAAGTCAATCCTGATTTCCTGCGGCGCTCGGATGGCTCCCTTTGACATTAAAGAGGTCCGTCAGCTCATGGAGGGCGACGACCTGGAACTGGACAAGATTGGGGACCGGAAAACGGCGCTGTTCTGTATCGTCTCCGATACGGATATGACCTTCAATTTCATCTCAGCCATGGTCTACACGCAGATGTTCAACGTCCTGTGCGACAAGGCTTTAGAGAACGGCGGCGCATTGAAAACCCACGTCACCTGCCTTCTGGACGAGTTCGCCAACCAGAAGATTCCCAACTTCCAGCACCTCATCAGCGTGATTCGCTCCCGCGAGATTTCCGCGCACATTGTTGTGCAGACGCAGAGCCAGCTCAAAGCGGTCTACAAGGACCATGCGGAGACAATTATCGGTAACTGTTCCTGCGTTTTGTTCCTCGGAGGCAAGGAAAGAAGCACCTTAAAGGAGATTTCTGAAACTTTAGGGAAAGCCACAATAGACAGCTATAACACGTCCGATACCAGAGGAAGCCAGCGGAGTATGGGCGTCAACTACCAGAAATTAGGCAGGGCGCTCATGGACGTGGACGAACTCGCGGTGATGGACGGCGGCAAGTGCATCTTGCAGGTGCAGGGCGTAAGGCCGTTTTTCTCCGACAAGTTTGACATTACCAAGCACCCGCAGTACAAGTATCTGCTGGATTCCAGCAAGAAGAATTACTTTGATATTGCGAAGTTCCTGGCCCGCAGGCTGACAGTGAAGCCGGATGATGTTTTCGAGTGCTACGAAATGGAAGCTCCGTCCTCCGGGGATTCCCCCTCCTGACGGGGCGGCTCCGCTTTCTCCAATGCCGCCGCCTTTAGCTGGCTGACCCGCTTTGTATCAACGAAGTGGGTGGCATACCACCGCTCAATCTCTGGATCGCCGCTCTTGCTGAACCGAAGGGGGATCACCGGCTTATGCCCCTGACCGCCCTTTTTCTTTACTCCCCACCGTTTATAGTAGCAGAAAGACGGCTTTAATCCCGCCTTTTTCGCATACACCCTCATCTGGTGCATGACGGTAGACAGCTTGCTTAAATTGGCTGTGCAGACGCGCTCCAGGTAGGAGACGCGCCCATACCGCCAGTTTTCATAGTCCTTTTTGGACAAATAGCCTATTTCCATCAGCACATCCACCGGAGCCGCAAAGCCCCGGTCCCGGCATTGCCGGTACATGGCTGAGTTTACCTTGCCAGTCAAATCTCTATTATTCATGGAGAACCCCATTTATCTGTGTTGTCTGCATTATACGACAGAAACGGGTATTTGTAAAGGCTGGCATAACCTTTGACCGTCTAGCCGGACAAGCTGCTTTTGATCGCTGTTACTCAAAAGCCACGTTCCCGGCCCGGTAGCGCCGCTGACTGACACCATCAGTCGGCGGCGTTTCATATTTCCGGGAAGTTTTCCCGCTGACACTTTCAAACAAGATTTTTGCAACAATTATGGAGGTATTTTAATGGAATTTTTCACTTCTGCTATCGACACTTTGAAGGTTCTGGTAATTGCCCTCGGCGCTGGCCTGGGCGTGTGGGGTGTCATTAACCTGCTGGAGGGGTACGGCAACGACAACCCCGGCGCGAATGCTCATGTGTGGTAAAGTATCACAAGAAAGCTTTGTCGAATTGACTGCCCGCCCTGCTATGCCGAATAGAGAAATATGCCTCTTGAAAACTGGTTCCTGTGATGCTATACTTTTTCAGAACAATCCGAAAAATTGGGATTTGAAACGGAGTTTTTACCATGCTACAAGTTGTTTTTTCTGATAGCGAATGTGGAACATTGAAGTTGGCAACGCATTGTGGACCGTCCAGTTGGGATGATGGGCTAATTGGATTTATTTGCGGTGACGGAGAGAAAGAACCCACTCAGGAAGAGAAAGACCAAGCTATGGCCCAATTCAAGGCCCAGAGGGAGAAGGAGAACCGCCGGGCGCGGCCTGTGGGCGGCAATCCTGGAGATGTGCTATGCCCGTCTGTTGGACTGGATATTGGCCCCCTAAGCGGCTCTGATGTAGAGAAGGCTCGGTTCGATTTGCTCACCGCTTGGCTAGGGGGCGACTTCCCACTCCCGGACAGCGACCCGGACGATCATACCCAACGGGATATGCTTTGGGAACAACGCCAGCGGGACAGGGAGCGGCTTTTAGAGAGAGGAAAAAACGGCGAGACTGTGCGTATCTGGTACAGCAACGCACCTTACTCCCTGTGTGGGTTTTATGATGTGCTTTGGCAACTGCGGGACTGTGACTGTCCCGTGACCGCTTTGGAGATGCCCCGGTGGATGCCGCTGGGAGATAATACGGCGCAGTCTTGTTTGAACTGGGGGGAACTGTCTCCTGGGGACTGGGCGGCGTATCTGTCTCTGGAGAGGGAAATCCCCAAAAATGTCCGCAGAGCTATCGCTATGGAGTGGTCGCAGCTTCGAGAAGAAAATGCACCCTTGCGTACCGTTGTCAATGGCCGTCTGCACAGTGTAGGAGAGGCCTTCTATGACCCATTTATCCGTGCCCATATCCATGACAGATCTTTCCGGGTGGGTCAACTTATCGGCGAGGTGCTGGGCCGATACCAACTGGGTATTTGCGACTGGTGGATTGCCAAGCGTATCCAAGCTATGGTAAACCGTAGGGAGTTGATTACTGTGTTCAAGGGTGACTGCTTCTACCGAGACGAAGTGCGTCGAGCGCAATAAAAAAGATTTCCATTTTATCAGGAAGAGCGGAGAGAGTGTGTAGAGCAAGTATCGACCCGTGGCCCAAATTTCGCTCCGCTCATTTGTCCCCCTGGTCTGATACTTGTTGGGGTTGCCACCCCAAACCCGCCTTTGACCGGCGCTTCGCGCCGGTGATGTGGCGCTGCCGCGCCACAAAAACCCGTCAGCCTCACCCGCTGCGATCTCGCCTGACCGGGCGGAAAACGGAGGCCGTTTCCGCATTCGCCGCAGAGCGGCATACCTCATGGGATACGACAAAAGTAGACACCAAAACGCATTGACAATTCTTTGCGTTTGCCCTATAATGACCCCAGCGATGAGCGATGCCAGAAGTGAATATCGGAAAAAAATCTCTGCACCCAAGTGGTCTTGACCACCTGGGTGCATTGTGTTTTTCAAAGCCGATGCTCCCTCCGGCATTGCATAGACAGTAACCGGGACAAACGCCCTTGACAATTGAATATTGAAAAAGTGTATAATGGGCGAATTATGCCCCGAGGAAAATTTGAAAATAGGAGGTAAAAGTTTATTGTCCAAACGCTACAACACACCCCACCGCAACTGCATCATCAAGACCCGTGTGACCGAGGAAGAACACGCCGACTTCATGGAGCGCCTGACCGCCTACGGCATGAGCCAGTCCGAGTTCATCCGGCAGGCGATCACCGGAGCGACGGTCAAGCCCATCATCACCGTGTCCCCCGTCAATGACGAAGTTCTTGCCGCCATCGGCAGGCTGACCGGGGAGTACGGGAAAATCGGCGGCAACCTCAATCAGATCGCCCGCTATCTGAACGAGTTTGGAACGCCGTACAACTCCCTCGCCGCCGAGGTTCGGGCGGAGCTGTCTGACCTCGCCGCCTTGAAGTTTCGGGTGCTTCGGGAGGTAGGTGAAGCCATTGGCAACACTGAAACATTTAAGCTCTAAAAATGCCGACTACGGCGCGGCGGAGCAGTACCTCACCTTCGAGCATGACGAGTTCACCGGCAGGCCCGTCCTGGACGAAAACGGGCGGCTTGTTCCCCGCCAGGATTACCGCATTTCTTCTTTGAATTGCGGCGGGGAGGACTTCGCCGTGGCCTGTATGCGGGCCAATCTCCGCTACGGCAAAAACCAGCGGCGGGAGGACGTGAAAAGCCATCACTACATCCTATCCTTTGACCCCAGGGACGGCCCCGACCACGGCCTGACGATGGACAAGGCCCAAGCACTGGGGGAGCGTTTTTGTAACCAGCAGTTCCCCGGCCACCAGGCCCTGGTCTGCACCCACCCGGACGGCCACAATCACAGCGGCAACATCCACGTCCACATCGTCATCAACTCCCTGCGGGTGGCCGAGGTGGAGCGCAAGCCCTACATGGACAGGGCCAGCGACACCCAGGCCGGGGCCAAGCACCGCTGCACCGCCGCCGCTATGCACCACTTCCGGGCCGAGGTCATGGAGCTGTGCCAGGAGGCGGGGCTGTACCAAATCGACTTGCTGGGCGGGAGCAAAAACCGTGTCACCGAACGGGAGTATTGGGCGCAGAAGAAAGGGCAGCTTGCTCTGGACACCGAAGCCGCCGCCCAGGGTAAGCCGCCCACCAAGTTTGAAACGGACAAAGAGAAGCTACGCCGGGAGATCCGAGCCGTCCTCGCTGTGGCTGTCAGCTTCGAGGACTTTGCCCAGCGGCTGTTGCAGCGGGGCATCACCGTCAAAGAGAGCCGGGGCCGGTTGTCCTACCTCACCCCCGACCGGGCCAAGCCCATCACCGCCCGCAAGCTGGGGGATGACTTCGACCGCACCGCCGTCAGTGCCGCTCTGGAGCGCAACGCCGCCCGTCCCAGCCGGGGAGCCAAGCCCAGCATCCGGGAGCAGCTACGCCAGCCCCAGGGTGTTCAGCGCATGGTGGACATCGAGGCCCAAAAAGCCCAGGGCAAGGGTATCGGCTACGAACGCTGGGCGTCCGTGTTTAATCTGAAACAGGCGGCGCAGGCATTCAACATCTACACAGAGTATGGCTTTTCTTCGCCGGAGGAATTGGACGCCGCTGTCTCCGCCGCCTATGCCGCTGTGCATGACAGCTCCGCCAAGCTGAAGCCTATCGAATTGGCCTTAAAAGAAAAAAAGGAGCTGCGGCGGCAGATCATCATCTACCGGAACACCAAAGCAGTCCGGGAGGGCCTCGCCGCACAGAAAACGCCCAAGGCCCGTGACGCCTACCGGCAGGAGCATGAGGCCGACCTGCTCCGCTCCGAGGCCGCTGTTCGTTTCTTCAAGGCCAACGGCATCACCAAGCTGCCCTCCACCAAGGAGCTGACGGCGGAGATCGAGGCGCTGATGTCCGAGAAGAATGCCGGGTACACCGAGTACCAGGAGCGCAAACGGGAGGCGGACGAGCTGCTGACCGTCAAGCGGAACATCGACCAGGTGCTTCACGGCGCGCCCAGCCAACGGAGGGACGAGCATGACCGATAACGCCATCCGGCTGACCTATCCGCAGTATCGAGCCGTCCGGCGATTGGTGCATGACTGCTGCAACTACCAGGAGGGCAACTGCCTCCTGCTGGACGATGGGGAGGAATGTGTCTGCCCGCAGAGCATTTCCTACTCGCTGATCTGCCGCTGGTTTCGGGCGGCGGTGCTGCCCCTGGATGAAAGCCTGTGCGCCGAATTGCTCCACCGCCGGGAAAGAA
This sequence comes from uncultured Oscillospiraceae bacterium, assembly GCA_910577805.1. Classification (GTDB taxonomy): domain Bacteria; phylum Bacillota; class Clostridia; order Oscillospirales; family Oscillospiraceae; genus Lawsonibacter. The sequence goes on along the minus strand of CAJTOE010000079.1, from coordinate 5,324 downwards.
AAAAGTGCGTCCTGTGCGGCGGCTGGTACATCCCAAAATCCAACCGGGCCAAATACTGCCCGGAATGCGCCAAGGAGGAAGAACGCCGCAAGACCCGTGAGCGGGTGCGCCGCCACCGGGCCGGTATGTAACGGTTTAGGCCCTCGAAAAGCCCGGTATCACGGGGCTTTGGGGCCATCCTCAACAGGGGGGCCGTATGTTATCATTCCAAGCCTTAAAAACAGCCCTCTGAATGCCCACAACAAAAATTTGAAAGGAGCCGCCTATGACCGACACCCCCAGCAAGACCAAGACCATCCGCCGCCCGGACTGCGTGACGCAGCTCCGCATGGGCAACACCGTCCTCACCGTTTCCGGCTACTTCAAGCAGGACACCACCGACACCGCCGCCGACAAAATGGCGAAAGTCCTGGAGGCCGAAAGTCGCTGCCAGGCCAGCCCCGGCCCGTGACCTCCTGCCGGTAGTTCCGCGATAAGCCCCAGCTTAAAACTTTTTCTTGTAAGGAAGTAAAAAGCACTATACAACCGCCCCGGCCTGTGCTATACTGTTGCCATCGGAATAGCGGGGCCTGGGCTGTCGGAATGGAGGAACGATGATTAGACAGCAAACCACGCAGGCCCCTATCACCGCCCTGTACTGCCGCCTCAGCCGTGACGATGAATTGCAGGGCGAGAGCAACTCGATTTCCAATCAAAAGCGCATCCTCGAAAGCTACGCCCGTGAGCATAGCCTGATGCCCTATCAGTTTTTCGTGGATGACGGATGGAGCGGAGCCAACTTCCAGCGGCCCGGCTTCACCGAGATGATGGACGCCGTGGAGAGCGGCGCGGTCAAGACGGTCGTGACGAAAGACCTCTCACGCCTGGGACGGAATTATCTGCAAGTGGGCCTATTTACAGAAATTACCTTCCCAAAGAAAGGCGTCCGCTTTATCGCCATCAATGACGGCGTGGACAGCGCCCAGGGCGACAACGACATGAGCGCCTTGCGGAATTTATTTAATGAATGGATGGTGAGGGACACGAGCAAGAAAATCAAAGCGGTTTTCCGGGCTAAAGGCATGAGCGGAAAACCCATCACCAGCCAGCCGGTCTATGGCTATCTGAAAGGCCCGGACGGACACTTCATCGTTGACCCGGAGGCCGCAACCGTGGTGAAGCAGATTTACAGTCTGTGCCTCGCCGGGAACGGCCCCACGAAGATCGCCCGGATGCTGACCGAGCAGAACATCCCCACGCCGGGGACGATGGAGTACCGGCGCACCGGCAGCACCCGCCGCTACTACCCGGACTACCCCTGCAAGTGGTCGAGCAACACCGTGGCGCACATCCTGGAACGGCGGGAGTACCTGGGGCATACCGTCAACTTCAAGACGGAGAAGGTGTCCTACAAGGTCAAGACCAGCGTTGCCAACCCGGAGGACAAGGTGATGGTTTTCGAGCACACCCACGAGGCCATCATTGACGAGGCCACCTGGGAGCGAGTGCAGGAGCTTCGCAAGCAGCGCAAGCGGCCCAACCGCTACGGCGAGGTTGGCCTGTTCTCCGGTCTGTTGTTCTGCGCCGACTGCGGCAGCGTCATGTACCAGCAGAGGTATGAAACGGACAAGCGGCGGCAGGACTGCTACATCTGCGGCAGCTACAAGAAGCGCACCGCCGACTGTACGGCGCACTTCATCCGCACCGACCTTCTGACGGCGGGCGTGACGGAAAATCTGCGGAAAGTCACCAGCTACGCCGCCAAGCATGAGGCCCGGTTTATGAAGCTGCTGATGGCGCAGAACGAAGACGGCGGAAAGCGGAAGAACGCCGCCCGCCGCCGTGAGCTGGAGGCGGCGCAGAAGCGCATCGGGGAATTGAGCGGCATCTTCAAGCGTCTGTATGAGGATAGCGTGAGCGGACGCATTACGGACGAGCGTTTCATGGAGCTGTCCGCCGATTACGAGCAGGAGCAGGCCACGCTGAAAGCCCGTGTTGCCGAGCTACAAGCGGAGCTGGGACAGGCGCAGGAGGCGGCTGTGAACGTGGAGAAGTTCATGGCCGTTGTGCGGAAGTACACCAGCTTCGAGGAGCTGACCCCTACCCTCCTCCGGGAGTTCGTGGAGAAGATCGTGGTGCATGAGTGCTGGAAGGACGAGCAGGGAACGCGCCACCAGGACATCGAGATTTATTATTCTTTTGTAGGCAAGATGGACTTGCCCGACGATTGAGCCAGACCTATCCGGCGAGGCCCCGCCGGATGGGAACGGCAAAAATTTTTAACCTCTCTTTGCTTCTTTATCCGTAGTGAGCTAAAAGTCAGGGCATGAAACAGCTCATGGCGGGCGGCGGTGTGGCCCTGATCGGTATGCAGCTCATCCCCCTGCTGGCGAACCTGTTCGGCTAAGAGGGCGTAGCCAATGCTGAACATCCTCGACATAATCACAGACTGGATCAAGGGTATCCTCCGGGACTGCATTATGGGCAACCTGGACGGGATGTTTGACCAGATCAACAGCGAGGTCGGGGAAGTTGCGGCAAACGTGGGGACGACCCCGGCGGCATGGAACGCCGGGGTCTTTTCCATGATCCGCAATTTGAGTGATAACGTGGTGGTCCCGGTAGCCGGGATGATTATTACTTTTGTCCTGTGCTACGAATTGATCTCCATGCTCATGGAAAAGAACAACTTCCACGACTTTGAAACCTACGCCATATACAAATGGATTCTTAAAGCGTTTATCGCCGTTTACCTCGTCACCCACACCTTTGATATTACCATGGCAATCTTTGAGATGGGGCAGAACGTGGTACAACAGAGCGCCGGAATTATCACCGGCACCACCAGCCTTGACTTTGCCACGGTCATAGGGGACGTGTCTGCGCAGCTGGAGGCCATGGAGCTGGGAGAGCTGTTCGGCCTTCTGGTGGAGACAATGCTGCTGAAAATCACCATGCCCATTCTGTCCTTCTGTGTGATGATCGTGCTGGTGGGCCGGATGATAGAAATTTACATCTACTGCTCTATCGGCGCGATTCCCTTCGCCACCATGACCAACCGGGAATGGGGGCAGATGGGGCAAAACTACCTGCGCGGCCTTGTGGCTCTTGGTCTGCAAGGCTTTTTCATTATGATCTGCGTGGCGATTTATGCCGTGCTGATTGGGCAGATCACCAGCGGAACCAACCTTCATATTGCTATCTGGCAATGCGCCGGGTACACGGTACTGCTGTGCTTCTCCCTGTTCAAGACCGGCTCGGTCAGCCGGTCTATTTTCAACGCACATTAAAATGAGAAGGAGGATTGCAATTTGAGTGAGAATAGAGCGCCGGAAACCGGCGCGGAGGTCCCTGCCGTCCCCGGCGTGGACGTGAAAATCTATCTCCCCAAGGACCCGGATAAGGACCATGGCAAGCTGATGGGCTTTGCCAGCGTGAACCTGGGCGGCGTATTCGCCGTCAACAACATCCGCATTTACAATACGGAGAATGGGCCGTATGTCTCCATGCCCAGCACCAAGGGGCAGGACGGCAAATATCACGACATCTGCTGCCCCACCACCAAGGAAATGCGGCAGGCTCTGAACGCCGCTGTTTTGAGCGCATATGAGAAAGCGGTGGAGCAGGAGCGTCCCCCTTCCGTGCGCGGCGCACTCAAGAGCGCGGCGAAAGAGACGGGGGTGCGAGAAGCGGCGGCTCCTGCCCAGGAGCGGAATACGGACAAAGGGGCGCGGTGATATGCTCACCTTAACCCCGGTATCACTGAAAGAGGCCAACGCTTTTGTAGCTGCCCACCACCGCCACCACAAGCCCACCATAGGCCACAAGTTTTCCATCGGCTGTGCGGTGGAGGGACGGCTGGTGGGCGTTGCCATTGTGGGCCGTCCCGTGAGCCGATACTTGGATAACGGCCTGACGCTGGAAGTCACCCGGCTCTGCACTACCGGCGAAAAGAACGCTTGCAGTATGCTCTATGGTGCGGCGGCACGGGCGGCAAAGGCCATGGGCTACCGCAAGATCATCACCTATACGTTGGACACGGAGGCCGGTGCCAGCATCCGGGCGGCGGGCTGGACGTGTATGGGGCAGGCAGGGGGAAAACGCTGGACCGGCAAACGCTGTCCCGCTGTGGACCTCTGCCCGCCGCAGATGAAATTGCGGTATGAGAAATTATTATAAAGGAAGGAGACGTTCATGGACGCAGAAAAATTGAATCAGGCACTATATGACAAAATGGCGGCGGAACAGGAGCGGTTTAAGCACGGGCTGTTAGGCATGACCACCGAAGAAGCCCTGAGCCACGCCTATGAATACGCTATGCGCCAAGACATTTTGATGGAGATGGAGGAAGTGGACCTCTCAGCACCGGAGGCGGCAGCGCTGCTGAAATCCGAGTCTCCGCTGGCAGATGTCTACGGCGATTTTCGTGAACGGGAAGGCCACATGGATATTGTGCGGGAGTGCATTGAAACGCTGGCTAACAGTTTGTTGGAGGCCCAGCGGGAGGCTACCCGCACTATCCCGCTCTATCAGCACACCGGCGAATATGCCAGGGAACATGGGGAGTTGGATGCTTTTCGTGCCTCCTATCAGGCGAATGTGGCTTGCAGAGAGGCCATTGAAACTGCAATTCGAGACGGTTTCGACGGTATGTACCTCAACGCCGATGTAAAGGGTGTCCTGGCGGAGTTTGGCCCGGAGCGCGTGACTTGTGTGCTGGCTGCTACGCTCCAGAGCAGAGAGCAGGATCAGCGGTTTTCCCGCAGCAATCACGCGTGGGCGGCGGCTGTTCCCATGGCTGACGCGGAGGATCGCCGCTGGGCCTATGTTGTCAACAGCCATTCTGCGGTGCTGGACGGCTTTGTCGGCATGGTGCGGAAGGAATTGGAATCTATGCGGGAGCAGCCGGAGCAGAAACCCTCCATTAAGGCCCAGCTTGCGGCAAAACCTGTCCCTGGCGATCAGCCTGCCACGAAACCGAAAGATCGGGAGGTGCGGTAAATGCCCTTTGTCCCTGTCCCGAAGGACCTTGCCAGAGTAAAGACGAAAGTGGCTTTCAACCTGACCCAGCGGCAGCTCATATGCTTCGGCGCGGGCGGTCTGATTGGCGTACCCACCTATATGCTCACCCGGAACAGCATCGGCAACGAGGCGGCGGCTCTGCTGATGATCGGCCTCATGCTTCCCTTCTTCCTGTTCGGTATCTACGAGAAGGATGGACAGCCCTTGGAGAAGGTGCTGGGCCACTTCATTCGGGCGCAGTTCCTCGCCCCCAAAGTCCGCCCGTACCAGACCGACAATCTGTATGCCGCCATGGAGCGGCTGAATCATCATGAAAAGGAGGT
>CAJTOE010000078.1 GCA_910577805.1 uncultured Oscillospiraceae bacterium | reverse complement strand
GCAGCAGCTCCGTGGTGCCTCTGAGCCTGTCGGAGCTGGAGCTGGCTTCCATCCCCGCAAACAAGCTGGCTGGCTTCCATCTGAATCCCTCCGGGTTCGTGGACCTGATTATTCTGAATGCCGTGACCGGCGACGCGTACTCCTACGGCTACTTCGTCCGGGGCGAGGTGACCTCCGGCGAGCCGCCGCTTGTGGCACGGAATACGACCATCTCGGTCCGCAACAGCACCGGCGTACACAGCCAAATGATTACCGGTGAGGAGTTTAAGGAAGGTACCCTGGGCGGCATCGCCCCCGGAGCCAGAAAGATTTCCGGCCTGCCGGTGGCACAGTCCATCATTACCCTGAGCAGCTTCACCGGTGTGAAACGCACAGACTTCTTCGAGCAGGACGGTGTGTGGTTCGTACACGCCAACAACCAGGTCTATCAGGTGTCCAGTAAGGTGGAGTGCCGCATTACCTCCACGGACGTCTGGATGGGCCAGGGCGAGGAGGCCTTGACCCAGATGCGGGCCTACTCCAACGATATGACCATCTACATCGACCCCGTGGGCCACAAGGTACGGTTCGTCATGGCCCAGTAAAACTCCTGATACGCAGAAAAAGGCCTGGACAGCGGATTCGCTGTCCAGGCCTTTTGTTCGTATATCAGCGGGAGACGCGGTCCGCGGTGCGGCTGATGCGGACGACGATATGAGTCAGAGCAAACAGGGCCAGGGCGTTGGGAATGACCATCAGGTTATTGAACATGTCGGTCAGCTCCCACACCAGGTCGTTGGACATCAGAGTGCCCAGGAAGATGAACACCAGACCCAGCACGGAGTAGACAACAGCGGATTTTTTGCCGAAGAGATACACCACGTTGATCTTGCCGAACAGGTTCCAGCTCAGGATGGTGGAGAAGGCGAAGAAGAACAGGCAGACCGCCACGAACATAGCGCCGGCGCTCTCCCCAAAGACCACGCCGAAGGCGGTCTGCGCCAGGTTGGCCTTGCTCAGGGTGGTGCTGGCGGCGGCTCCGCACTTGGCCAGAGGCCCGCCCTCCGTGTACAGGGTGGAGATCACCACCAGGGCGTTCAGGGTCAGGACCACGAAGGTATCCATAAACACGCCGATCATAGCCACCACGCCCTGCTCATGAGGGGTGGATACGTTGGCCTGGGCGTGGGCGTGGGGGGTGGAGCCCATACCGGCCTCGTTGGAGAACAGGCCCCGCTTTGCGCCCTGGCTGATGGCGGTCTTGATGGCGTAGCCGAAGCCGCCGCCGATAATGGCCTGGGGCTGGAACGCGTACTGGAAGATCATACCGAAGGTGGCGGGAATGTACTTGGCGCGGGCAATCAGGACCACCAGACCGCCCAGCAGGAAGATCGCCGCCATAATGGGCACGACCTTTTCGGTGACAGCGGCCAGACGCTGCACGCCGCCCAGGAAAATCACGCCGCAGATGACCACCAGCACAATGCCCACGATCCAGGAGGGAACGCCGAACGCGGTCTGGAAGGTGGAGCCGATGGAGTTGGACTGGACCATGCAGCCCATGAAGCCCAGAGCCAGGATGATGGCTACGGCGAAGAAGCCGGCCAGAAACTTCCCGAACCCGCCTTGAAAGGCTTTGGTGATGTAGTACACCGGTCCGCCCCGGTAGGAGCCGTCGGAGTCGGCCTCACGGGTCTCGATGGCAAGGGTGGCCTCCGCGTAAATAGTCGCCATGCCAAAGAAGGCGATGAGCCACATCCAGAAGATCGCGCCGGGACCGCCGGTGAGGATCGCGCCGGAAGCGCCGACGATGTTGCCGGTGCCCACCTGGGCGGCGATGGCGGTGGCTAAGGCCTGGAAGGAGCTCATGCCCTGCTCCTGCCGCCCGCCCCGCAGGGACAGACTGCCAAAGGTTTTCTTCATGCCCTCACCAAAGCAGCGGATTTGGACAAAGCGGGTGCGGACCGTGTACCACAGGCCTACGCCCAGGAGAAGGAACACCAGGATATAGTTGGACAGGTACTCGTTGATTTTTGCGACGACAGGGAAGAGGGAGGCCTCCAGCGAGGCGATGGTTTCAGCCATTGTAAACTTCCTTTCTGTTCCGGGGACGAAAAAATGGACTGCGGAGCCGCCCGCAGTCCAGAGGAAACGCACAAATCCGGCAGGGTACGCAAAAACCCCGCCGGTTAAGACGTTATCCTCTGTCCTTTTGCCTGAGAGATTGGCGGAGGCAGTCAGCCGCCGCGTTGCACCTTCGGCACTCGTTGTTCGAGCTTCTCCAGAGTCACATCCGCGCACAGTCCTCATCCCCCAAGGGACGCCTGAGAGTGTTACTCCTTCGGCAGGCCGCAGGCAGAGTGCCGGGCCGTTTTCCTGTGCGTTTCGTCTGTCCTGATTCAATTACTTCCCTACCATAGCACAAAATGACGGGTTCTGTCAACTGCTGCGGGGGAAAAAGTTTTGGGAATTCGACAGATAGGGGGAAGAGCAGCAGAAGGGCGTGAATCCCCCAAGAAAAATTTAAATTTGCTATTTTTCCCGATTGGTGTTATAACTGAGGAAAGAGAATGTTAGGAGGACGTGATTCTATGTGGATACGGAACAGGCGGTACGGCCCGCGAAACCGATGGCTGTACCAGGGGCGGAGATATCGGGGAAAACAGCGTCCGGCGCTTTTGTGGGTGGCCTGCGGTATGCTCCTTGCAGCGGCTGGAGCGGCCGCAATGTACTGGGGCAGCGCCGTCCTGGCCTGATTTTTTTGGGGGGTTGAGGCGAAAAATCCCATGGAACTACTTGCTTTTTTGACCTATGACTGGTATGATAAGAACGTGTTTGTATGAATTTCACATTTATTATCCTGAATTTGACAATTCGTTTGTGAGGTGAGTACAGAAAAAGCTTGGAGAGGGAGTTGTAGGTTATGAAGTCAAGCAATTATACACGCCAAAAAAACGGAAGGACCGCCCGGCGGGGCATGGGAATCACAGGAAAGCTTGCTTCCGCAATCGTGGTCAGTGTTCTTCTGGCCGTCGCAGCGCTGCTGATCGTCGTGTACATGCAGATGTCCAAAGAGCTGCTGGTGAAAAGCGAAGAAATCCTGGAGGCCACCATGGGGGAGACCGTGCAGGCTACGAAGGCCTGGCTGAACCGGAACCTGACCATGCTGGAGGTCCAGCGGGATACGATCGAATATCAGGACATGAGCGCATCGGATATTATGCGCTATGTGAAATATGCCGCCGGGCAGAATGAGTCCTTCCCTGCGGGGATGTATGTGGCCCTGGCAAACGGCATGATCTATCACTCCTCCTTTGTACCCGGCTCGGACTACGATCCCCTGGCAAAGACCTGGTATAAGGACGGCCTGCGCTCGGAGAATTTCATGGTGGGCGACGTGTACCTGGACGAGGCCAGCAACACCTATGTGGTGGGCGTGTCCGGCGTGCTGCGGGACCGTAATGGTCAGGCCAGAGGCGTGGCGGCGGCGGACGTGTCGCTGGAGTCCATTTCCCGCATCGTCCGCAACATAACGGTGGAGGACACCGGCGGAATATTTTTGGTGGACACCCGGACCGATACGATCATTGGACACCGGGACAACAACATCGCCGGCCAGAAGCTGAGTCAACTCAGCGGCGGGATGTACCGCTATGCCAGCGAGCAGATCAAGGCCGGGAAAACAGGCCTGACCGTCTATGACAATACATATATCCAGGTGCAGAGCATCCCGGACTGCGACTGGGTGGCCGTGGCCTATGTGTCCCGTGGGGAGGTGCTGGCGGAGCTGCTCCAGCTGACTATGGCGATGCTGGGGGTAGCGCTGGTGGCCGTCGCCGCCGTGATCCTTCTGGTCATTATCCAGGTCCGGCGTATCATTGGCCGCCCGGTAAAAGAACTGAACCAGGCCGCGACCTGCATTGCCCAGGGCGACCTGGACCAGACCATCCGCTATCACTCCAGGGACGAGCTGGGAGATCTGGCGGACAGCTTCAATCACGTTACCCTCCGCCTGCGGGATTACGTCAGCTACATCAACGAGATTTCCAGCACTCTGCACGAAATCGCAGGAGGCAATCTCACCTTCACTCTGAAGCACGACTACGCCGGAGAGTTTTCCAAAATAAAAATCTCTCTGGAGGAAATTTCCTACTCCCTCAACAACGCCATGGGCCAGCTGCAAAGCGCCTCCCGTGACGTAGCCGCCGGTGCGGAGCAGGTCTCCAGCGGCGCAATGACCCTGTCCCAGGGGTCCGCGGAGCAGGCCGCGGAGGTGGACACCCTGGCCTCGCACATCAACTCCGTGTCCGAGAGCATCCAGCAGGTGGCCCTGGGGGCACAGAAGGCCAACGGCATCTCCCAGGAGGTCAAGACCGGCCTTCTGGAGAGCAACGAGAAGATGCAGTACATGACCGGCGTGATTCAGAAAATCAGCGACAATTCCGTAGAAATACACAAGATTGTCAAGACCATCGAGGACATTGCGTTCCAGACCAACATCCTGGCGTTGAACGCCGCCGTGGAGGCGGCACGGGCCGGTACGGCCGGCAAAGGCTTTGCCGTGGTGGCCGACGAGGTCCGGGCTTTGGCCAGCAAGTCCTCCGAAGCCGCTCAGGAGACCTCCGTGCTGCTCAGTCAGACGGTGACCTCCATGGACGAGGGCGTTCATGCGGCTCAGGATACGGCCCAGTCCATGATGGCTGTGGCGAACCGGGCGGACGAGATGAGCAATCTGATCACCGGCATCGCCGACTACACCAAGGAACAGGCGGAGAACACCGCCGAGATCACCCACGGCATCGAGCAGATTTCTACCGTGGTGCAGAACAACGTGTCCACCGCCGAGGCCAGCGCCGCCGCCAGTGAGGAGCTGTCCGGCCAGGCGTCCATGCTGAAGGAGCTGGTGGCCCGGTTCCGGCTGAAGGATCAATATGAATTATAATTAAGACAGGCCGGGGGAAGCTGCTTTCCCCGGCCTTTTTGCGTCCGGGAGCATATTTTGTGCCGTTTGGGGACAAGCTGGGTTCACTGAGGTGATGAAATTGGACTCCATCTGGACGCAAACTGTAAAAATGCCCGCCTTCCCCGCCCTGCACACCGACGTGAAAACGGACGTGCTGATTATCGGCGGCGGTCTGGCGGGGCTGCTCTGCGCGTACCGGCTGACCCAGGCGGGGGTGGACTGCATCCTGGTGGAGGCGGAGCGCATCTGCGGCAAAACCACCGGAAATACCACGGCGAAAATCACCTCCCAGCACGGCCTGATATACGACAAGCTTTTGCGCACCTTCGGCGCGGGGAAGGCGGGGCTGTACCTCCAGGCCAACCAGGCGGCGCTGGAGGAGTACCGGACGCTGTGCCAGGGGCTGGACTGCGATTTTGAGGAGAAGGACGCCTTTGTCTACGCCCGGACGGACCGGAAAAAGCTGGAGCAGGAGGCGGCGGCTCTGGAGCGTCTGGGCTTCGGGGCGGAGCTGGTGCCGGACCTGCCGCTGCCGTTCCCCACGGCGGGCGCGGTAAAATTCCCCCGTCAGGCCCAGTTTCACCCCCTGAAATTCGCCGCCGCGATCGCAAAGGACCTGCCCATTTTTGAACACACCAAAGTGCTGGAGCTGGCCCCGCGCGCGGCCAGAACCAGCGGCGGGACCGTCCAGGCGGAGGCCATCATTATAGCCACACACTTCCCCCTGCTGAACAAGCACGGCGGTTACTTTTTGAAGCTGTACCAGCACCGCTCCTACGTGCTGGCCCTGGAGGGCGCGCCGGATGTGGGCGGGATGTTTTTGGACGAAAATGAGACGGGGCTGTCGTTCCGGAACTACGCGGGTCAGCTCCTGTTGGGCGGCGGGAGCCACCGGACCGGCAAGCAGGGCGGCGGCTGGAGGGAGCTGGAGCAGTTCGCCCGCCGCGCCTACCCGGAGGCCCGCATCACCGCCCGCTGGGCCGCACAGGACTGCATGACCCTGGACGGCGTGCCCTATATCGGGCAGTACTCCAAGGGGGCGGCGGGGCTTTATGTGGCGACCGGCTTCCAGAAGTGGGGGATGACCTCCTCTATGGCCACCGCCATGCTTTTGACGGACCTGGTGCAGGACCGGGACAACCCCTATATGGCTGTCTTTGGGCCTTCCCGGTCCGTCCTGCGGCCTCAGCTTGCGGTCAACGGCCTGGAATCGGTCCTCAGCCTTCTGACCCCCACCACCCCGCGGTGCCCCCACATGGGCTGTGCCCTGAAGTATAACCCCCAGGAGCACTCCTGGGACTGCCCCTGCCACGGCTCCCGCTTCGGGGAGAACGGCAAGCTGCTGGACAATCCGGCTACGGACGGAAAACGGCTGTAAAAAACCAGGCCGGGAGAGTTTTCATTCTCCCGGCCTGGACCGGTTTGCAGCGTATCGAAACGCTTATTTCTCCGCGATCTTCTCGCAGAAGTTCATCATGAGAGCGGCGGCCTCAGACTGCTTGGCCACGCCGCTGGGGTCCAGGATGCCCTCGCCCTTGCCGGAGAGCAGGCCGTTGCCCAGCGCCCACTGCATGGCCTCAGCGGCCCAGGTGGCGACTTTATCGCCGTCGGTGAAGGTGCTCAGATCGGCGGTGCCGTCCTTGAGCTGCTCCTTCAGGTTGGCGTACTGGCGCAGAGTGACGGCCATCTGCTGGCGGGTCACGTTGTCCGCCGCACCGAAGGTCTCCGCGTTGTAGCCGGACATGACCTTGTTGGCCGCAACCCAGTTCACCGCGTCGGCGTACCAGGCGTCCGCAGCCACGTCCTGGAAGCCGGCGGAGGTGGTGACCTCAGGAGCGCCGGCGGCGTTGTAGAGGACCTGGGCGATCATGGCGCGGGTAAAGGTGCTGTCGGGGTTGCACTCAGCAGTGGGAACACCGGTGAACAGGCCGTTGTTCATCACGTACTGGAGGGCGTTATAATACCAGCGGCTGGACTCCACCTTCAGGAAGGGGTGGTCAGCGGGCACGTCGGGGGTTTCGGGCTTGGTGTCGTCGGGCTTCTCAGGGGTCTCAGGCTTGGTCTCCACGGGGGGCACGGCCTCGTCAGAGGTGGCGTGCTCCACCAGAGCCCGCAGCAGAGCGTTGCACAGGTCCTGATCCACGTCGGTGTCGCGGGTGTCCTTCAGGGCGTCGCGCTCCGGGTGCCACTGCACCGCCAGAGCAAAGGTGGCGCTCTGATACTCGATGGCCTCGATGATGCCATCGGAGGAGATGGCCGCGACCGTCATGCCGGGGGCCAGCTTCTCAGGATTCACGGACTGATGGTGCGCGGTCGCCACGAACTCCACGGACTCCGTGCCCAGGATGTCGTACAGCCACTTGGAATCCTTGCTTACGCCGATGCCGTCCTTGCCGGCATCCAGCAGGTGATAGCCGGTGCCGCCGCTGTGGACCAGGCCGTCCACCACCACGCGGTAGTGAGGCGCGCCGTCCTTCTCACAGGGGACCTGCTTGCGCTCGCCGTCCACGGTCTGGTACACCAGGTCCTCCAGCACGGTGACCCGGTCCTCGGCAATCTCGCCGGCCTTGACCTTCTGGCCCAGGTAAGTGGGCACGTCCTGGATCAGGCCGCCGCCCATGGCGACGTTGAAGCCCTGCTCCCCGCGGCACACCGCGAACAGAGGCACGTCCATTTCCACGGCCTTCTTCATCAGATTCAGGTCGGAGGTGTCACGGGCGTCGTTCCAGCCGGCGGAGCCGTGGGTGTACGCTTCCTCGTTGTACAGAGCGGGGTTCCAGTCCTCGCCGCCGGTGAAGAAGATACCGTCCAGCTTGGACAGAACGTCCTTGGCCTCGCCGGCGCTCTTGACCTGGGGCAGGTAGACGGCGTACGCGCCGTTGCGCTCAAAGGCCTCGGCGAAGCCCTGGTAGTCGGCGCCGATATCGTCCTTCTTCCAGGAAATGCCGATTACGGGGCGCTTGCTGACCTTGGTGACGGTGATCTCGGTGACCTTGTCGCCGTCGATGGTCAGGTCGGCCAGGACAACGGCGCCCAGGGTGCGCTCGCCGGTGCTGACATTCAGCTCCACCTTCGGCGCGTCGGCCTTGCCCATCATGGTTTTGAGCTGGTCCAGAGTCTCGATGCCGTGGCCGGATTTATCGGTCACAGTGGTGTTGGCGTCTACGCCGGCCTTGTAAACCACGTTGTACTCCAACTGGTTCTGGTCGTTGACGGTGTAGAGGACAGCGCCCTCTACCTTGGAGGCTGCGGCATAAGCGCCGGTGATCACCAGGCCCAGCAGCATGGTAAGTACCAGCAGCAGGCTCAGGGACCGTTTGACAAATTTTGCGGTTGTTTTCATGTGTGATGTTCCTTTCTCCATTTTTTTGAGGAAGAAGCTAGGTACAGTATACCCTTACCTTGTACAAAAGTCAATTCCCGAAAGCCATGTAAATCGGGCAAATTGTAAAAATGGGGTACAGGCCCCAAGGGCTGCACCCAAGCCCCCTCTTGGATGCAGCCCCTCCCTACCGCAAAGCCCATTGCAGCATAAGTAACAGCCCGAACCCCGGCGGGCCTAACAGTCCCAGGACCAGGGCGTTTATCCAGTTTACCCCCAGCGTAATGCCGGCCAGATGGCTCACCTGGCTGAACAGGGCCAAAAACCCAAGCCCCACGGCGGACCGGGCCAGCAGACGAATCAGCGCCCCCAGAGGACGGTGGAGCAGAAGCAGGGCGAACAGTGCCACCAGCCCCGCCGCGCCAAAGGCGGGACTGGCAGCGGCGGATGTGTTCAACCGGCTCCCTCCAGCTCCTTCACCCGGCGCAGCAGATAATTATACCGGGCGTGGAGCGCGTTGATTTCGTAGACATAGGACTCGATCAGGTCCCCGTTGCTGGCGTTGTTGAAGCCGCTGTACGCCTGGTTGAGCAGCAGACGGGTATGGGCCAGGGACTCCAGCAGCTCGGTCCGTTCGGGGTCCTGGGGGGCGGGGCGGCGCAGAAACGGTAAGATACGGGCGGGTTGTGCCATAGAACTTCACTCCTTTTGTATGGCAGGCTTGCCTGCTTTCATTCTATGGCTAGTTTGGACAAATATTCCAGCTTTTAACCCGGCGCACACCGCAAAAAAGCGCCCCCGTTTGATACAAACGGAGGCGCTTGAGAGTCAATTAGTCCGTGACGTAGGGCAGCAGGGCGACCTGGCGGGCGCGCTTGATGGCCTCGGTCAGCTGGCGCTGATGGTGGGCGCAGGTGCCGGTGGTGCGGCGGGGCAGAATCTTAGCCCGCTCAGAGGTGTACCGGCGCAGCTTGGCCGCGTCCTTGTAGTCGATATGCTCCACCTTGTCCACGCAAAAAGCGCAGACCTTGCGGCGCTTCCGGCCGCGAGGGGGGCGGTTGTCACGTTCCATAGCCATGAGATGAACCTCCTTTTTGTGGCCCAGGGGGGCCGTAGTCAGAACGGCAGGTCAGGGTCGTCGTCCGAGAGATCGGAGAACTGATCGCTGCCGGGAGCGGTATTGTAGCTGGGGGCGGCGGCCGGGGCGGGCGCACTGCTGTAGCCGTTGGAGTAGCCGGAGCCGGAGGACGCATAGCCTCCGCCGTTCTCCGCGTCCCGCTTGGAGTCGCCAAAGTAGATGTTGTCCGCGATGATCTCTGCGGAGCGGCGCTTGCCGCCCTCCTTGTCGGTCCAGTCCCGAATCTGGAGCCGGCCCTCCGCCACGGCCATCCGGCCCTTGGTGAAGAAGCGGGAGACAAATTCGGCGGTCTGCCGCCAGGCGACAACATCAATAAAATCCGTGCCCTTTTCGCCGGTGTTCCGGTCCTTGAAGTCCCGGTCCACCGCCAGGGTAAAGGATGCTACGGGAGTACCGGTCTGGGTATGCCGCAGCTCGGGGTCTCGCGTGAGACGGCCCATGATAATGATCCGGTTTAACATGGCCCGGTCTCCCTCCTTACTGGTCTTTGCTGATAATCATAGAGCGCATCACGCCGTCTGTGATCCGGAACACACGGTCCAGCTCGGCAGGGAGCGCGGCGGCGGCCGTGAAGGTCATCAGGACATAATAGCCCTCGTTCAGGTCGTTGATGGGATAGGCCAGGCGGCGCTTGCCCCACTGGTCTACCTCGGTGATGGTCCCGCTGTTCTCAACCAGGCCGGTGAACTTTTCCACCAGGGCGGCAGTCGCCTCTTCGCTCAGGTTGGGGTCCAGGATATACATCGCCTCGTAGCTTCCGTTAATCTTTGCCATAATTCTTGCACCTCCTTATGGACATATGGCCCCCGCCTCTGGCGGGAGCAAGGATGATCGGGCGTCCGCCTGGATTTTTGACGGACTTCATCATTATATAAGATAATTGGAAATTGTCAAGGGTTTTTCGGAAATATCTTCGATTTGTAACGTGCTTCCCGTTACACCCGCTCGATCGCGTCCTGGCTGACCAGCTCGATTTTCCGGGCGGTCAGGGCCGCTTCGGCAGCGGGGATATCCGTCACCCGAAAGACCATATAGGCGCTGCTGCCAGCGCTGCCGGGGAACACATACATATATTCCACATTTACCCCGGCGTCGGTGAGCACATGGAGAATCTTATTCAAGCCTCCGGGCACGTCAGGGACGGAGACTGCCAGCACCTCGCTGATGCTGTGGACGTAGCCCGCCTCCCGGAGGATGGTCGTGGCGGCGTAAATGTCGCTGACGATCATGCGGGCTATGCCGAAATCACTGGTCTCCGCCAGGGAGAATGCCCGCATATCCACCTTGTGCTGGGCCAGCACGCCCGTCATGGCGTACAGTGCGCCGGGCTTGTTTTCCAAAAACACCGAAATCTGCTTTACACTCATTCCTCTGCGCCTCCTTTAAATTTTCCGCTTGTCAATGACGCGGACCGCCTTGCCCTCGCTGCGGACGATGGACTTCGGGGGCACCAGCGTGACCTTCGCCGCCAGGCCCAGCATGGACCGCAGACCGTCCACCAGCTCCTTCTGCCGGCGGTTGATCTCGCCTATGTTGTCCGTGAACATCTCCGCGGTCATTTCAACCTGTACGTCCAGCGTGTCAGTGGATTTGACCCGGTCCACCACGATCTGGTAGTTGGCGGGATAGCCGTGGTTGAGCAGCACCGTCTCGATCTGGGACGGGAATACGTTTACGCCGCGGATAATCAGCATATCGTCCGTGCGGCCCTGGGGTTTGGTCATTTTTACATGGGTGCGGCCGCAGGGGCACTTGGCACGGGTGAGTGTGCAGATATCACGGGTGCGG
>CAJTOE010000077.1 GCA_910577805.1 uncultured Oscillospiraceae bacterium | reverse complement strand
CGACGGCTACCCCCACAACATCGCCCACATCGTCAGCGACGAGGGGTTCGGCAAAAACGACTACATCGAGACCAGCCGCCCCCTGGTGGTGGTCACCGCCCCCGGCCCCGGCAGCGGCAAAATGGCTACCTGCCTGAGCCAGCTCTACCACGAGTTCAAGCGGGGCATTTCCGCCGGGTACGCCAAGTACGAGACGTTCCCCGTGTGGAACCTGCCTCTGGAGCATCCGGTCAACCTGGCCTATGAGGCGGCCACCGCCGATCTGGACGACGTGAATATGATCGACCCCTTCCATCTGCGGGCCTACGGGGAGACAACCGTGAACTACAACCGGGACGTGGAGGTGTTCCCCGTCCTGACGGCCATGTTTGAAAAAATCATTGGGGAAAGCCCCTACAAATCCCCTACGGACATGGGGGTGAATATGGCGGGCTTCTGCATCGTGGACGACGGCGCGGTGCAGGAGGCCGCACGGCAGGAGATCATCCGCCGGTGGTTTGACGCACGGTGCAGCCTGCGCCAGGGCAAGGGCGGCGAAAACACCGTCTTTAAGCTGGAGCTGCTGATGCAGAAGGCGGGGGTGACGGCGGACCTGCGCCCGGTCGCCGCCGCCGCCAACCGCAAGGCCGAGGAAACCGGCGAGCCGGCTATGGCCATCGAGCTGCCCAGCGGGGAAATCGTGACGGGAAAAACCTCCGAGCTGATGGGCTGTTCCGCCGCCGCTCTGCTCAACGCCCTGAAAACCCTCTCCGGCGCGGAGGGACACGGGGTCCATTTGATCGCCCAGTCCGCCATCGAGCCTATCCAGACCGTCAAAGTGCGGTATCTGGGGTCCAGCAACCCCAGGCTCCACAGTGACGAGGTGCTGATCGCCCTGGCGTCGTCGGCCAACTCGGACCCCCGCGCGGCAAGGGCCTTGGAGTGCCTGGCCCGGCTGAATGGGTGTCAGGCCCACTGCTCGGTGATGCTCTCGCCGCCGGACGAAAGCACCTATAAAAAGCTGGGACTCCAGCTCACCTGCCAGCCCAAATATCAGGTCAACGATAAGCTGTACCACCGGTAACAAGGCGCTGGAGCAAATTTGCGGCAAAAAGCCTCCCCCGTTAACGAATTTCGGGGGAGGCCTTTTTCAGGATACCGCCACTTCTATACCATTAATGGAAACCGTGGTTATCCGGGCGGGGTCGATGGGAACATCGAACAAATAATTGCACTCGTAACGCATGGTCAGGGGGTCGTATGTGCCATCGTTCATACGCAGACCCAAATCATCCTGGGTAAGGATGCTGCCATCCTCAAGCACAACGGAAAAAGCTTGCAGCATCTCAGAATCCATACCTGATGCAAGGAACACCGCCTTGACACTGGTGGCATAGATTGTCACTTCAATGCAGTCCGATTGTTCGGGATACAGTGTGATGGGCGTAATTATATTGTCGATGGGGATATTGACAATGTAATCCCGTCCAATAAAATCCAGCCATAGGCCAATGGATTCTGTTTTTTCGGGGGCTTCCATAAAGTTGCCTGAGATGCGCCAAGCCCGGCTGGCCTCGTCGGGTGGAGAAAGCTCACGGGTCGATATCCCGCTGGCATTCAGCAGGTGGAAGGTATCCGGGCCGCTCCCTCCGGAAGCCAGCAGGCGGTCCACCATGTCCTGGCCCCAGAAATCCAGGTGGCTCTGCGCAATCACTTGATTGCTTTTCAAATCTTCAATGGCTTGCTCGTTCAGGCCTTCCACAATCAGTACGGCATAGAAATTGTTTCCATCATACAGCGCCCCATTGACACTCAGCCGGTAATCCCCGTTGGATACGCTGTCGGGGTACTGAATGTAGGGTTCCAATACGCTGGAGTTTCCTTTAAAAAACGTGTTCAGTACACCGGTTTGATAGCTGACGGCCACTGTAGAGCTTACCAGCAGGAAAACCGCTGCCGCTATGGCGATAACGGTACGGATATGGGTCTTTTTGTGTTTGACTGGGTCGTGCTCCAGCGCCGCCAAAATCCGCGCCTCACACTCCGGCGGCATTTTGACCCGCTCCATAGCGGCTTGATATTCATGCTTCATACAGACAATCCTCCCCCATCTGTTCTTTCAGTCTCTGCCTGGCCCGCAGCAGACGGGTCGTCACAGCGCTTTGGCTGATGTGCAGCAGAGCGCCGGTCTCCTGGGTGGAGAACCCCTCGAAATAGTGCAGATACAAAACCGTCCGGTCCTTGGGGGACAGTTCCATCACCTGCCGCAGCAGGGCGCCTTCCTCCGGCGCGGCCAGCTCCGCCGCCTGGTCCAGCGGGACGGTCCCGCGGCGCTTCAGCCGCCGCCACAGACTGCGGCACTCATTGGCCGTCACCTGAAACAGCCAGGCGCGTTCTTTTCCAGGCAAAAGGTCCGGCTGCTTTTCCAGCACTTTCAGGAATACGGTCTGGCACACATCCTCCGCGTCGGCGGCGGACCCCGTCATGGACAGGGCCAGGCGGTAGACCGGGTCCTTATACTGCTGGAACAGCCCCAGGGCATCATTCATACCGAAAACCTCCTTTCTGCTTATAAAACGCGCCAGGAGGGGGGATTGTCACATCACGCAGAAAAATTTTTTAAGCCAAAATATCCAGCTGCAAATAGCCGTTGATACGCGCCTCCACGTCGGACAGCTCCGGGAATTTCTGGATGAACGCAAAATCACTCCGGATGCGCTCCAGCTCGGCCTGGACGGCGGGCACCTGGGAGATGTCGCCCTCCAGGGTGCGCAGGTAGTAGTCGGGCAGCAGCGCACAGGGGACGATATCGGGCTGGGGGCCGGGCGCGCCTACCTCCTCGCCCAGCAGGCAGGCCAGGTGGCTGTCTATATAGGTGTGCATCTCCAGCACGGCCAGCATACCGTTCAAATCGAAGGCCTGGAAGGGGGCCTTGCCGGGGACCTCGATTTCGCCGCAGTCCCAAAAGCTCTCCAGATCGCTCAGATCATAAAGCGCGTCCCGTACAGACTCCAGAAACTGAAATTCCTGGCCGGAAATCGGGGAGCTGAAGGACTGGAGCATCAGCCGTACCGCCGTTTCCAGCTGGCCCAGCACCTCACAGTCGGGCAGCTGCGCCAGCTTTTTGCCCAGCTGGGCCAGCCGCGCCATGCTCATCAGCCCCCAGAGCCGGAGCTGAGAGCCTTCCAGCTCCTCGGCCAGCTCCTCCACCTGGGCGGTGATCTGGTTTACCAGGGTCGGTTCCTCCTCCAGCGCGCCGATCCGGCTGGAGCAGTCCTTGGTGAGGGCCTCGCCCACCGCCTCGTAGGTGTCGTCGTTGGCACAGTAGATGGTGTCCGCCCGGCTCAACCAGAGCATCGCCCGCGCCGGGTCGCCGGCCTGCATGTACTGCACGCCCTTGTCATACGCGTCTTTGACCATCTGGACAGGGCCGCTTTTTTTAGAAGAAAATCCGAACATAGAGAACACATCCTTATTTTGTTTGATTGGCCCTTTCAGGATAGCACCGGCGGGGTGGGCTGTCAATGATGGATTTTGGGGGAGTTTTCACCCTCATCCGTCTGGCCTCCGGCCAGCCACCTTCCCCCGTCAAGGGGGAAGGCTTGAACAATGGCACTTACCCAACTGCGGAGTAGTATCGATAGACGCAGAGAAAAGCCTTCCCCCGTGAGGGGGAAGGTGGCGCCGCCGCAGGCGGTGACGGATGAGGGTGAAACCCAAAGGCCGCACCGCGCTTCTGGCGGTGCGGCTTGACATTACCCGCAAAACAATCCATACTAGCAGCAGAAACGGAGGCATGAACCACCATGGGGGACTGTGAACTGATTTTGACTGGCGCAGGCGCGTCCTCCCGGACGGCGCTGGAGGCTGTCGGGCGGACGATGGCCCAGGCCTTTCCCGCGTACACCGTCCGTCTGGTCTGCACCACGCGGACCCCAGGCGGGGAATTGCGCCAAGCCCTGGACCAGGCCGTCCAGCACAAAATCCGGACTCTGCTTCTCCAGCCCGTCCTGCTGACGCGCGGGGAGGAATACGACCGCATCCAGGCCGCCGCCGCCCCCTACGCAAAGTATTTTTCATCCCTGCAAATAGGCGCGCCTCTGCTGGACAGCGCCAAGGGCCTGGAAGCCGTGTCTGAAGTGCTGTCGTCCATTGCCCAGAGCTATGACAGCAACACCGCTGTGTGTTTCCTGGGCCACGGGAGCAAAACCAGGCCCAACACCGTCTATACCAGCCTGCAAGCCCTTCTGCCCAAGTCCTGCTTTCTGGGGGTACTCAGCGGACGGCCCAATACGGCGGACGTTCTCTCCCAGCTCCGGGCCAGCCCTTACAGGCGCGTGGTCCTTCACCCTCTGCTGCTATCCGCCGGGGGGCACGCCCTCCGGGACATGGCCGGGGACTCTGAAACTTCCTGGAAATCCGTTTTCGAGAAATCCGGCTATCCGGTCCAATGCGTCCTGCGGGGGCTGGGGGAATACCCGGCTATCCAAGCGCTGTTCGCGGCCCGTGGGAAAGCCGCTGCCGGAACAGCCCGTGGCGGTTGCAGTACCAGTACAAACAGCCTGTCCCCCGCCGGGGGAACCGCACCTGACAGCCCCCCTCCGGGTAGAGCTTGACCAGCTCAAACCGGTCCGAGGTGCTGCGGGCCATCCAGGAAATAAAGTGCCTCTTGCTCATCTCGTGGTCCAGAGACACGCAGTACTCCCCGTCCAGCTCCTCCAGCTCCAGTCTGTGGGCCTGGTCCGGCTCCTCCGCCTCCAGCGGGGGCAGAGCCACCCCGCAGCAGGAAATCAGCGCCGCTCCGGCGGCACAGATCACATTTCCGCACACCGGGCAGACGTACAGCGAGGACCGCAGGATATTACCGGCCCGGTTGGTGTTGACGATCTGCTCCCCGGACAGCAGCTCCGGCACGGAGATGCCCAGTGCCTTTGCCAGAGGCTCCAGAAGGGTGATGTCCGGCAGACCCTTGCTGGTCTCCCATTTGGAGATCGTCTTGTCGCTGACGCATAACAGCCCGGCCAGCTGAGCCTGGGTCATATGGCGGGCCTCACGCAGGGCGCGGATGGTCCCGCCGGTTACATAATTTTGCATGTCGTACACGCTCCTTTCCCTGTCAGGATAGCATCCCCCGCCTCTCTGCGCAACCTACGCAGCGTAGAGAGAGCGGACCCGCAGGCCCGCCCCCTTGTCGTTTCTATATTATAATGCACCGTAAAACGCTTGATACACGCTCTGCCGGTCTATCGCACTGGTCCGGATCATGCCAGAAATCCAGGGCTTTTCCGCCGCCCACTGCCGGTTCCCCTCAATCGAAGCATCCAGCGAATCCATCAGCCGGTCCATGAACGGGGGAAACGCGCCGGTCAGCATGTTCGTCAGCTTTTCACTTACACCGGCCTTTCCCGCGTCCGCTTTCAGCGCCTTGTACTGCGACGCAAGCTCCCGGCCAAGGGCCTCGTCGCTCTGGTTCACATTCCAGGCCGGGTCCTCCAGCTGCTTTGCCAGCTTTTTGGCAAAAACTCCCGCAAACGCCAGATCGTTTCCATCGTAGACCGCCTGCCCGCTCTCGGACTGCGTGTTCTGCTCCGCCAACAGCGCGGACGCGCTCTGCCGCAGCTGGGCCGCCATGTACCCGTCGTCCTGCTTGAGCCATTCCTGGTCCGGTCCGGTGATGCCCGCATCCAGGCCATTCTGCTCGATGTGGGCGGTATATGCGTCCGCCTTTTGGTCTACCAGGGCCAGTACGCTGCTGTGCATATCCTCCGCCGCGCCCGCCTGCCCCAGGCTCTCATACAGACCGCCGATGTTTTTCGCATAGGAGTCCGCCAGCTCATTCTTTGTCTTGGCATAGATTTGCTCCAGGGTCTGCAATTCGGCTTCCTGCTGGCTGCCGGTATACTGCTGTTGAATACGGTCCTTCAAGACCGCGTACCGGGACGCCAGATAATCTACTTTTTGCGAAAAGCGCTCGATGTTGCCGAAATTCGCGCCCATCTGCACAAAATCGCTCCTGACGCCCTGCCAGTCGATTTCGTCCCCCAGGCCCTTTTCGGCCAGCTCCTGCCGGAAGGCCTCCAGCTCCTCCTGGGAAACCTCGTCCTTTACAACCAGCCTCACCGGCTCGGAGGAGGTATTTACAAAGGTCTCGCCGTCAAAGTACCCTTCTATGCGGAACTGCTTCATGTACTGATTCATAAGCGCGTCCTCCTGGGTATAGGACGGCTGCTCCGACGGCGGCAGAAGCTCCTTTTGCAGTCTGCTGTCCGGCGCGGCCCAGGTGTAGGAGGTATTTTCCATGGCCTGTATCGACCGGGGACCGGCTCCGATTTCCACGCGGTCATAGTGTGCCGGAGCGGAGGGGGCGGGGGCAGAGGGGGCTTTGGTCTGTTTTGCGGCAAGGTTCGGAATGCCCTGATACGGGTTTGCCATGAGTTTTCCGACAAACATTGTGAATTCACCGTCCTTATGGTTTGTGATTTGTGATTTGTAAAGTGGTGCAGGATGAGGGGGATACCCCGTACTTTTCTCATAAATATCGGCATAAAATAGCCAAAAGTTAATAGGAGGTAATGATATGGAAACAAAAATGGAACCAAAAACGAAAGCGAAACCAAAGCGCCGGGCGTTCGTAGACGCGGATTCCTGCGTCGCCTGCGGCTGCTGTGTCAAGGTGTGCCCGCTGCACGCCATCGCCGTTCACAAGGGCATCGCGGCCAGAGTGGACCCTGCCCGGTGCGTGGGGTGCGGGAAATGCGCGAAGGAGTGCCCCGCGTCCGTCATTCTGATTCAGGAGGCACAAGTATGAAAAAACACTGGTACGATTATCTCTGGGTGGTCTCCCTGACCTATCTGGTCCTGGGCTTCTTCAACATCCTGTTCGCCTGGCTGGGCCTGCTGTGCTTTTTTATCCCGTTGATTATTTCCATCGTCAGCGGCACCAAGGGCTACTGCAACCGCTACTGCGGCCGGGGCCAGCTGTTCGGCCTGCTGGGGGGACGGTTCGGGCTGTCCCGGAAAAAAGATATTCCAAACTGGATGAAAAGCAAGGTTTTCCGCTGCGGCTTTCTGATTTTCTTTTTCATCATGTTCTTCCAGATGCTCTGGGTTACATATCTGGTCTTTGCCGGAACTCAGGAGCTGAGACAGGCCGTGACTCTGCTCTGGACCTTCAAGCTGCCCTGGAGCTGGGCCTATCACGGGACGCTGTTCCATCCGGGCGTAGCCCAGTTCGCCTTTGGCTTTTACAGCGTAATGCTCACCTCCACCGTCCTGGGCCTCATTACGATGGTGCTGTTCAAGCCCCGGAGCTGGTGCGTCTACTGCCCCATGGGGACCATGACCCAGTTGATCTGCCGGGTCAAAAACCGGGACGCGTAAATTCAATTCCGGCCGCCTCTCTTTGTGCATAGTGCATAATTCTTGCTCCGAAATTCTGTTGGAAACAGGGAAAATGCTGTTATGTAATTGATTTATGCGCTGATGTGTGGTATTGTTTTGGAACGGATGTAAGAAATGACTGGCATTCCAATAAGAGGTGACAGAGTATGAAAAAAGCAGAGCTTGCCCAACGGCTGAAGCACGCTTGTACATCGGTGCTGGCGGCGGAGGACGAATTGACCGATATCGACTCCCGGTTCGGCGACGCGGACCACGGCCTGACCATGAACAAAATCGCCGGCGCCATCTCCGACGCGGTGGACCAATCGGAAGGGGGCATCCAGTCCATGCTGGACGACGCGGCTATGGCCGTTATGACCCTGAACGGCGGAAGCGCGGTTCCCCTTTGGAACACCTGGCTGGACGGGATGCAGGAAAATGCCCCGGAGGGGGATGAGATCGACATAGCCGGCCTTCAGGCCGCCTTTTCCCGCGCGCTGGAGGCGCTGACCGAAATTTCCGGCGCAAAGATGGGCGACAAGACCATGATGGACGCGCTGATTCCCGCCAGTCTGGCCATCGCCTCCTACCAGGGGGACGATGAAAACGAGTTATTCGCTTCCGCGGCCCGCGCCGCCGCCCAGGGCGCGGAGGACAGCAAGCAGTACGTGTCCAAATTCGGCCGGGCCAGGAGCTACGGCGCACAGACCATCGGCACCCCGGACGCGGGAGCGATGTCCATGTCCTATTTCTTCCAGGGCCTGGCGCAGGCCTGAATTTTGAAAACGAGGTCATTTTTATGAGAATGAAAAAGTTCATCAATGCCCCTGAGACCATCACCGACGAGGAGCTGACCGGTCTGGGGCTGGCCTACCCCGACATCCTGGATGTGGACGGACATCTGGTCATCAGCAAGGACCTTGCCAGCGCGGACCGGGTCACCATCGTCACCTACGGCGGCTCCGGACACGAGCCTGCCCAGGCCGGATTCGTGGGCCAGGGTATGCTGGACGTGCAGGCGGTGGGAGACATCTTTGCCGCCCCCAATGGAAAACTGGTGTTTGACGCGATGCAGCTGGCCGACAAGGGCCACGGCGTTCTGCTGCTCACCCTGAATTACGCCGGCGACCAGCTGGCCGGCAAGCAGGCCATGAAGCTGGCCCAGAAGGCCGGGCTGAACGTGCGCCAGGTGGTGACCGGAGAGGAGATCCAGTTCGACCCCAACGGCGAGGACAACAAGCGGGGTCTGGCGGGGGCAGTTGCGCTGTACCACGTCGCGGCAGCGGCGGCCCGCGAGGGCAAGTCTCTGGACGAGGTAGCCGCCATCGCCCAGCGCTACGCCGGCAATATGGCTTCCATCACCGTCAAATCCACCGACGCCACCCACCCCCAGAACGGCATGTCCTTCGGCGACCTGGGCGAGACCGGCCTGATGGAGATCGGCGCAGGCCAGCACGGCGAGGGCGGCGGCGTTCGGGTGCCCATGAAATCCTCCAAGGAGACTGTGGCGACGGTCGCGGACGCACTGTGCAAAAAGCTGGAGCTGAAGGCGGGTGACAAGGCCTTTGTGATGATAAACGGCTGCGGCGCAACTACCATGATGGAGATGCTGGTGCTGTTCAAGGACACCGTGGAATTCCTGAAAGCCCAGGGCGTGGAGACCGTCGCAAGCATGGTGGGCGAAATCCTCACCGTGCAGGAGGCCGGCGGCTTCCAGATGAACATTGCCAAGTGGGACGAGGAGTTCCTCCGTCTGTGGAACACCCCCTGCCACACCCCCGCCTATAGCAAGCTGTAAGCTGCCGCGGCCCGGAGCCGCCGGAAGAGAGAAAAAACACCCAGGCAGGAACCAAAAAGTTCTCTGCCTGGGTGTTTTTGTTATTCCGAAAGCTTTTGCCGGTCGTAGTAGTCCTGCACAGCGGCCCGGATGGCCTCCTCCGCCAGGACGGAACAGTGCAGCTTGTGGGCGGGCAGACCGTCCAGGGCCTCGGCGACCGCCTTGTTGGTGAGGGTCAGCACCTCCGACAGATGGCGGCCTTTGATCAGCTCCGTGGCCATGGAGCTGGAGGCAATGGCAGAGCCGCAGCCGAAGGTCTCAAACCGCACATCCGCCACAGTGCTGTCCTCGATTTTCAGGTAAATCTTCATAATATCGCCGCAGACCGCGTTGCCCGCCTCGCCGACTCCGTCCGCGTCCTCGATCACCCCTACGTTGCGGGGATTGCGGAAGTGGTCCATGACCGTTTCACTGTAGAGCGCCATATGAAAAACCTCCTTTTATAGGGCAAATTATAGGACAAATGCTTTCTTTCCGCTGGCCTTATCCTTCCACAGCGGGGACATATTGCGCAGATAGGCCACCACCTCCGGGACGGCCTTTAAAATCGCGTCCACATCCGCCTCGGTGTTCTCCCCGCACAGCGACAGCCGCAGGGAACCGTGGGCTGTTTCATGGGGCCGTCCGATTGCCAGCAGCACATGGCTGGGGTCCAGGGAGCCGGAGGTGCAGGCGGAACCGGAGGAAGCGCAGATCCCCCGGTCGTCCAGCAGAAGCAGGAGGCTTTCTCCCTCCACGCCCTCAAAGCAGAAGCTGACATTGCCGGGAAGCCGGTGGACGGGGTCGCCGTTGAGGGCGGCGTGGGGGATTTCCGAGAGTCCTGCAATGAGCTTGTCCCGCAGGGCGGCAATTTTCGGGGTATGCTCCGCCATGTGTGCGCAGGCCTCCTCCAGCGCCGCCGCCATCCCCACCGCCGCCGGGACATTCTCTGTTCCGGCCCGTCTGCCCCGCTCCTGTGCCCCGCCTGCAATGAGGCTGGTCAGGGCCACCCCCTTCCGGGCGTACAGCGCGCCGGTTCCCTTGGGGCCATGAAATTTGTGGGCGGAGAGCGACAGCAGGTCAATGTTTTGGGTGCTCACGTCAATGGGCAGATGCCCCGCCGCCTGTACCGCGTCCGTGTGGAAGAGAACGCCCCGCTCCCGGCACACCGCGCCGATTTCTGAAATGGGAAGAATGCTCCCGATTTCGTTGTTGGCGTACATGACCGATACCAAAGCGGTGTCCTCCCGGATGGCCTCCGCCACCTGCTGGGCGGTGACTGTGCCCCGCTCCCCCACGGGTAAAAGCTCGATGTGAAACCCCTCCTGCTTCAGCTTGTCCAGCGTGTGGAGGACGGCGTGATGCTCAAAGGCGGTAGAGAGAATGTGGCGTTTGTTTTTTCGCGCCCCCAGCCGGGCGGCGGAATAAAGCGCCTGGTTGTCCGCCTCGCTGCCCCCGGAGGTGAAAATGATTTCCCCGGCGGATGCGCCGATGCAGGCGGCGATACGCGCTCTGGCGTGTTCCAGGGCCTCCTTGGCCCGCTGGCCCAGTCCGTATAGGCTGGAGGGATTGCCCCACTGCTCCGCCATGCAGTCCTGCATCGCCCGGAGGGCGGCGGAACTCATGCGAGTGGTGGCTGCGTTGTCTGCGTAAATCATAAATTTCCTTTCCGAACAGAAACACGCCGGTGCATGCACCGGCGTGCTCGTTCCATACTCAGTCCGCAAAGAGCGGTGTGGACAGATAACGGCCGCCGGTGTCCGGAAGCAGAGCCACGATGGTCTTGCCCGCATTTTCGGGCCGCTTTGCCAGTTCGATTGCCGCATGGAGCGCGGCCCCGGAGGAAATACCCACCAGCACGCCCTCCTTGCGGCTGATCAGCCGTCCGGCGGCAAAGGCATCCTCGTTGGACACAGGGATGATCTCATCATAAACTGCGGTATCCAGTACCTCCGGGACGAATCCAGCGCCGATGCCCTGGATCTTATGGGCCCCGGAGCGGCCCTCACTGAGAACAGGAGAGTCCTTGGGCTCCACCGCCACGATTTTCACCGCCGGATTTTGCTCCTTGATGTACTGCCCCACACCGGT
>CAJTOE010000076.1 GCA_910577805.1 uncultured Oscillospiraceae bacterium | reverse complement strand
GCTGCGGCGGATTTTCCCAAAATTCGGCGTGCCGGAGGACCAGGTGGACGAGGCGGTGCGCGTCTTTCGGGAACGGTATATCCCGGTGGGAAAATTTGAGAACACCCCCTATCCGGGTATCGAAACGCTGCTCCAGAGGTTAAAGCAGGCGGGATTTACCCTGTTTGTGGCGACCTCCAATCCGGAGACGACGGCGGTGGAGGTGCTGGAGCATTTCGGGCTGGCGGGGTATTTTGCAAAAATCTGCGGGGCCTCCATGGAGCGGGGCCGGGAGACCAAGCAGGAGGTCCTGGCCTGTCTGCTGGCCCAGACCGGCACGCCGGACCGGGTGCTGATGATTGGCGATACGGACTACGACGTGCTTGGGGCCAAGGCCCACGGCATCGCCACCATCGGCTGCACCTGGGGCTACGGGGAGGCGGAGAGCCTGCGCCGGGCGGGGGCAATGGCCTTGGCGGATACCCCGGAGGAGTTATATACGCTGCTCCTGAGCGCGTTTTCCTGACGAAAGTGAGGTTTGCAGCATGGCACGGTATAAAGTTTCAAATAAAAATATTTACGGCCTGAAAAGCGGCGATTTGCAGACCTTTGTGATTTGCGTTCCCCTGATTATTGTCCTGGCTCTGATTTGCGCATTTTGGATCGCGCCTCTGTTCTATCCTCTGTACGCGGAAAAATATACGCTGGACCAGGGGGCGGTGGGGCAGGTCTCCACGGCGGATACGCCCCTGGCGGCTTCCATTGCCGACATGGAACGGCTGACAGACGGGTTTACGTTTTACACCAACGGTACGGTACTCAATCACGACGCAGTCCGGGTGGGGGACGAGAAATATCACTGGATCACCCTGGACAGCGGCGAAAAGGTCTTCGCCCGCATCAACCAAAAAGCCCTGACCGATACGGGGGAGATCGGGATATACCGTCTGCCGGTGGGGGTCTGGCGGGAATGGACCCCGCCGGAGGAAATGCAGTATTATACCATGATGACAGATTTGGACCACTACATCGACATGTATGGGGAATACGTACCCGTTCTCTCCCCGGCGGACTTTGGGCAGGCCGTGGGCAGGAGCGCCGTCGCCTGGATTTTTATTCTGGTCCTGGTCACGTTCCGGGTCGTTGGGGTGCGGACCTGGCGCTTTGCCCCCGCCCTCTTCGCCTCACGGGACCCGCTGCTGCCCCGGAACGATCTGGAGTGCTGGTGCGCGGCCACCTACGCCATCTGGTCCCACGCCTTTGACGGGATGGAGGGGTTTCCGCTGATTACCGGGACCCGCGGCACCCGGAAGCAGGTCAAGTTCCTGCGCTCTGGCCTGGAGGACCAGTGGGGTATTTACAACCGGGAGCAGGGCCTTGCCATGGTCCATGAGCTGACCGACCGCTGGGCCGGGCGGCTGGACCCCAGGGAGTCCGGCTGGGACCTGTGCCGGGCAACCCAGCTGCTGGCAATGATGTATCTGGTGAAAATGATTGGGCGCGACGAGCTGGACCGGGAGTTCAGCCGGGCGGGCCGGGTCATTCAGCGCAGCTTTACCTCCTGGGACGCGCTGGTGGAGAGCTATTTGGCGGGGTTCCGGACCTGGATTTCCGGGACGCGGTATGATCCGGAGCATAACGTGCGCTTTCGCCGGGGGATTTATGAGCGGATGAAACGGCAGTACTTCTCCCCCTACAGCATCCCCTGGAACACGGACCTGAGCTGGGTCCCCGGTGTCAGCGGCGGCGAACGGGAAGCGACCAAGAAACTGCTGAAACACTACCGGGGAGATTATTAGGGTATGTTCTGAAGGGGCCGATATACTATATAGAATGCTGTTCTATTTGTGGGAGGTGCGCTTCTGCCTTGCCACTCTCCCCCTCATCCGTCTGGCCTGCGGCCATCCACCTTCCCCCGCCAGGGGGGAAGGCTTATCGGTGCGTCTAACGAGACTACTGTGCAGTCATGCAAGTGCCATTGTACGCGCCTTCCCCCTCACGGGGGAAGGTGGCACGGCGAAGCCGTGACGGATGAGGGTGAAAAACTCCCCCAAAAAATATTTTCCCAAAATAAAAGTTGCAAATCCCCCAAAAGTATGATTCAATACAAGTCAGAATAATATCCAGCATCCAAATATAGTACGGCCTGGAAGAAAGCTGGAAAAGCTGAAAAGAAAGGGGGATGACACATGCTTCGATTTGCGCTGGCAGACGACGACCCCAAGGACCGGGAAACCCTGCGCGCCTATCTGGAGCAGTACCGCCAGGAGAGCGGCGAGGCTCTGGAGGTGACCGTCTACACCGACGGGGACGAGCTGGTGGAGCAGTACAAAAGCCAGTTCGACCTGATCCTGCTGGACGTGCAGATGCAGTTCCTGGACGGTATGGCCGCCGCACGGGAAATTCGCCGGGTGGACCGGGAGGTCATTATCATTTTTATCACCAATATGGCCCAGTACGCCATCCAGGGCTACGCCGTGGACGCGTTGGACTACGTGCTCAAGCCCGTGAGCTACTTTGCCCTGAGCCAGCGGCTCAACCGGGCCATCGCCCGGCTGAAGCAGCGCAAACGGACCTATGTAGCCGTGCCGGTGAAGGGCGGGGTGCGCAAGCTGGACACCGCGCAGATCTACTACGTGGAGAGCCAGGACCATGTGCTGACCTTCCACACCTCCGTGGGGGAGGTCGTGTCCACCATCACCATGCGCCAGGCGGAGGAGCGGCTGTCTGACGCCCACTTCTTCCGGGGGAACAACAGCTACTTGATTAACCTGGAGCATGTGGACGGGGTCCAGGACGGCTGCGCGGTGGTCCGGGGGGAACTGCTGAAGCTCAGCCGCCCCCGGAAAAACGCGTTTTTAGAGGCCGTGTCCAACTACCTGGGCGAGGTGCTGAAATGAGCCAGCTCCCGGATATCCCCCGGCTGTACACCGCGCTGGCGGAGTGGCTGGCCTGCATGGTGTACGTGATGGCCCTGCGCCGCCGGGTGGAGGGCTGGCGGCTGGCCCTGGAGGCCGGAGCGCTTCTGGTGGTCCTGTCCGTCTTTCTGGTGGCCACCGGAAGCCTGCCGGTGGTGTTCTGGCTGCCCTGCATGGCGGGAGCGGTGGGCATCATGTACGGGCTTATCGTCCTGTGCGGGGACGTGGGACCGATGGACGGGCTGTACTACTGCGTACAGGCCTTCGTGCTGGCGGAATTTGCCGCCTCCCTGGTGTGGCAGCTCCACTGCTTTTTCCTGCTGGACGGCCCCCGCTTCTGGGGAGACTGGCTGCTCCTGCTGCTTGTAGTCTACAGCGGCGTGTTTTTCGCCATCCGGTTTTCCATCCAGCGGGTCACCACCAACAACACCCCCCTGTCTATCACCTGGCCGGAGTTAAGCTCCGCCATTATCATCGGCGCGGCGGTCTTTGGGGCCAGCAATTTGAGCTTTTTATCCGTCAACACCCCCTTCAGCGGCCGTTACAGCGGGGAGATCTTCAACATCCGGACCATCATGGACCTGGGCGGTATGGCGATCTTATACGCCCACTATCTCCAGTGCTGGCAGATACGGGTGCGGCGGGAGCTGGAGGCGGTGCAGAACGTGCTGCACAACCACTACCAGCAATACCAGATGTCCCAGGAGAGCGTGGACATGATAAACCGGAAATACCACGACCTGAAGCACCAGATCATGGTGCTGCGGGCGGAGCCGGACTCCGGCCGCCGGGCGGCCTTTCTGGACCAGATGGAGGAGGAGATCAAAGCCTACGAGGCCCAGAACAAGACAGGCAATCGGGTGCTGGACACGGTGCTGACCAGCAAGAGCCTGGCCTGCGCCCGGCAGGACATCAGCCTGACCTGCGTGGCCGACGGGACGCTTTTGGACTTTATGGACGTGATGGACCTGAGCGCCGTGTTCGGAAACGCCCTGGACAACGCCATTGAGTATGAGGTGCAGATTGCCGACCCGGCCAAGCGGCTGATCCATGTGACCGTGTCCTCCCGGCGGGATTTTGTGCTGCTTCGCTTCGAGAACTACTGCCAGGACAGTTTACGCTTTCGGGAGGGCCTGCCCGTCACCACCAAGAAGGACAAGAGCAATCACGGCTACGGCTTGAAAAGCATCCGGTTCGTGGCGGAAAAGTACGGCGGCATCGTCACCGTGAAGCAGGAGCGGGAGTGGTTCGTTTTGCAGGTCTTACTGCCCGTTCGTGGAAATATACAAAAATGACGGCCCAGATTTAACAAAAACGACAACTGCCACAACAGAGTGCGGCAAAAAAACGGCAGTTTACGCAACTCCTCCCACAAAGGCGCCCTTTTATGGTATAAATTGGGGCACAGGGCTGAGAACGGGTCCGCCGCCCGGCCAGCAGCCCAAATAGAGTGAAAGAGGAGGAATATCAGAATGTTAGCTATCAACATGGATGATGTCATGAAAGTACTTGACATGATCAAAGTCCACCTGATTGTTCTCGGCGTGGTCCTGGTCCTGGCCATTGCGGCCATGGTCGCGTGCGGGAAGATGTCCAAGGGGAAGAAATTCCTGGTCCGGTCACAGGCCGCTCTGGCGCTGTTCCTGGCCGTGGTCATCGTGGCAAACCTGATCTGCACAGGCCCGATGTCCAGTATGCTGGATCTGATCAGTGAAACATCTTATCTCACCGAGGAGACCACCGCCGAGGCCACCAGACTGGTGACCGAGATGGCGGAGGAGGGCATTGTGCTGCTGGAGAATGAGGACAGTATCCTGCCCCTGGCCGGCGGCGCCAAGCTGAACGTATTCGGCTGGGCCTCCACCAACCCCTGCTACGGCGGCACCGGCTCCGGCGCGCTCAACGACGCCTATCCCACCGTTACCCTGCTCCAGGGCTTGACGAACGCGGGCATTCAGCTCAACACCGAGCTGGAAAACTTTTATGTCAACTACAAGGCCGACCGGCCCGTCGTAGGCATGTGGGCCCAGGATTGGACCCTGCCTGAGCCTAACGTCAGCCTGTACACGGACGAGCTTATCAACAACGCCAAAGAATTTTCCGATACTGCCATGATTGTCATCACCCGCGTCGGCGGCGAGGGTGCGGACCTGCCTGACGATATGCTCAGCGTGGTGGACGGAAGCTACGCCTCCCGCAGCGGCGCGGGCAACACCTACTATGTGGGCACCTATGATGACACCCTCAACGAGGGCAGCGACTGGGATGCCGGTGACCACTTCCTCCAGCTCTCCAACCGGGAGGAGGAGATGGTGGCTCTGGTGTGCGCCAACTTCGACAACGTGGTCGTGGTCTACAACGGCGCTAACGCCTTCGAGCTGGGCTGGGTGAAGAACTACCCCCAGATCAAGGGCCTGATTGCCTGCCCCGGCACCGGTCAGGCCGGTTTCACCGCCCTGGGCGAGATCGTCGCGGGCACCGTGAACCCCTCCGGCCATCTGGTGGATACTTATGTCTACGACATGGAGAAAACCCCCTGGTGGAACAACTTCGGCAGCTTCCTGTATGACAACATGGAGGAATTCGTGTACCACGGCTCCAGCTTCGGCGGCGAGGTGACCGAGATCCCCAACTTCGTCAACTACGTCGAGGGCATTTACGTGGGCTATAAGTTCTATGAAACCGCCGCCGCCGAGGGTTTGATCGACTACGACAAGACCGTGCAGTATCCCTTCGGCTACGGCCTGAGCTACACCAGCTTTACCCAGGAGATGGGTCCCATCTCCGAAAGCAATGGGACCATTGCTTTCGATGTCACCGTCACCAACACCGGCTCCGTGGCCGGCAAGGACGTGGTGGAGGTCTACTTCAATCCTCCCTATGTGAACGGCGGCATTGAGAAGGCCTCCGCCAATCTGGTGGAGTTTGCCAAGACCGGTATGCTGGAGCCCGGCGCGTCTGAGACTGTCTCCATCTCCTTCCCCGTGGAGGACATGGCCTCCTACGACAACAAGGGCGCGGGCTGCTACGTGCTGGACGCCGGTGAGTATGTTATCAGCATCAACCGGGACTCCCATACGGTAATTGACTCCCAGCCCTATACCGTGGGCGCAAAAGTTACCTACAACGAGAACAACAAGCGTGAGAGTGACGTGACCGCTGCGGTCAACCAGTTTGACTTTGCCGACGGCGGCTTGACCTATCTGTCCCGTGCGGACGGCTTCGCCAACTACACCACCGCCACCGCCGCCCCCACCAATTTCAGCATGAGCGCCGAGTCCAAGGCGGGCTTCTATAACATCAGCAACTATCTCACCGCCGAGGCCACCGCCATGGACGAGGACCCCAACGCCGCGCCCATCACCACCGGCGCGAAGAACGGCATCCAGCTCAAGGACCTGCGGGGTCTGCCCTATGACGATCCCAAGTGGGACCAGCTCCTGGACCAGATGACTCTGGATGACATGAACGCCCTGATTTCCCTGGGCGGCTACCAGACCAACTCCGTAGAAAGCATCGGCAAGGTCCGCACCAACGATAACGACGGCCCTGCCTCCATCAACAACAACTTCACCGGCGTAGGCTCCGTGGGCTTCCCCGCCGCCGTGATGATCGCCGCCACCTGGAACAAGGACCTGGCCCACGCCTTTGGCGACAGCATCGGCCAGATGGCCAATGAGATGAACACCTCCGGCTGGTACGCCCCCGCCATGAATATCCACCGTACCGCCTTTGCCGGACGTAACTTCGAGTATTACTCCGAGGACGGAATGCTCTCCGGCGCGATTGCCTCCATGGCGGTTGCCGGCGCCAAGGAGCACGGCGTGTACTCCTACATGAAGCACTTCGCCCTGAACGACCAGGAGGGCAACCGCTGCGATATGCTGTGTACCTGGTCCAACGAGCAGGCCATCCGTGAGATCTATCTGAAGCCCTTTGAGATGTGCGTGAAGGATTCCGGCTGTGAGGCCGTGATGTCCTCCTTCAACTACATCGGCAACCGCTGGGCCGGCGGCTGCGCCCCCCTGTGTAAGACCGTTCTGCGCGACGAGTGGGGCTTCCAGGGCTTCGTGGAGACCGACTACTTCGGCGTGTACGGCTACATGAGCGCCGACCAGGCCATCCGCAACGGCACGGACCTGATGCTGGTGTCCTACCAGACCGAGACCAACAACATCCGGTTCCGCGACACCAACGGCGCCCAGCAGGCAATGCGTGAGTCCGCCCATAACATCCTGTTCGTCACCGTCAACAGCCGCGCCTATGAGCCGGCCAACTACGAGAAGGCTACCGCGACTCCCGTGTGGAGAACGATTCTGATTGTGGTGGACGTAGTCGCCGCCGCCGCGTTCCTCGGCTTGGAGTATATGGTCCTCAAGGGCTATAAGAAGCGCGAGGGCTGATGGAATCTGTGTCCCTGACCCCCCTTTATAAAACCCACACCGCCCGTCTCCGGATTTGGAGGCGGGCGGTGTGGGTTTTTGAGCTGGTTGGTTTTGGGGGGAGTGCTATGCTTCCCTCCCCCTCATCCGTCTGGCCTTCGGCCAGCCACCTTCCCCCGCCAGGGGGGGAAGGCTTATCGCTGCGCCTATCGATACTGCTGTGCAGTTGAGTGAGTGCCAATGTTGGAGCCTTCCCCCTCACGGGGGAAGGTGGCACCGCCGCAGGCGGTGACGGATGAGGGGGAAGCCAAAGTGCTCCTCCATCTTACAAAAACACTCCCGGAGCAGGCATACACCCGCTCCGGGAGTTCTCTCTTCCAGTCTTACAGACCAAAATACCGCTTTGCGTTGTGATAGCAGATATCTTCAATCAGCGCACCGGCCGCGGCCATATCTGCGGGGTACTCCCCGTTCTCGATCCAGCCGCCCACCAGATTGCAGAGAATCCGGCGGAAGTAAGCGTGACGGGTGTAGCTGAGGAAGCTGCGGGAGTCGGTGAGCATCCCAATAAAGTTGCCCAGCAGGCTCAGGTTCGCCAGACTGATTAACTGGTCCTGCATCCCGGTCTTGTTGTCGTTGAACCACCAGGCACTGCCGTGCTGGAGCTTCCCTGCCGCCTCCGTGCCCTGGAACGCGCCAATCATAGTGTCCAGCATCTCGTTCTCGCCGGGGTTGAGGCTGTACAAAATCGTCTTGGGCAGAGAATTGGTCCGGTAGAGCCGGTCCAGCAGCGCGTAGAGCGCCCCGCCGCAATTCACGTTGTTCATGCAGTCAAAGCCGCAGTCCGGCCCCAGCTTGGCGAACATGGCGGAGTTGGGATTGCGCATACAGTTATAGTGAATCTGCATAACCCAACCCATTTTGGCGTACTGCTCCGCGCAGAACACCAGCAGAGCGGTCTTGAACTGCTCCGTCTCCTCCAGGGTGACGGCCTCGTCCGTCAGGCCCTTTTGCAGGATGGCATCCACGTCCTGCCGGGAAGCCTCCCGGTAAGGGACGTAGTCCAGACCGTGGTCCGCGGCGCGGCAGCCGGCCTGGGTAAACGCGTCCATCCGGTTTTTCAGCGCCTGCTCCAGCGTCTCCAGGCTGGTGATCTCCACCCCGGCCGACGCGCCCAGCTCCTGGAGAAACGCTTTCCAGCCGGGCTTCTCGATGTTCAGCGCCTTGTCAGGCCGGAAGGACGGAGCCACCGTCGCCTGGAAGGACGCGTCCTCCTTCAGGCGCTTGTGCCACTCCAGCGTGGAGGTGGGGTCGTCGGTGGTGCCGATCATGGCCACGTTGCTCTGGCGGATGATCCCCCGCACGTCCATGCCGTCCTCTTTCAGCTTCTTTTCGCTCAGGTCCCAGACCTCCTGGGCCGTCTCGCCGTTCAGCACGCCCTGGTAGCCGAAGTAGGTCCGCAGCTCCAGGTGGCACCAGTGGTACATGGGGTTGCCGATGGCCTTGGGGAGGGCCTCGGCGAATTTCTGGAATTTCTCCCGCTCGCTGGCGTCCCCGGTGATGTACCGCTCCTCCACGCCGTTGGACCGCATGACCCGCCACTTGTAGTGGTCGCCCTCCAGCCAGGTCTGGTAGATGTTCTCGAACCGGCGGTTCTCAAAAATCTCCTTGGGGTCCACATGGCAGTGGTAGTCGATGATGGGCTGCTTTTCCGCGTAATCGTGGTACAGCTTTTGGGCCGTGGGGGTTTCCAGGAGAAAATCCTGGTCCATAAATTCCTTCATAGGGCAGTTACCTCTGCACACGGCCGGAGCCGTCGCCGCCGGCCAGCTTCTCCACTTCCGCGATGGTGGCGAAGTTGTAGTCGCCCTCGATGGAGTGCTTCAGCGCGGAAGCCGCCACGGCGAACTCCACCGCCGCCTGGGTGTCCTTGCCGGACAGCAGGGCGTAAATCAAGCCGCCGCCGAAGCTGTCGCCGCCGCCGATGCGGTCGATGATGTGCAGATGGTAGAGCTTGGAGAAGCAGTAGTTCTCCCCGTCGTAGAGCATGGCGGACCAATCGTTGTCAAAGGCGCTCTTGCTCTCCCGGAGGGTGATGGCCACTTTCTCAAAGCCGAACTTGTCCGCCAGCTGCTTGGCCACGGACTTGTAGCCCTCTTTGTTCAGCTCACCGGCGGTGATGTCGGTGGCCTCGGCCTCGATACCGAACACGTCCTTGGCGTCCTCCTCGTTGGAGATGCACACGTCCACGTACTGGCACAGGTCGGTCATAGCCGCACGGGCCTGGTCGCGGGTCCACAGCTTGCCCCGGTAGTTCAGGTCGCAGGAAATCTTGATGTTCCGGGCCTTGGCCGCCTTACAGGCCTCCCGGCAGATCTCCACCACGTTGGGACCCAGGGCGGGGGTGATGCCGGTGAAGTGGAACCAGTCCACGCCGTCAAAAATCTTCTCCCAGTCGAAGTCGGCGGGCTGTGCCTCCTGGATGGCGGAGTGGGCTCTGTCGTAGATGCACACGCTGGGCCGCTGGGAAGCGCCCTTCTCGTTGAAGTAGATGCCGACGCGGTCGCCGCCCCGGACGATCTTGCTGGTGTCCACGCCGTAGCGGCGCAGGGAGTTCACCGCGCACTGGCCGATGGCGTGGGCGGGCAGCTTGGTGACAAAGGACGCGTCCAGGCCGTAGTTAGCCAGAGATACCGCCACGTTGGCCTCGCCGCCGCCAAAGGTAAATTCCAGATGGTCCGCCTGCACGAACCGCTCGTAGTTATAGGGCTGGAGCCGGATCATCAGCTCGCCGAAGGTCACTACTTTTGCCATGATGAAAGTTCCTCCTTCTTGCGCTTATTCAATAGCGCTTATCGCTGTACCAGATGGATGGCGAAGCCGCCCACCTCTTGCTTCAGATAGATCGCCTTGGGCTTACGGGTGGACTCGTCGAACTCCACGCCCTGACGGCCCAGATGATACACCGCCCGGTCCAGGCTGTTGGTGGCGATGGCGATGTGGCCGTTTTTGCCCAGATAGGGGGACTTCATGCACTCCACCGCGCTTCCGGCAAAGATGGAGCTGTTGCCCGGCTTGTACTCAAAGCCGAACAGCGCGCATAACGTCTTGGCCGACTGCCCGGCCTCGGCCTCATTCTCGCAGTTGATGCCCACGTGAGCCAGAGAGAAGCCCAGCATGGTCTTGACCGCCTCTTTACACATGGCGGTGATCTCGTCCCACTTCTCGCCCTCGATCAGCTCTTTTTTGCACATCCAGGTGCCGCCCACCGCCACGATCTGGCTGTAGCCCAGATAATCGTTGACGTTCTTGGCGCTGACGCCGCCGGTACACATCCACTTAGCGCCTTTCAGGGCCGCGCCGATGTTCTTCAGCATCGCCACGCCGCCGTTGGCCTCGGCGGGGAAGTACTTGATGACCTGACAGCCCTGGTTCATAGCCTGCTGCATCTCGCCTGCGCTGGCGGTGCCGGGCATCATGATGCCGCCCTTGTCCAGCACGTGCTGGGTGACCTTGGGGTCATAGCCGGGAGCTACGATAAAGGTCGCGCCTGCGGCCATAGCCCGGTCGGCCTGCTCCGTGGTAATGACCGTACCCGCGCCCACCAGCATTTCGGGGACCTCCTGAACGATGGCCCGGATAGCGTCCTCGGCGGCGGCGGTGCGGAAGGTGACCTCGGCCGCGGGCAGACCGCCCGCAGCCAGGGCCTTCGCCAGAGGGACCGCCTTACTGGCGTCGTCGATGGCGATGACCGGCACAATGCCGATGTTCGATACTTGCTTGAGGATATCCATAACGCTTATTCCTCCTAAAAACGATTAGAACTGAAGGCTCTTGGTCACGTCGGCAAAGATGACCGCCAGGCCGTAAGCGCCCGCATCGGCGTAGCCGATGCTGCGCTCGCCCACCGTACCGGCGCGGCCCATCCGGGCGGCGATTTTCTCGGTGCTCTTAGCGCCCTCCATGGCGGCGGCAGCGCCTGCATCAAAGGAGGCCTT
>CAJTOE010000075.1 GCA_910577805.1 uncultured Oscillospiraceae bacterium | reverse complement strand
GTGCAGGATGACGATTTTTTCACCCTCTTTTTTCACCCTCTTTTTTCACCCTCTTTTTTCACCCTCTTTTTTCACCCTCATCCGTCACCGCCTGCGGCGGTGCCACCTTCCCCCGTCAAGGGGGAAGGCGCGAACATTGGCAGTCACCCAACTGCGGAGTAGTATCGATAATCGCACCGATAAGCCTTCCCCTTAGTGGGGGAAGGTGGCTGGCCGAAGGCCAGACGGATGAGGGTGAGGCCAAAGGGCCGCTCTCTTTTACGAATAAAAGCTTCTTAAAACTTAAACTCCATATTCGGGAAATAATTCAGCGGGTCCTGACAGCCCTCATCCTGGCGGACCTCAAAATGCAGGTGGGGCCCGGTGGACTGGCCGGTGCTGCCCACGGTGCCGATGGTCTGACCCTGGGTCACGGTGTCCCCCGGCTTGACGGAGGATTCCGTCAGATGGGCGTAATACGTCTCCAGGCCGTCTCCGTGGGAGAGAAGCACATAATTGCCGTTCTTGCTGTCATAGCCGGAGGCGGTAACTGCGCCGGCGGCAGCGGCCAGGACTGGGGTGTCCTTCGGGGCGCTTATGTCCAAGCCGGTGTGTTCCATCTTCTGCCCGGTGATGGGGTGATTGCGGCCCTGGAACAGAGTCGAAATTTGGCGGTACTCCGAGAGAGGCCAGGATAATCCGCCCTCTGTCAGCTGAATCGAACCCGTAAAGGTCTCCACGCCCGTGAGCTTGCCCGCGTTATCGTAGACCGTGCGGAGATTCACCTCGCCGCCCTTGGTCTTGGATTCGTAAGAAAATGTTCCGGTATTGGACACATCCGCAAAGCAGTTGACCAGCTCGCCGTTGTAATAGACGCTGCCCTCCCGGTACGTGACGCCGTAGGCCTTGTATTGGGCGAAAATTTCTTCAAACCTCCTGCCCTCCGTCAAAGACCCGGCATACGCTGTGGCGGTGGCCTCCTGGACCGGATTCACCTTGGATGCGATTTTCCGGTTATTGAATTCCTCCTGGCTGTAAGCCCTTACGTCTGCCAGAGTGCCAAAGGGGTCATAGCTGCCGTCGCCGTTGTCCTTCGGCTCCCAGACGGTGTAGACATCCACGGTGCCGGAGTCGCAAAGATACTCCCGGCGCACCGCCGCGCCGTCCTCCAGCTCCACGCCGTCGTAGAAATAGCGGACTTTTTCCCCTTTGAAATAAAATTTTTCGTCTTTTGCGTTCCAAATCAGCCCGAATGGCTCATAAATGCTGCGATCTGCGGCAAAGTCCCTCTCGTCCGTTGTCGCAATGTCCGCCGGGTTATAGCTCATCATGATATCGTCAGAGCCGTCAACGGATTTGGAATACATTTTGCCCTCTTTGATTTCCTGCAGAATGTCCTCATACAGGGCAATGGTTTCATCGATCATTTCCTGGGTCCAGATAAACTCACCTCTCCCCCCGGTCCAGCCCTTTTCCCCCAGCATTTCCTGAAGGTTTATCTTCTCCTGCTCCAGCCATGCGGCGTATTCCTCATACGTCCACCACTCCACATTGGGGGCTGGGAAACGCCGCTCGAACTCTTCGTCGGTCATCGCTTCAAAGGTTTTTCCGCCATCAAAGCTATAGTAGGTCTTTCCATCATCCGGGTTTACATAGGACATGAGTTCGCCCTCATCCACGGTAGCTTCTGCATTCAGCCGCCGGTCCCGCTCTTCGATGGAAGATGGGCCTACGAAGGCTGCAAATGTGGTCGTTGCGCCAAGCACCAGGGCAGCAGTCAGGCCCAGTGCCAGAATAGACGCGTGCTTATATTTCATAATAGCTTCAATCCTTTCTTGCATCGCATTTTTGCTGAAATTCAGGTGGGTCAGGCCGCTGCGCTGTTCCTCCATAGCCAGCAGCGCCAGCACGTAGTCCAGCCGGGATTTGCTTCCGCCGCCGAACTGCCCCACCACCGCCTCGTCACAGGACAGCTCCATATCCCGGTTCGCCAGGACGTACATGACCCAGACCACGGGGTTGAACCAGTGGACGCACAGCGCCCCGGCCAGCAGGAGCTTGACCGCGGCGTCAAACCGGCGGATGTGGACATACTCGTGGGCGAACACGTATTGCAGGGTTTTATGGTCCGTCCAGTCCAGCGCCGCCGGGACCAGAATGACAGGCCGCAGCAGGCCGTACGTGAGGGGGGCGGCAATGCGGTCGGACTGACGCACAGAGATGGTCCGCCGCAGGGGGTGTTCCGCCAGCCAGGTTTTTGTGAACGGGTTTTCCACCGGCAGAGAGGTGTGAAAGACCCAGCGCCATTTGCGGTAGGAGACCAGGAAGAACAGCGCCAGAGCCGCCGCGCCAGCCGCCCAGAGCGGAGGCCAGAGGTCCGGACCGGCGGTGCCCTCCGCCAGCGGGGCGGGTGCGGGCGCGTCCGGGACGGCCTGGATGACCGTCACCGTGATGTTAGGCACAGGGGTGTACGCGGCCGCCGGAGGCAGCTTGGGCTGTAGCAGGGGCACAGACACGGGAAGAGGGATACGGTACGGGAGGAGCAGCCGCGCCAGAACCACGCCCCACAGAGCCAAAAAGCTCCGTTTGGGCAGATGGTTGATGGCTATGGCCCGGAGCAGTATGACAGCCACCGCCAGTCCGCCGCCGGTGAGGCTGCGTTCCAGCAGGCTCATGACTCACGCTCCATCTCCGCGGCCATCTGCCGCAAGGCCTCGATCTGCGCGCCGGTCAGCTCCTGCCGCCCCAGCAGAGAGGCGAACAGCAGGTCCGGGGAGCCGTCGAATAATTTTCCGATCAGCTCTTCTGTCTCGGCCTTTTGCACCTCCTCCCTGGGGATGAGGGCATGGCACTGGAAATTCGGCTCCCGGCGCTCCACGGCCCCCTTGGCAATGCACTTTTTGATGACGGTGTAGGTAGTGTTTTGGTTCCAGCCGATGGATTTTTTCAGTATTTCGGAGATGGATTTCGCGGTTTGATCGCCCTGCTTCCAGAGCACGTCCATGACTTTCAGCTCCGAGTCGAACAGCTTGACGGCCATAGAGCCACTTCCTTTCTTTGAAACTATTGCAATAGTCTACACGCCCATACTATCACGATAGTTTGAGCTTGTCAAGATGGGGGTTAGAAATTTTTTTGGAACGTGGAGAGAATGGGAAGGCTTTGGAGGTGAGCAGAAGTCTGTGCAAAATGACCCGCCCAGGGGGTCGGGTCCCACAGTTCACCTCTGCTTGACGAATGTAAATGAGGGTTGAACGTCATTCATATTGGTGGTATACTTGGGCTGTGTCAAGTCGGGATTTGAATAGGGCCGTAAGTGGAAAGAAGGGATGCAATGAAGTACCTGATAAACTATTTAATAGATTTTACAGTATTGGTTTTCCTATATATTTTCGTCTTTTTCAGGAGGTGGAGGACACAGGGCAGAGACAGACTGCTTGTCAACACCCTCATGTACGCATACCTCTCTTTGGTCCTCTATTTTACCATGATGCCGGTGGTCGTATCCATCCCATTCATGCTGAACCACCCCTATACACCCATGAATCTGGTTCCGTTCATTGATGTTTCTTTGGGAAGAGGGGACTTTTTAAGACAGGTATTTTTGAACGTTATCATGACTCTGCCCTTCGGATTCCTGTTCCCGCTGACCCAAAACAAACGGGCCAAATTGGGTATGACGGTGTTTTCCTGCTTTTGTATGAGCCTGGGCATCGAACTGTTACAGCCGTTCTTTGACCGCTCCTCAGATATTACGGATTTGATCACGAATGTAGCCGGCGGAGTGCTGGGCTATGGCCTCTATGTTATTTTTAAACCGGTCACCTTTTGGATTCTGGCGCAGCTGAAAAAGCCGCACTGATTCTTTACCCTGTTATTTTTTACAACGCGCCCACATATCTTTTCCATGAATGGAAAGGAGCGTGGGCGCGTTGCAATTTACCAAAATGGAGGGTCTGGGGAACGACTATATTTACATAAACTGCCTCGAAGCATTTCCGGAGGAACTATCCGCCCTGGCCGTGCGGCTGTCCGACCGGCATTTCGGCGTAGGGGGAGACGGCCTGATCTGCATAGGCCCCGGCCGGGAGGGGGATTTTTCCATGCACATGTTCAACGCCGACGGTTCCCGCGGAATGATGTGCGGCAACGGCATTCGCTGTGTGGGGAAATACGTCTACGACAAAAAGCTGACCCGAAAGCAATGCCTGACCATCGACACGGACGCAGGCCCCAGAGAATTGCGTCTGGAGGTCCGGCGGGAACAGGTGGTCCGGGTGTCGGTGAACATGGGCCGGCCGGAGGTGTCCCCGCCCCGGGAGGTCCGGCTGGAGGGGAGCTTTTTTCCGGTGCAGCTGGTGTCGGTGGGCAATCCCCATGCGGTGGTGTTCTGCGGGGACCCGGACGCCATCGACCTGGAACGGGAAGGCCCTCTCCTGGAGAACTGTCCGTCCTTTCCGGGGCGGGTAAACGT
Source organism: uncultured Oscillospiraceae bacterium (assembly GCA_910577805.1). GTDB lineage: Bacteria > Bacillota > Clostridia > Oscillospirales > Oscillospiraceae > Lawsonibacter. Next base: position 6,858 of record CAJTOE010000075.1, on the reverse strand, counting down.
GGAGTTTGCGACGCTGCTGCGGCCTGACCTGCTGGACGTGCGGGTGTGGGAGCGCGGGAGCGGCGTGACGCTGGCTTGCGGCACCGGGGCCTGCGCCTGCTTTGCCGCGGCGCGGTCCAGAGGGCTGTGCCGGGACCGGGCTGCGGTCCGCCTGCCAGGCGGGGAGCTGGAGCTGTGCTGGGAGGACGGGGCCGTGTGGATGGCCGGTCCCGCCCGGACCGTGTTTGAAGGGGAACTTTCGGAGGAGGCATGAAAAAAGCAGGGGCGGCATAATGCCGCCCCTGCGCGTTTTTTACACGAACCAGCCCAGCTGGAGGAAGTCGTTCAACTGCCCCGCCAGGATGAGGATCATGACGATGGGCACGATGCAGGTGATACAGAAGCTGTAAAATTTGTCCAGCTTGTTGGAGTAGCCGATGTGCAGCTCCTCCAGCACATACTTGGGCTTCACTTCCACAATAATCATGATTGCCATCAGAAGTGCGCCGATGGGCATTGCCAGGCCCTCGGACCAGAAGTCCATAAAGTCCAGCCAGCAGTCGTTCCAGTTGTTGATGCCAAAGGTAGCCTGGCCGGGGACCCACAGACCGTTGCTGCCCAGACCATCCACCGCAACCAGAGCGGCCTCGGCCAGAATCGCCAGAGAAACGCCCAGGGTGACGCGGCCCCGATGGGCGGTCTTGCCCCGGAGCTGGGCGGAGTCCAGCAGCACGGTGACGATCACCTCCGTCAGGGAGATGGAGGAGGAGACAGCGGCCACAAAGACCAGCAGGTAGAAGATCACGCCGAACAGGGAACCCAGAGGACCCATGGCGTGGAACACGTCCTGGAGGGTGACGAACAGCAGAGACGGACCACTGAGCTTGATATCACTCAGGGCAACGCCCGTCTGGATGCCGTTGGACACGGCGGCAGGAATGACCGCCACACCGGCCAGAGTGGCGGCGATAGTGTCCGCCACTACGATGACCAGGGAATTTTTTGCAATGTTCTGGTCCTTGGACATATAGGAACCCATGGTGAACATGATGCCCATAGCCAGGGACAGGGAGAAGAACATCTGCCCGCCGGCCGTCGCCAGCACGGTCAGGACGCTGGGGGCCTTGGGGATAAAGCCCGCCTGCACGGCATAGCCGGGAACGAACATGAACTTGAGGCCCTCCGCCGCCTGGGGCAGAGTGACGCTGCGGGCAATGATGATGAGCAGCATGACGAACAGCGCGGGCATACCAATTTTGTTGAACTTCTCAATGCCCTTTTCGATGCCGCCCCGCACGATGAAGTAACCGATGACGATAAACAGGGTGGTGTAGCCCAGGCAGCCCAGGGGGTCGGTGAGCATGGCGCCGAACAGGTCGGAGCCGGTCAGGCCCAGGGCGTCGCCGCCGTTGAAGAGGTTGGCCATGTTGATGAAAATATATTCCACACAGTAGCCGCCCAGCACACTGTAGAAGCTTAGGATGATGAAGGGGGAGAACACGCCCAGCCAGCCGACCCACTTGAACTTTTTGGAGACTTTATTGTAAGTTCCGATGATACCCAGGCCGGTGCGGCGGCTGAGGGACAGTTCCGTAATCATAATGGTAAAGCCCACAAAGACGGCCAGCAACAGATAGACTACCAGAAAGGTAAAGCCGCCGCTTTTGCCCATTTTATAGGGAAAGCCCCAGATATTGCCCAGTCCCACGGCCGAGCCGATTGCGGAGAGCAGAAACCCAAGGTTGCTGCCCCACTGCGCACGTTTGTGTTCCATGATTTTTCTCTCCTTAAAAGCTGCCCATATGCAAAAATTTCTTTTACTCTAGCATATTTTCCTCCTTGCGTCAACAGTTTATTCATAATTTTTCAATTCGTAAAGTGGTGCGGCCCAAAGGGCGGCTCTGCACTACAAGTTACAGTTTATGTTTCGTCTTGGCTCTTTTCGGACCTGGGATAGGGGTTTGGGTCGTCGGTCAGGTCAGCCAGGTAGTCCATGCTGGTGCCGAGAGCCAGAGCGATGCGTTTGCACTCCTCGAAGGACATGTAGCGCTTGCCGCGCTCAATTTTAGAATAGTTACTCTGGTCGATTCCCGTCAGCATCTGCATTTTTATTTGGGTAAAGCCCTTTTTCTTGCGCAGTTCTTTCAGTTTTGACATACTATCACCTGATTAGAGTATGTCAAATTGACCTATTTGTATTAGGTGGAAATGACCTTTTTAAAGTTTCGGTTTATTTTAGGTGTATTTTGACCTATAATGAATTTAGTACAACAACAACGCTTTTTAAATTAACGTCGGCTTTATGAAGGAGGCAAATATGAAGCTCTTACAAAATACCTTGGCTAACCTAATCCGCTCCGGCAAAGTCATAGTTGATATCCCTGGTCTGGATATGGACCAGCTTACCCAGTTCCTATACAGCGAATCCGCACAGACAATCCGTGATATTGCCAGCGTCGCCTATGACGATGATTTGTCTCCCGCCGACAAAATCTACATCATTCAAAACCGGCTACCTCCGTTTTGACGGGGGATTTTTCACCCTCATCCGTCTGGCCTAACGGCCAGGTCCCCTACCCCCTCTGTCTCGCTGCGCTCGACATCTCCCCCTGACAGGGGGAGTCGGCCTTCCCCCGTGAGGGGGAAGGCTCCAACACTGGCACTTGCTTGACTGCACAGTAGTCTCGATAGTCGCAACGATAAGCCTTCCCCCCTGGCGGGGGAAGGTGGCACGCGAAGCGTGACGGATGAGGGGGAGGGTGCGGGGGACGCACACCCCCCAAATTGAAATTCAGCGCATTGCGCACTTGTGCAAATTGGAATTTTGCGGTATACTCAAGGGGACAAACCAAAAGCAGAGAGGAGCGCTGCGGAATTTGGAAGAGAAAAAAATCAAAAGCGTCAAGCTGGGGGAGATCATCCGGGAATTTGACCTGGAAATCCTCCACAAAGGCACTGACTACGAAAATGTCCCCCTTTGGACCCTGGACGTGAACCGTCCGGGTCTGCCTCTGTCCGGCTTCTTCGAGCATTTCGACACCCAGCGGCTTCTGCTCATGGGCCTGACCGAAAGCAGCTTCGTCCGGGATATGACCCCTGAGCAGCGGCGGGAGAGCTTTGAACGCCTGCTGGCCTACCCGGTGCCCGGCCTGATCTTCACCCGCGGCATCGACCCCACGGACGAGTGCATGGAGATGGCCCGGAAGTACGACCGCACCGTCCTGCGCACCCAGCGTCAGACCTCCGCCTTTATGAGTTCCCTCATCACCAGCCTGGGCAACCACCTGGCCCCCCAGATCACCCGCTCCGGGGTCATGATGGAGGTCCACGGCGAGGGCGTACTGCTCCAGGGCGAGTCCGGCGTGGGCAAAAGCGAGGTCGCCATCGAGCTTTTGAAGCGGGGCCACAGGCTCATCGCCGACGACGCGGTGGACATCAAGGCTACCTCCTACGGAGTCCTGATGGCCAGCGCCCCCGTCCTCATCAGCCAGTATATGGAGCTGCGGGGCATCGGCGTGATTGACGTGTCCCAGCTATTCGGCATGGTGGCGGTCAAGCCCAAACAGCAGATCGAGCTGGTCATCCATTTGGAGCCCTGGGACGACCACGCGGTCTACGACCGCCTGGGGCTGGAAACGCACAGCGAGGAGCTGCTGGGCATCCAGGTCCCCTCCATCACCATCCCCGTAAAGCCGGGCCGGAACCTGGCCAGCATCGTAGAGGTGGCCGCCATGAACAACCGCAACCGGAAGCTGGGCCACAACGCCGCCCTGGAGCTGACCGAGCGGATGGACCGGCTGTTCCAGGAGCAGCAGCCGGAATAGCAGCGCAAGCGCAGAAGTAAGGAGGACTTTTGATGTACTATATTGGAATCGACGTTGGGGGCACCAATCTGGTGGCCGGTCTGGTGGACGCGGACGGCCATATCCAGGACAAGGCCAGCCGCCCGGTGCCCAGGGATATGACCGCCCAGCAGTTCGGCGGCTATCTGGTGGAGCTGGCGGAGCAGGTGTGCGAAAAGACCGGCACCCCCAAGGACCAGATCGAGGCGGTGGGCATCGGCCTGCCCGGCGCGGTGGACAACCAGGCCGGCCTGTTCGTACATAATCCCAATATGCCCTTCTCCGACCGGAACGTGCCGCTGCGGGAGATGTTCCAGGCCGTGTGGAACGTGCCCGTCTATCTGGGCAACGACGCAAACTGCGCCGCCATCGGCGAGTACTGGGCGGGCGCGGCGAAGGGCTGCGACCCGGCGGTGGTCATTACCCTGGGTACGGGCATCGGCGGCGGCATGGTTTCTGGGGGGAAGCTCTTCACGGGCTTTGCCAACTCCGGCATGGAGGTGGGCCACATGCCCATCGAACCCGGCGGACGGCCCTGCGGCTGCGGCCAGAAGGGCTGCTGGGAGACCTACGGCTCCGCCAGCGCCCTGATCCGCCAGACCCGCGAGGCCATGCAGGCCCATCCCAACAGCGCACTGTGGCGGCTGTGCAGCCAGGAAATCGACCAGGTCACCGGACGCACCCCCTTCCAGGGCGCGCTGGAGGGCGACGGCCCCGCCCTGGCAGTTCTGGAGGAGTACCGGGACTGGTTAGCGCAGGGACTGGTGTGTCTGATTAATGTACTCCAGCCGGAGGTGATCTGCCTGGGCGGCGGCGTGAGCAACGCGGAAGACGAGCTTTTATTGCTGCCTCTGCGGGAGATGATCGCGGACCGCTGCTTCGACCCGGAGCATCCGCCAAAGCTGGTCCGGGCGGCTCTTGGCAACGACGCAGGCGTGGTTGGAGCGGCGATGCTGTGCAAAACCCTATAAAGACCGCGATACCAGACCCATTCCGATTTGTTGAAAATGCCGTTGACGAAACGGGCATAAATTTGATATGCTTTAAGCACAGAATTATAAGTCAGATTATAATTTGGTTTGAGTGTGGAGGGTACAGAAATTATGTATAGTCAGGATGCAGTTGTGAACAACCAGGTTGGTCTGCACGCCAGACCCGCGACGTTCTTCATTCAGAAGGCGAACGAGTTCAAGAGTTCCATTTGGGTGGAAAAAGACGAGCGAAAGGTCAACGCAAAGAGCCTGCTGGGTGTGCTTTCTCTGGGAATCGTGAAGGGCACTCCCATTAAGCTGATTGCGGACGGACCCGACGAGAAGCAGGCGGTAGAGGCTCTCTACCAGATGATCTCCTCGGACTTCACTGAGTAAGCCGTACACATCCAACCGCACAGGGCGCCGCGTTTCGCGGCGCCCTTTTTTACTATTTTCCCAATCCGGAGGTGATTTCCTTGACCTTTGACGAGCTGAAGGACAAGGCCCACAGCCTGCCCCTGAAGCCTGGGGTGTATATCATGCAGGACGAGAAAAATACGGTGATCTACGTGGGCAAGGCCAAGGCCCTGAAAAACCGGGTGAGCCAGTATTTTCAGGACTCCGCGTCCCATACGGAAAAAACGCGGGCCATGGTGTCGCAGATCGACCACTTTGACGTGATCATTGCCGACAGCGAGTTCGAGGCCCTGGTGCTGGAGTGCTCCCTCATCAAGCGCCACCAGCCCCGGTACAACATCCTGCTCAAGGACGGCAAGGGTTATCCCTATGTGCGCCTGAGCGTCAAAGAAACCTATCCCCAGTTCTCCCTGGCCTCCAAGGCGGCCCAGGACGGCGCACGGTATTTCGGGCCATTCGCCAGCCGCCACGGCACCCAGGAGATTCTGGACGCGCTCCGGGGGGCGCTGCGGCTCCCCACCTGCGGAAAAAAATTCCCCCGCGACGTTGGAAAAGAGCGGCCCTGCCTCAACTTCCACATGGGCCAGTGCGACGGCTACTGCCGGGGAGACGACCTGCTCCCCCGGCACCAGGAGGCCATCGCCCAGGCGGTCTCCCTGCTGGAGGGCCGCTTTCAGGAGGTCTTGACGGACCTGTCCGCGGAGATGGAGCAGGCGGCGGAGGAGCTGCGCTTTGAGCGGGCGGCGGAGCTGCGGGACCGGCTGCGGGCCATCGAGCTGCTGGGCAAACGGCAGAAGGTGGTGGCCGGGTCCCTGGCGGACACGGACGTCATCGGCTTTTTCCAGGGGCCGGCCAAGAGCTGCTTTGTCATCCTCCACTATGTTTCCGGAGAGCTGGCAGCAAAGGATATGGAGCTGCTGGACCGGCTAGTGGAGGAGCGGCAGGAGGATATCGTGTCCTCTCTGGTGAAGCAGTATTATATCGGCCGCCCCCGCCTGCCCAAGCAGGTGTGCCTGCCCTGCGAGCTGGACGACCAGGTGCCGGTCATGCGGATGCTGTCGGAGCAGGTGGGCTGCCGGGTGGAGCTGCTGACCCCCCAGCGGGGCGCCAAGATGGACCTGGTCAAGCTGGCCAACCAGAACGCCCAGGAAGAGGTCCTGCGGGCCACCACCAGGGAGGAGCGGCAGAACAAGCTTCTGGAGGCTTTTGGGCGGATGCTGGGCATGGAACATCCGCCCCGGCGTATTGAGTCCTACGACATCTCCAACACCGGGGCGGACGATATGGTTGCGTCTATGGTGGTCTATGAGGACGGACGGCCCTTGAAGCGGGATTACCGCCGGTTCAAAATCAAGGACCTGACCGGTCCCAACGACTACGCGTCCATGGAGCAGGTGCTCACCCGTCGGTTCCAGCGGTATCTGGAGGGGGACGAGAAATTCGCCCGGATGCCGGATTTGCTGCTGATTGACGGCGGCGAACAGCACGTAAAAATCGCCGCGGAGGTCTTGGCCCGGATGAACCTGCAAGCCCCCGCCTTCGGCATGGTGAAGGACGACCGGCACCGGACCCGCGCCCTGGTCCACCCCGACGGCCGGGAAATCGGCATTCAGGCCATCCCGGCGGTGTTCGCCCTGGTGGGGCAGATC